>NZ_JBIAQF010000038.1:0-76347 GCF_042888885.1 Streptomyces sp. NPDC002742
TGCTCCGAGACGGCACCTTCTACGAACCCCGCCTCCCCGAAACCACCCCTGCATGACCAGCACGGCCTTGACGAAGGACATAGAGGCACCCCCCCCCGGGGCCGCCGGAGAAGGGGACCGGCCCCGAGCGCCCGATGCCGGGGCTCCGGTGCAGGAGCGCCCGATGCAGGACGTCCGGGCTCACCGGGCCGTGCGGTGCTTTCGTCCGCCGCGGCGGAAGCGCATGCCGGCGTAGGCCAGATCGGCGATCAGGACGAAGCAGCCGATGATGAACAGGTAGAACAGCCCGTGGGCGGCGAATCCGATGATGCCCAGCACGAGGGCCACGAGGATCAGGAACAGGAACAGGTTCATCGGCTCTCCCGGCGGCTTGCGGCGGATCAGCGACGGGCGAGACGGCGTTCGCCCTTGACGCCCGGTGTGTATTCGAGTGCGTAGTGTGCGAAGACTCCCGGCTCGTCCGTGGCGGGCAGCACGCCGTCCGTGTCGATGGCGGGGGCCCTCTTCACCAGGTTCTTGTCGTGAGCGACCTTCAGGTAGCCCGGCCCGACGGTCGCGCCGTCAAGGGGAACGAACACCAGGCGACGGCGCGTGGGCAGTCCCACGGTCACCGTGGCGAAGGAAGGACTGTCGGTCGCCGTGTCGACGTAGACGGACTCCAGGACCCCGATCTTGTGACCACCGGGATCCACCACGCTGTGACCACGCCATTCGCGGATGTCACCTGCCTCGAACATCATGAACCTCCACAGAGGAGGTACCCCCGATCGCCGGCCTGATGCCCTGGGTACCCCTGTCGACCCGCTGGAATCCGCGGCCGACGCTCCGGAGCGAGGCGGGACCGGAGCGAGGCGGGAGACGTAGTCGCCGTGGCGATTCGGATGGAGCCGCGGTGAAGCGATGCCCAGGCTCTCCGCGGCGTGCGGTAGCGCGGCCTCCCGGCGGGCCTGATCGGCGTCACAGCCGAAGAGGAGTTCCTTGACCGCCCACGAGGAGCCGCGTCCGGACAGCTTCCAGATCTGGCCCAGTGCGCCGCGGGTGACCAGGTCGCCCGACAGGTCGCGAGGCCGCTCGCGTGAGAATGCGGGCCAGTTCACAGGGCGAAGCCCAAGTCGGCCTACTTCTTCACCGGGAAGGTGCTTCGCCGGTCAGCGGTCGGCGAGATCGCGCACCATGAACACGTCCACCGGATCCTCTGCCTCAACCGTGAACCCGTGCCGCTCGTAAAGCCGTTGAGCCGGACTGCCCTGCAGCACGTTGAGTCGTATCGGGACACCAAGGCGATCACACCGCTTCAGCAGTTCGCTCAGCACACCCGAACCGATTCCGCTGCCCTGAAGATGTGGGGCGAGGTAGAAGTGTTCGAGCCAGTGGCCGTCCTCGGCCGCTCGCAGGGCCACGCAGCCGGCCAGCGTGCGACCGACCTCGATCACCCAGGTGTGGGCCGGGTCGAAGCCGTCCCGCAGCCGTTGCCGCACGCGGTGCGGGTCGTACCGCCCGAGCCTCTCCAGATCCGCCCGCAGCACCACGGCACGCAACTCCGCCACCGCCTCGACGTCTCGAAGCGACGCCGGCCGAAGATCCCAGTCCGCCATGATGATCACGCTACCGCGCGGGGGCTCCTCCCGGCGCGAGTCGCGGACGACCTGCCCGCCGTGGGCCTGCTGTCCTGCCGGCGGCGCGGTCGAGAAGGCCGGCTCCGGTACGCCGTCGTCGAGTTCGCCCCCCGTCGAGGATGTCAGTGCTGTCGGCGAATCGAGCCCGGGTCCGACGGCGCGGTGTGCGGTGCCGGCTCGGCTGCCGTCATGTCGAGCAGGAGCAGGGCGTCGTAGTCGGGGGTGCCGGGTTCGGCCGTGTAGACGCCGAGGCGTTGGCCGGGTGTGCCCTCCAGGTGCATGGACTGGGGGACAAGGCTGATCGTGCCGACGTGCGGGTGGCGGAATGTCTTGTGCCCGGTTTTGAGACCGGTCACCTCGTAGCGCTCCCAGAGCCCCGCGAACTCGGGGCTCTTGAGCAGGAGTTCGCCGACGAGGTTGGTCAGGTCGGGGGCGTCGGGCGCGGTGCCGGCCGTGGCGCGCAGCCGGGAGACGCAGGAACGCACCAGGGTGTCCCAGTCGGGGAACAGGCCGCGGGCGGCCGGGTGGAGGAAGAAGTAGCGGGCCAGGTTGCGCTGCTTGGCGGGCCAGTCCTCCAGGCCCGCGTACAGCGCGAGGCCGCCGGGGTTCCAGGCGAGGAGGTCCATGCTGCGGCTGACGACGTAGGCCGGGTTGGGGCGTATCGCTTCGAGCAGCAGTCCGAGGTGGGGGCGCACGGTCCGGCTCGGCGGGGGCGGCGGTTCGGGGGCGTACCGCGCGGCTCGGGCGGCCAGCTCGCGCAGGTGCTGGTGCTCCCGGTCGTCGAGCCGGAGGGCGCGGGCGAGGGAGTCCAGGACGGCGGGGCTGGGGCGGGTCTCCTTGCCGCGCTCCAGGCGTACGTAGTAGTCGATGCTGATCCCGGACAGCGTCGCGAGCTCCTCCCTGCGCAGCCCCGGAGTCCGGCGCAGCCCGGTGCCGACGGTGAGACCGACCTGCTCCGGTTTGGTCTGCGTGCGTCGGGCCCGCAGGAACCGGCCGAGTTCCACGCCCTCGCTTCCGCCGCTGCTGGTGGGGGTGCGCTCAGGTGCCATGGCTTCAGTGTCACACCGCGCCGACCTGCCCGGCGGCGTGATGGGGGGCCCTGCCATTACCCCCGGAGAGCCCGGCCTGCCACCGGGACGGAATCCGCGCGAGGGTGGATCCATGCCCCCGCGGAGCCCGTGAGCCCAGGGGCAGTGCGGGCCGGGAACCGGAATCAGTGCCCAGTACGCCCCAGCCCGCGAAAGCCGGGGCCGGAGCGGTGCCAGGACCCCCACAGCGGGCGCGGGCCGGGCGAGCGGGCCACAGTGGAACCGCTGGAAGGAGAGGAACCGGAGAGAGCGAATGCGCCATATCGAGCTGCGTGACCTGGATGTCTCCCGGATCGGGCCCCGTGCGATCCGGGATGCCCCACGGCTACACCGACTCCGGAACCGACGAGGAGGAGTCCATCCGTACGCTGCACAGGGCCCTGGAACTGGGGATGACTGACCGCGAGAGCGACAGCGACCGACCGTCAGTGCCACCACCGCCCCGCCACTGCGACCGGGGCAGCGACCAACCGTCAGTGCCACCACCGCCCCGCCACTGCGACCGGGGCAGCGACCAACCGTCAGTGCCACGGCCACCGCCCTGCCACTGCGACCGCTACCAGGGCCGCTGTCTTCGCGGTCCGGCCTGAGCGACCGCAGACCGGCCGACTCCCACGGCCCGACTCCCACGGCCCACCCGAACAGCAAGGAAAGATCTCCATGCAGACCGTCACTCTCAACAACGGTGTCCAGATGCCCATCCTCGGCTTCGGCGTCTACCAGATTCCGCCGGAGCAGACCGAGCAGGCAGTCACCGAAGCCCTCGCGGCGGGATACCGGCTGCTCGACACCGCCGCCGCCTACGGCAACGAGGAAGCCGTGGGCCGTGCCGTCAAGAAGAGCGGCATCCCGCGTGAGGACCTGTTCGTCACCACCAAACTGTGGGTCCAGGACGCACCGGCCGAGGAGAATGCCCAGCGTGCCTTCGACGCCTCTGTGCGCAAGCTCGGCCTGGACTACCTCGACCTGTACCTGATGCACCAGCCGTACGGCGACGTCTACGGCCAGTGGCGCGCCATGGAGGCTCTCAACCGTGAAGGCCGTGCCAAGGCGATCGGTGTCGCCAACTTCTACCCCGACCGTCTCGTCGACCTCGTCCTGAACAACGAGATCACGCCCGCGGTCAACCAGATCGAGACCCACCCCTTCTTCCAGCGCACCGCCGACCAGGACCTCATGCGCGAGCACGGTGTGCAGATCCAGTCGTGGGGCGGATTCGCCGAAGGCAAGAACGACCTGTTCACCGACGTGCTGCTGAGCGAGATCGGTGCCCAACATGGCAAGTCCGTCGCGCAGGTCGTTCTCCGGTGGCTGACCCAGCGCGGTGTCGTCGCGATCCCCAAGTCGGTCCGTGCCGAGCGCATGGCGGAGAACATCGACATCTTCGACTTCGCGCTCACCGACGACCAGATGGCCGCCATCGCCACCCTGGAGACCGGCACGTCGCTGTTCTTCGACCACCGCGACCCGAAGATGGTCACCTGGCTCGCCAAGCGACGCCCGACCGACTGAGGCGGTGAGCCCGAGCCGAAGGAGAGACAGTCATGACGACGTTCCCCACCGCGCGAGCCGTCCGGACAACCCCGGAGGGCCTCCTGTGGGAGCCCAGCGAACGCTGGGTGCGCGGCCGCACCGGCGAGGTCACCGTCGTGGACAGTCGACATGCCGTCCTCGTGTGGGAGCCGGCGGTACCGGTTCCGCTGTACGCGTTCCCTCGCGAGGAGATCCGCGAGGACCTGCTCCGCCCCGCGAAGAATCCCGCGACGGGCACGCACACCGGATCGCGGATCTTCTACGACCTCGAACTCGACGGCGAGCTCGTGGAGAACGCGGCGTGGACGTTCCCCGCCGCCGACCTGGCCGGCCATATCGCGTTCGAGTGGTTCCGGCGCGTCGGACGCGGTCTGGAGCACTGGTACGAGGAGGAGGAAGAGATCTTCATCCATCCTCGCGACCCGCACAAACGAGTGGACGCCATCCCCAGCAGCCGCCATGTCAGGGTCGAGATCGACGGCACACTCGTCGCCGACACCCACCGTCCGGTCCTGCTGTTCGAGACCGGGCTGCCGACGCGGTTCTACATTCCGCGCGAGGACGTCCGCCTGGACCTGTTCGTACCCACCGAACACAGCACCGGGTGTCCCTACAAGGGCACGGCCGAGTACTGGTCGAGGCGGGGTGGGGACGGCGTCCCGCCGAACGTCGTCTGGAGTTACCCGGAGCCGCTGCCCGCCGTGGGTGCGGTCAAGGGACTCCTCGCGTTCTACAACGAGGTCGTGGACATCACCCTGGACGGCGAAGCCCTGGAGCGTCCCGTCACACCGTTCACCAGGACGCCGGCGGAGCAGCCGCCGCCCGCCGCACCCGTTCAGGTGGCGACGGCCCCGCGTTCGTGCTCCGTCAGCGGCGGGCCTTCCAGAGACGGTTCCTTCCGGCCGAGGTAGACAAGGGCGAGCATGTCGGGCATCAGCAGCCGGGCCGGGGATCGTTCCATGCTCATCACGTCCAGCAGGATGCGCAGGGCGTGCGGGTTGCGTGAGCCGGCGTCGACCGCCCTGTCGACGAACGCCGCGAGGGTCTTTTCGAGGCGGGTGGGAGGCTGGTCGCTGGCGCCCGGGTAGAACACATCCTGGCCCACGGCCAGACTCCAGGCGTTCTCGACGGGACGCGCCGCGGCCTTTTGGATACGCCGAGCCGTGCCGGGTGCGCCGATGTGCCGCTGCCGCAGGACGTGGCGCAGGGCGATGACGCTCTGTGCGGCGGCGCTCAGCCCGTGGCCGTACACAGGGTTGTAGCCCGCGACCGCGTCACCGAGTACGGCGAAGCCGTCGGGCCAGCGGACGGCCTTCTCGTAGTAGCGCCGCCTGTTGGCTGTACTGCGGGTGGTGATGACGTCGGTTTCGGGCTCGGCGCCGGCCAGCAGTTCGCCGATGATGGGGTGAGGCAGGCTCAGGGCGAAAGGCAGGAATTCGTCGTTGTCGCTGCTGGGCTGTCCGCCGCGGGTTCCTGAGAGGGTCACGAGCCATCGGCCCTCTTCTATGGGGGTGATGATGCCGCCACGACCGGGGACTTGGCGGGGATCGGCCTGGACATTGACGATGGGGAAGCCGTCAGCGGTGCTGCCGGGTGCGCGGTACACCCGGCTGGCGTAGCCGGTGCCGGTATCGACGGACCGCTCCTCGATCGGTGGGAGTCCGAGATCCTTCAGCCAGGTGGGGGCACGGCTCGCCCGGCCGCTCGCGTCGATCACCAGGTCGGCCGGGATGGATCGCTCGGACCGATCCGCCCGGATGCTGACGCCGGTCACCCGCTCTCCGTCGCCCTGAAGGGCGAGCAGTTCGGTCTCCTGGAGGAGGGTGATGCGTTCGTCCCGCAGCACTCGGGCGCGTATCACGGCGTCGAGGAGGTCGCGGCTGCACAGCAGGTTGGTGTGGCGGCCATGGCTGAACCGGCGGAACCACTGGCCGGACGGCGCCTTGGACACCAAGTCGGCCATGATGCGAGGTGTGTTGGCGCCGCGGGCGACGAGCTGCGCGATGATGCCGGGCAGGAGGTCGTCGAGGGCCTTCACACCGCCGGACCACAGGATGTGGGCGTGGCGGGCCTGCGGCAGTCCCTTGCGGGGCTGTGGGCCGTCGGGAAGCACATCGCGTTCAATGATCCGAACGTCTGCGAAGTCGGCGAGCACGGCTGCGGCGAGCATGCCCGTCATCCCCCCACCGATCACCACCGCGGTGCGACGGGAGGCAGTTCTGGCAGACGATGGCATAGCGTGCACTCATTTCTCTTACGGGAGACGGCGAAAGTCGGAATTGCTCAGCCATACGAGACAGCGGCATCCGGCGCGACCGGGTCGCTCGGGTTTGCCGGGGCGGACGTGCCCGCAGGCCGATATGGCGTCCTAATCTTCAGTGAAAGAGGCGGAGTTGACCACCACGCGTCGCGCGTCGTCCAAGGGCCGGTGGACCGGGGGGCGTACCCGGTGGGGCGCCGGTGGCCGGTGAGGGGCACGCCGTCCCGCCGTTCGCTACTCCTGCCGGGTGGCCTGGACGGCGGCGTGGTGCCGTGCCTTGGCCACGATCGGCGACGACGACAACGCCCGCGAGAGACGCACCATCAGTTGCGGTCTCGAGAGAGACTGCAGCGCACCCGCTCTCGCCGGTACCTCGGCGCCGCCGTTGCGCAGAACGTGCACACGGGCCGCGGCCAGCATCGCAGCCTCGGCCACCAGCGCGGCCTGGTGGGCAACTTGTTCGGGTACGCCGTCAGTTGCGGGCGTCGTCGTCGGCGTCGTCGGCGTCTGCGGTCCTGCGCGGAAGGGCTGCGTGACCACACCGGCTGTCGACCGCAGAAACGTTCGTACTCCGGAAGTGCAGGCGGGGGTATATGACGCCACCGCCTCTGTGTACGCGGTCGTGCGCACCTGGTCATCGAGATAGGGCGAACAGGCCAGGAAGCCGTCCCAGATCGCGATCTCCTGTCGTGCCAGCCGCACGACGGGCGGATCCCACCAGCGGATGATCCCCTCTGCCGGCGCACGCAGCGTCCGCATCTCGCTCCACAGAGGCTTCAGCAGCCGGTAGCGCCTCCAGGCGCGGAGATTGTCAACCGCCGGCGGCCCGACCCTGGGTATGGCGAAGCCGCAGGCGCAGGTGATGCCGGCGAGCATGACCAGAGGAGGGGAAACATCGGTGGAGAGGAAATCCCAGTCGGCGCCCGCCCAGCGTGCTGCCATGGCCGTGTACTTGGCGACCTGGTAGCCCACGTCGAACGTCAGGCCGACGACGAGCAGGACCAAGCCCGCGCGGGTCACGCCGTGAACCTCGCGGAGCCAGCTCACGCTCATCACCGCGAGGGCGATGGTGGCGGCTGTGTGCGCGACCATGTACAGCAGAATCATTTCGCGCATGTAGGGCGTGGCGGCGTAGTAGGTGTCCAAATCCTGGGCCCGTTCCACGGGCACGTCCGCCTGGGCGAACAGGACCCAGATGCCGGCGATCACCATCCCGTACACGGCCAGTACGAGCCGGACGGCATGCCGTCGGGCATCCGGCGGCCCGCCCTTCCAATTGATCATCAGTATGAGGTAGGCCGCGCTGAGCGCGGTCATGCCCGAGTAGACGAGCGGGGCGCTGAAGTTCGCCACACCGGTCGTGTCGTTGACGAACCGGATCGTGGGTGGGGCGGACAGGATGCACGCCGAGGAGCCGGCCAGAAGGATCGCGCCGCTCGACGCGATGAGTGAGTCCCGCCAGGCTTTCGGGCCTGCCGACAGCTTCAACCCGGCGGCCAGCAGGAGGAGGACGCCGGGAACGTAGAAGACGATGCCGCTGTCCACTAGCCCGCCACTCCTTCGCGGGAGGCGGCCGGGCTCCGCCGTCCGGCCGGTGGTCGCGGCGCCGCGACCCGTCGCGGCGGGCGTGGTGGGGGCGGCGCGGCGGCACGGCACATACGACGGCCGGTGGCTCGCTGGGGCGGCCACCCTGATGGTCGGCCGGGAAGGACGGGGCGACTGCGTAACGCCGCGTGGAGAGTTGGGAGGGTGCGGAGAGCGGAGGGAGTCATGCCCGGTTTCCTTCGTCGACTTCGGCCGCGGCGCGGGCTGCCGCGACGATGGGGGACGACCTCAGAGCGCGTGCCACACCCATCAAGGTGGTCCGTGCCGCGAGACCGGCGCAGTGGTCGAACGCGTCGGCAGGGGCGCAGGTGCCGTCGGGCTGGGCGTGGACGGCAACAGTGATCATCGCGGCGAGGCCGATGCGTGAGGCGTCCTCGCTGCCATGGCCCGCGGACCGGGCCGCTGTCTGCGCGCGTGAGCGAACCCGGTCGTCGAGATGAGGGCGGACGAGGTTCAGTCCGTCCTGGATGCCGGCCTCACGCTGGGTGAGCCGTACGGAGCACGACGAATACCAAGGGATGGGGGCGACGAGCGGGCTGTTGGGGGAGGCACTGCTGAGTTCATGCCACAGGGGACCGAGCCGCCACCAGGTGACCACGCCGTGCCAGAGCCGGACCACCCGCGGGCCCAGCAGCGGCACGGTGAATCCGATGGCGGCGATCGTGGCGGCCAGACCTGCGAGGCCGGGGGCCAGGATGGTGCTCAGAACGTCCCAGTCCCCGCCGGTCCACCTCGCCGCCACCGCGATGATCTTCAGAGTGCTGAACGACAAGTTCAGCAGCCAGGCCGCGACGAGGAGCCACAACCCGGCCCGTAGCCAGCCGTGGACCTGCAGCGCCCAGCGCCAGCACATGGCCGTGGTTGTCACCGCGGCGGTCACATGGCCGAGCAGGTACAGCGCGATCATCTGCCCTATCCACGGCGTGGTGGCGTAGTAGGTGTCAAGATCTGTACGCCGCTCGACGGAGGCGTCTCCCATCATGAACAGGACGACGAGCAGCGTGATCAGGATGACGTAGCCGATCTGCCACCTTCGAGCCAGACGCCGCACATGGCCGGCCGGCCCGCCGCGCCAGTGAAGGATCAGCAACAAGCAGGAGGCGCTGTAGGCGCTGACGATCGCGTAGTCGAGGGGAGCGGCGAGATTCGGGATGCCGCTGGCGTGGTTCACGGCCGCGACAGTGGGTGGGGCGGCGAAAACGAATCCGGCGCCGCCCAGGAAGATGACCCAGCAAACCGACCGGATCAGCGGGTCACGCCAGGCGCGCACCAGATCAGGCATTTTAGCCGCGAGACCGCCCCACAGGGCGAGCGCGGGCAGGTAGTAGGGGGAGTCGACCACGGTTCAGGCCTTGGACCGGCGGTGTCCCAGTGAGGCCCCGATCCGGCCCGCGACCTGGGTCCGGTCCGCGGAGGGGCCGCCGGGCTCTCCCTCCAGCCAGATCCGCAGATGCGTCACCGCCCGCAGTGCGAAGGTTTCGGCTTCCTGCTCCGAGCGTTCGTGGAACTCGGTACGCGCGGCCATGGCCCGTACCGCCTGATGAAGGTCGGCCCGACCGTCCAGCGCTCGTGCCGCGGCGGAGACGCCCGCCGAGTGGTGGCCGCAATCCCCCTTGATCATGTGCCAGACCTCGTGGCAGATGATCGCAAGCTTGTGGACCGGCGCCGCACGTTTGTCGACGACGATGATGTCGTACTCCGGCATGTCGAGCCATAAGCCGGTGGCGGTGCGGTGCGGGAACTCTTCCTTGAGGAGGATGACCTGACGGCCCCTGATTTCGGACACCCTGTCGATGAGCGCGGCGAACAAGGTGTCCGGGGTCGTGGGAACGGGAAGTCCCAGTCCGTCGGTCAGTTGGCCGATCAGGTTTCGCATCTCCTTGGCTTTGCCTGTACGCACCGCTCTCCCCGCGAAGCTCAGCATGAGCACCGTGGCACGGCGCCTGTCGTTCCACCTGGCCGGAACACCCAACTGAAGGCGTTTGGGCTCGTGTCGATACCGGCGCAACCCCACAGTCACACGAACGGGACGCGCTCGAACACGTCCAACTCGGCACACAAATATCTCAAACCAGGTCCCCCTCTGCCACACCATGCCCCGCGAAGCGTAGAAGCTGAGGGGGGCTGAAATACCGATCAGACCGGAAATGGCCTGATCTTGCCCTGGTGCCCTGGTGCCCTGGTGCCCTGGTGCCCTGGTGCCCTGGTGCCCTGGTGCCCTGGTGCCCTGGCGCCGACGCCCGGTGAGGCGTCGGCGCCAGGGCGGTCGATGATGCCTCAACCCCTCAGGTGCCCGAGCACGGACCGCACCGCGCGTTCCACGGCGCGGCGCGCCTGCTCGGTGTGGTGCGTCGTCTCGAACCCGTGGTGGCCGAGGGGTACGTCGACCACCTCGACGTCGCCGCCGCACTCCTTGGCGGCGGCAAGGAACTCCTCGACAGTCGCCGCGATCTCCGCGCGCTCCAGTTCCACCCGGGTCAACACGATCGGCAGCCGTCCCGCGGTCCGTACAGCGACCGCCGGGCGGAACCGGGAGCCGACGAGTCCCCAGTTCGGCAGCGGTGCGAGGACCGGGTAGGTCGCGGCCACACACCGCAGCCACGGTGGGGGCGCCGCGAGCCAGTCCGCCGACAACAGCCCGCCGGCGGAGAAGAACCACAGGGCCACGCGGTCCGCGTCGACGCGCGGATCAGCCCGTACGAGGTCGACCGCTTCGGCGAGGTCATCGGCGGCCCGTCCGTAGTCGGAGAGATCGTGCAGCCCATGGTCCAGCGTCACGCCGACCGCTCCCGTACCCGCCACGTAGCGGGCGTAGCCCAGGAACCCCGGCCAGTCGCGTGGAGTCGGCCGCACGTCGGGGTGGACCGGGCCGCCGTGTACGAACACCACCGCCGGCCACGGACCTCCGGCCCGGGCGAGGCCGTCGGAGATGTCGGCGGAGCGGTTTTCGGCGCGGTTTTCGGTGCGGTCGTCGGGGAGGTGGAGATCGACCCGTCCGATCCGCTCGCGGTGCCGCTCCGGTACGTCGATCAGGAACGGACGAAGGTGCGCCGGTTGTTCGCGGACTGCCGCGGTCACCCGGTGTCCTTCACCCGCGGCGGCCCGGAGCAGTACGTCGGCCACTTCGCCGGGACGGGAGAGCATCGGCCAGTGCCCGGTGTCGAGCTCGAAGAAGCTGACCCGAGGCTCGGCGAGCACCTGGAAGCGGGGGTCCCCCAACCCCACCAGGCCCTCGACCATCGCGATGCTCGAACCGTTGCCGGTACACAGGACACCGGTCGTCGGCAGCGCGGACACCGCTCCCGACAGACGGAGCGGCTGGGTGAGCGTGCCCACCGGCTGTGGGACGGCGTTCTCCGCCAGCCGTGCCAGTGCGGCCGACGGGAGTCCGGCGACGCTGCCCCAGCGCTGCCAGCCCTCATGCGGCGGCGGAGGGATCAGCCGTTCGTCCTCGGCCGCACCGGCCCCGTGCGACAGCCGGTCGCGGATCGCCTCGTCGGGCATCAGGGTCAGGGC
This sequence comes from Streptomyces sp. NPDC002742, assembly GCF_042888885.1. Lineage (NCBI taxonomy): Bacteria > Bacillati > Actinomycetota > Actinomycetes > Kitasatosporales > Streptomycetaceae > Streptomyces > Streptomyces sp. NPDC002742. Next base: position 11,619 of record NZ_JBIAQF010000038.1, read on the forward strand.
CCGGTCGCCGTGCCGGGGCATGCCCGCGTCCAGGTGGACGATCCGGGCGATCCGCCGCGGACGACGGTCGGCTGCGCCGAGTACGGGGTAGATGCCGTAGCAGTGACCGACCATCACCACCTCGGGCGCGTCCACCTCGTCGATCAGCCGCAGCAGGTCGTGGACATGCGTCTCCAGGTTCGTGTCAGGTCCCGCGGGCCGGCCGCGGCCGTCCATGCCGGTGAGCGTCACCGGATACGCCTCCGCCCCCGACTCCCTCAGCCGGGCAGCCACTTCCTGCCAGATCCAGCCGCCGGTGTGGGCGCCCGCCACCAGGATGAATGCCGTCATCGCCGTCTCCTCGCACACGGTGGTCCGCGGAGCCCGGCCGTACCGGTGCCCCGCGCTCGCCGGTACGGTAGGAACTCCCCCTGAGGGAGGTTCAAGTCCGTGTCCCCCGACAGCATCTGGAGCATCGGAGAGCTCGCCGAGCGCGCGGGCGTCACCGTCAAGACGGTCCGCTTCTATTCGGACCGGGGTCTTTTGCCCGAAGGTGCCCGCAGCACCGGCGGCCACCGCCGGTACGGGCCCGAGGCTCTCGACCGGCTCCACCTGATCCGCTCCCTGCGCACCCTCGACCTGCCGGTTCCCGACGTGGGACGGATCCTCGACCAGGAGGACACACTGGAGGACGTCGTCGCGGGGCAGCTGCGGCAGATCGGCTCGCGCCTCACCGCCCTCCGCTGGCAGGAGGCGGCCCTCCAACTGCTCCAGGACTGCGCCCCCGAGGAACGTGCCGCTCGGCTGCGGCTGATCGGTGACGTGTCCGTCCCGCCCAGCACGGCGCCACTGGCACGCTTCTGGCGGCGCTGGCTGCCGCCACGGCTCCCGGCCCGGCTTGTCTCCGCCATCGTCGACCACTCTGTTCCGCGGCTCCCCGAAGGCCCGACGCCGGCCCAGGTGCTGGCCTTCACCCGGCTGCACGCCTTCGTCTCTGCCCCCTGCCCCGGCACGGGTAACGGCCAGCCCGCGGCACACCGGCCCGACGGGGGCCGTCCCGCTGTTCTCTACGACGGTCTCGTCGAGGCGTACGCGCTGGCATCGCCGCAGTTGCGGGCGGAGCGGCCGCCGCACGCGGGCGAGGCACTCGACTGCTTCGTCTCCGCCTACGCCCGCTCACGCGGCGCGCGGGACACGCCCGCCTTTCGCCGCGGACTCAGCGGGGTGCTGGCCGCGGACCCCCGTATCGACCAATACTGGAAACTGACCGCCGAGATCACCGACTCGATGGAACCGACCCCCGGCGCCACCCACGACTGGCTCCGCGCCGCGCTCGACGACCAGACGGCCCGACCGGCGGACTGAAGAGGGCCCGACCGGCGGACCGAACCACGCCGCACGGTCGAACACCGGTCCGTCGGCCGGGCGTCCTCGGATCCGCCGGCCGCAGGGAGCCCCGTCGCTCAGAACGTCCACCGCGTATGGGTGTAGACCCCGTCGTCGCGACCGAAGCCGTACGCGGTGGCCGGGGCCACCGCGAACACCACCACGTCCCCTTTTCGGAACGCGTCCCCGATGCCGTGGAAGGTGCCCTCCGGCGAGGTGATGTGCGCCCCGTACTTCGCCTCGTACGCCGCGATCACCTTCTCCAGCGTCGCCGGATCGGCAACTGGCTCCGCCTTGCCCTCGATCACGAGGTCGAGCCCTTCGGTGAGCGAGTTCCCCCCGGTGGTCAGCGCGCAGTGGGCGTCATGAGCGAGGTTCTTCGCCTTCTGCTCCCCGGTACCGGTGGAGAAGTACAGCACCCCGTCGTGCCAGGCGGCGATCACGGGAGTGACGTGCAGTCGATCGTCGGGCCGCACCGTCGACAGCCAGAAGATCTCGGCGGCCTTCAGCAGCCGCTGGGCTTCGGCCCACTCGGTGACGGTGGCGCCCGCGGCACCCGGGCGGGGATTCAGCGCGGAGCTGTAGCGGGCATCGAGTTCGGCGGTGGGTTGCCTCGCGGATTCCTCGGTGGGCATGGTGGATCTCCCTTCCACTTCCTGACGGCGACTTCCTGACGGCGACTTCCTGATGAAGACCGGTCGCCCGCCCCGAAATCATCGCCGCGCCTGTTCGTTCATCTGTCCGCGCGTCCGGTCAGGATCAGTTCGTGAGGAACGCGGGGCGTGCGTCCGGGGTGAGGCGGGCCGGTGCGGTCGGGCCCGCACAGCGGCTTCGGGCGGGAAGGGCCACGGCCTGATCAGGAAGCGACCATGGCGTTCAGCCCGTAGTCCAGCTCCGAGCCGTCGACCAGCACCGCCTCGACCGTGCGTGTACGGGGGTCGATGTCGGCCACGATCCCCTCCCCGGCGTAGCGCGGGTAGCCCGTTTCGCCTGTCTCGCCGGTAGCTTCGACGACGGCCGATCGCACAGCCGAGTCCTGCGCGGAGACAGAGTCCTTGTTCTCGACGTATTCGGGGACCAGCAGGACGGTGAAGCGCTGAGACTCGGTAGTCATGCTCCGCAATCTAAGTGCCTCTCGCGGCGCCCGTCTCGTAGGCGCACGGCAGGTCTTCGCACACCGACTCCGGCGGCTGGAAGGCCGAGGCGTGACCTGAAAGGCCGTGCACCGGGCCACGGAATCGCTGGGGACGTTCGCCGCTGCCGCGCTCGCCCCGCCTGCGCTGCCCGCCCCACCCGGCACGCGGGTCCGCCGAGCGGGCGACGGCGGTGGGATGCGGCGCGTCATGGGGGAAGGCATCGATCATGCCGCCGACCTCCTCGCCGCCCGAACCCACGACAGTGTCCGCGCCATGGGACGGGTGCCCGTCGTACCAGCGGCGCGGCGTCGCGTCCGAGCGGCGGCAACCGTTTCCGCAGGCGGTTCGGCGACGCGCCGACCGTCGAGAACAGATGGGCGAATCGTGAAGCGCACGACAACGGAATCACGAACGCGCGAGACTTTGAGCGGTGATGGCCGCAGAGGGGGCTGGGCCAGGCGGCTTGCGGCCATCGCGGGGGTCTTCGTGCTCTGCGCGCTCCCCGCCGGACCGGCGGGTGCGACAGAGGATGATGGTCCCTCACCGGCCAGACCACCTCTGTTCGTGTCCGACTACGGCAACGACCGCGTGGTGAGAGTGCCGGCGAACGGGGACGGTCAGACCACACTCCCTCTCAACGGCGTAGTGCGCCCGACCGGTCTGGCGTGGGACGCCGCCCGCGAGCTCTACGTCTCCGACACGGGCAACAACAGAGTGGTGAAGCTGGAGGCGAAGGGCGGGGAGCGGTCCACCGTCCCCACCGTAGGCCTGTCACGCCCGCTGGGCCTCGCCGTCGACACCCGCGACAACCTCTACATCGCGGACAGTTTCAACGACCGCGTGGTGAAGGTCCCCTCCGATGGCAGCGGACAGACGACCGTCCCCACCACGGGACTGGTCCACCCCTGGGGCCTGGCCCTCGGCACCGGTGGGGACCTGTACATCTCCGACTTCGTCAACAACCGGGTCGTGAAGGTCGCCGCGGACGGCGGCGGTCAGACCACGGTCCCCACCGTCGGCCTGTCCCAACCGACCGGAGTGGCGCTGAACGCCGCCGGGGACCTCTACATCTCGGACAGCGGCAACAACCGCGTGGTGAAGGTGTCCGCGGGCAGCGGCACGCAGAGCACGGTGCCCACCACCGGTCTCGGCGGCCCGCTCGGCCTCGCCCTGGACGGCCGCGGCTGGCTCTACGTGGCCGATGGACTCAACAATCGGGTGGTACGGGTCCGGGAGGCCGACGGAGGACAGGACACGCTTGTCGCTTCCGGCCTCGACACCCCGACCGGTGTCGCGTTCCCGCCGGTCGACAAGCTGCCCGGCGAGCACTGACCACCACGACGCGGAAGAGCGGGCTGCTGAGGCTGCCGACCGGGTCGCGACGGGGTGGTGCGGGGTGGCGCGACCCGGTGGGCCGGGACGGGCCGGACGGAGCAGAGGCCGGGACCGGCGGCCCGGACCGTTGCGCTGAAGAGGGTTCGTCCCCACTCGCCGGGCGGCAGACGTCACGCAGGACCGGGGTGTCGACGCGGCCGCGTACGTCGCGGTGTGTCCGGTACGGGGGCGATCACGGGCTGGACAGACAGGGCGTCGACGCGGCGTCGGGGAAGGACCCGCCGCGCAGTTCCGGCGTCTTCGCGCCGACCAGGGCGACAGCGAACAGGCACAGGAGCCCGCCGCTGACGAGCGCGGTCGCCCCCGAGGCCCAGCCGGCGACCACACCGCCGCGCAGGTTGCCGAGGTTGGGGCCGGCGTGGCCGACGATCTGCTCGGCCGCCGTCACGCGGCCCAGCAGGGCGTCCGGCGTGTGTGTCTGCACGATCGTGCTGCGCGAGATCACCGAGACGGAGTCGGCGGCCCCGGCGAGGACGAGGAGTCCGAGTCCGGTCCACGGATCGTGGATCAGACCGAAGGCCGCGAGCGCCGCTCCCCAGATCGCCGCACCGCAGAGCATCACCGGCCCTGGACGCCCGAGCCGCGTGACCGTGCCGGACAGCGCGGACGCGGAGATGCCGCCGACGGCCATCGCGGACAGGAAGAGCCCCAGGGTGCGCGGACTGCCTCCGAATCGTTCGGCGTTGACCAGCGGGAAAAGGCTGGTCGGCATCGAGAGCACGGTGGCGGCCAGGTCGGTGATCAGGGCGCCACGGACCGCCCGGTGCCCGGCCAGGAAACGGAGGCCGTCCAGCACCCCGTGCAGTCCGGCCCGGGACGGTTCACCCGCGGGCGGCAGAGAGGGCAGGCCGAACGCGCCGTAGAACGCCAGCCCGAAGGAGAAGGTGTCGACGAGGTAGCAGGGCCCGATGCCGACCCAGCCGAGCAGGATGCCGCCGAGCGCCGGACCGGCGAGCATCATCGCCTGGCCGGTGACCTGCTGGAGCGCCAGCCCCGCCGCCACCTGGTCCTTCGGCAGCAGCCTCGGCACGAACACGCCCGCCGCGGGACCGCCGACCGCCGAACAGCATGACTGTGCGGCGACCAGGCCGAGCACGCCCACCACGGGAACGTGCCCGGTGAAACCCTGCACCGCGAGCAGCAGCGAGACGGCCGCCTGACCGACGGTGGCGAACAGGAAGATGCGCCGACGGTCGCCACGGTCCGCCCACGAGCCGGCGAACAGCCCGAACACCACCATGGGCAGCGCCTGCGCCAGCCCCACCGCGCCGGTCCAGACCGTGCTGTGCGTCATGTCCCAGACCTGGTACATGACGGTGACCATGGTCATGAAGCTGCCCAGCACGGAGACGGTCCGACCGATCAGCAGCCGTCTGAAGGCGGGAGACGTACTCAGCGGCCGAACGTCGATCAGGGTTCGGGCGAGACTCATGAGGGTCGGTGGGGTGCGCGGGGGTGGTTCACGTCGCGGAGAGTAGCGGGCGTGCCCTGGCCAGGGCGAATCGTTTTGACCGCAGCCGTCGCCGCTGGTTCCGCGCCGAGATCAGCGGTGGCGCACCGCGGCCCCGGTGCCGGAAGCACTCCCGGCAGACGGACGTACCGCGTCAGTCCGCCCGGCGGAGGGCCCGCCGCACCTCCCGGTCGCGGCCCAGGCGTCGGCCCAGGCGTCGGCGACCGGCCCGAGGCGGCCGGGCCTGTCAGGATTGAGCACCGTGCGGATGGCCTGGGTCCGCCCATCGACCACATCGGGGGCAAGGCCTCGACGAGTGAGTGTTTGAGTACCTGAGAAGTGCAGGACAAGGCAGCCATGGAGCGCTTGAGGGAGAGCGCCTGGAGCGGCTGCGAGAGCCGTTGTCAGAGGCAGTTGGCAAGATCGTGGCCATGAATGTCACTCCTGTAACTCCGCCACGGCCGCTCGATGTTGCCGCGGTTTTTCCTCAACTGGTCCCACTGGCACGCACGGCCACCCGGTTGCACCCCCGCCCCGGGGCGCCGACGTGGTACGACAGCTCGATCGGCGGGCCACTGCTGTGGCCCGCCGACGAAGCATGGCCCCACTGCGAAGGCCCTCATGAAGTGGACGGAATCAACCCGGCCCTGTCCCCGGCGGACGTGCGGCTGGAACGACGGATCCATGCCGCCTCACGCGGCAGGGAGCTGACCCCGCAGGAACGAGAGACCCTCCAGCGCATCCGGCCCCCTCGGAAGTATCCGGTGAGGCTGGCGGTCCAGCCGTGCGACGGCCCCATGGCGATGCTGCCCGTCGCGCAACTGTACGCACGGGATGTGCCCGATCTGCGCACGCCTGAAGGAACGGACCTGCTCCAGGTCCTGTGGTGCCCCTTCGACCATCCGATCATGCCCAGGACCGCACTGTTCTGGCGGTCGGCAGCCACCATCACCGACATCCTCAGCACACCCCCCGAACCACCCGCGATGCAGTTCGACAGCTACCTGCCCGAGCCGTGCCTGCTCCACCCGGAACAGATCACCGAATACCCCGACCACCTGGAACTGAGTACGGAACTGCAGGAGCAGCTGAGGCAGTGGAACGTGCCACAGGCGGACGAAGAAGATATGTACCCGCAGACGTACTACGACTGTGTGCTGTCCAACGCACCCGGCTGGAAGGTCGGCGGCTGGCCCGCCTGGGACTCCACCGACCTCACCCCGCAGCACTGCACTGAATGCGGCACGAGGATGGAAGTCCTGCTGACCATCGCCACGTTCGAAGAAGGGGACGACGAAGGGCGCAGCTGGTCCCCGTACGAGAACCCAGTTGCTGAACCGTCCCCCGGCTTGGCTCACTTCGACACCAACCAGCCCACCGCGGTCCAGATCGGCAGAGGCTACAGGCAGCACCTCTACATCTGCCCGGCGGCGCCCGAGCATCCGCACATCGAATTGATGACGTGATCCATCGCCCCCTTGTGAGTTCGGAAGGTCGGCTTGCCGCCGGCGCAGGTGACGCACTCCGCGAGCGACCTGGGACGGGAACAATCGAGTGGCGGCGACCAAAGGCTTGGTCTGCAGTCCGGCGGGTCCGGCTTCCATGAGCGAGACCCGGACCAGGTCGCGAGGTCCCGTCGGCGGCGGCCTCCTCGTGGTAGTCAGTGGCTACACCCCTTGAGACGAGGCAGCCCGGCTTCCCGTGACCTGAACGAACGCGGCCCGCGTCTCGTCATCGTCGGCCTGCGACGGCCGACGGAGCGCGTACGGTCGAGGAGCTTCGAGGGCGGCCGGGGCCGGTCGCTGCCCGACGCCACCGCCACGAGGGTCCGAGGGGGTAAGTCCCGCTCCCTCGGCCGCAGTTGTGCCGATGCCGGAGGTGGCGTTGTCAGTGCCCGACCGCATACTGACGCCCATGCAGATGACCGAGGACTCACTCAGACGCGCCTGGCACCGGACGGCCGCAGGATCAGACCTGCTCGACGACGCCATGCTCCCGGCCACCGGCACATCGGGGGACCAGTACGCACAGCGGGTAGGTGATCCAGGTGGCTTGTTCCTCGTTCTGGACACCGACGGCACCGTGCGCGGCTACCGCAGTCCCCACCAGGAGATATTCGCGACCCAGGATCTCGACCAGGTGCTGTACTTCGCCGCCGAGGAAGCGGTCCGTCATCTCGCCGAGTACATCGCGGCCCGCTCCCCGGGGCACGGTCCGGTCGCCAACCTCGTCACCGGACAGGCCGAGATGCTCGACGGGATCAACCCCGCGTGGGGGCGTAGATTCCGCAGCGGTGGCATGGACGCGACGAAGCCCGCGCGGCCGTGCGGACGTGACCCGCTGGAACGTCTCGCCTGGCTCGCCCACAGCTGGCGGGACCAGGATCCCTACACCAACCTCGAATTCTTCCGCGGCGAGGGGATCAGCGCCGAAAGGATCGCCCTCCTCTACGGAGCCGACCCCGAACAGATCGCCGCCGGGACACGCCTGTCCGACCTGCGCGGCGCGGACGATCCCGGTCGCGACCCCTGGGAATCCGCCTGGGAGTCTTTCTGCTTCGGGCAGTCGGGCGAGTGGGCCTTCGTGATGTACCACGACACACCGAGTGGCGCCGAGGGCGACAGCGCGGCTCTCTCACGGCTCGGGGTAACGGAGACGGTGCGGTTGAGCGCCTGCGCCGCGAAGGCGCTCTACACGTTCACGTACATACGCGACGGCCGGCTCGTGGCCGACGACCGGGGCAGTCCGGAACTGATCTGGTACGACCGGGGCCGCACCCCCTACTACCGGGGTGGCCGGCTCGACTTCCTCAACCAGGCCATACGCCGTGCGGAGCTGGACCACCCGGAACTGACCAGCACGTTCGCCCTGTACTTCCACGCTCTGGACGACGCGCTCGGCCTTCAACTGCCGCAGAGGGACATCCAGGAAGGAACGGTCCGGGCAGCACGATGGGCACCGCGGTGACCCAGGCCGGGGATGAGACGGGCGGGTCGGCAGGCGACGGGTGCTTCGCACTGTCGGCGGCTTCGGCGCCCTTGGCGGTGTTCGACCGGTGCTGGTGACACGTCTGTTCACCGCGACGGCGGCCCGCCGCGATGGGGCGGTCCTCACCGTGGTCGGTATGGGTGGCTAGCCTGCCGGGATGTCACCGTTGCAGCTTTCCCCGCTCCGGTTCTCCCCGGAGGAGGTCACCGAAGTCGTGGGCCTCTACATGAGCAACCCGGAGTACTGCCGTGCCACGGGCGAGTACGACCCTGAGCGTGTCCCGGCCGACAGGGTCGAGGCCGATCTGCGGGAGGAAGCGGAGACCGCGGGCTGCGAGGTCCTGCTCGCCCGCGAGGGGCAGGACCGGATCGTCGGCTTGGTGTGCCTGCTCGACCGTCATCCCACCGACGGACACCCGTGGATCGGGCTGCTGCTGGTGCACGGGAGTCTGCGCCGGCACGGGGTCGGCCGACGGCTGGCCGGGCTGATGGAGGAACGCTTCCGCCGCGAGGGGAGGGAGGGCGTCCGGCTGGCTGTCCTGGAGAACAACCCTGCCGCCCTGGCCTTCTGGAGATCCCTGGGCTGGCAGGAGATCGACCGCCGTCCGGACCGCCGGCACCAGCGACCCTGCATCGTCATGCACAAGCAACTGGTCTGAGGGTCGGGTCGTCCTCGCCGTCCTCGCCCAACTCAAAGGCTGACGGGCGCTGTCGGAGGCGTCGCGAGCCGTGGAATTGAGTACGGATACTCACGACGGAGGGCGGGGCGGGCTCCTAGTATGAACTCGATCTTGGAGCGGGGGACGCAGAGGTGGGGGAGGGACTTGTGGGCGAGGACGCGTCAAGGAAGGCCGGACAGTGCCGGTCCGGGCGGCGCGGCAGGGGTGCTCTGACGGCGGCTCTGGTCGTCCTGGCGACGGTGTCGCTCGGCGCCTGCGGTACGGAGCGGGGGGCGACGGGGGCGGCCGGCGGGACCACGCCGCACGAGGGGACCAGCACCACGTCGGCGTCCGGAACGACGCCAGGGCCGGTAATGACGCCGGGGACCGGAACTGCGCCTGCGACAGGTACAACGCCGGGGACCGGGGTCACCCCTGGCTCTCCCGCGGGGTCTCCCTACGTGGAACCGGGAGCCGGCGACGGCGCCCCTCACTACCGGGAGAACAACGGCTTCCGGATCGCGGGTCAGATGTCCGCGGCGAGCGCCAAGGACGCCCAGCGCGAGGCCGCTCGCATCGAACCGGTGCTCAAGCGGCTGTGGCAGCACAAGACGTGGGATCCGAAGACGGTCCGTGCCGCGATGCTCAAGCTCGGTTACCAGGAGGAGCGTTTCGACGCCAACTGGAAGCTGATCGGCGGGACACTGCTGGTCAAGCCGATGGACGCCCGTTTCGAGAACGGCAAGGAGGTCACTCCCGAGGGCGCTCGGGTGGGCCTGCGCGTCCATGACGACGCCTGCGTCACGGCGTTCGTGCAGAAGACCAACTATCAGGTGTCGGCCAACGGCCCCTATCCGGAGGCGGGTTGCTTCGAGCCGCAGGCCGGTCACTGAGAGCCGACGGCCGAGCGCTCTGGCTCGTCGCGATGTCGGCCGAGTGCGAACGGGTCCGTCCGATCGCCTCGATGGCTTGCCCCCTGGTGGGGCAGGTGCGCCGTACGCGCGTCATGGCCGCAGGCCCGCCTGCCTGAGCGTCACCTCGGACAGATCGGCGATGACCTGCTCGTCTCCGCGCCGCCAGGCGTCGGCGAGGCCACCCGGCGGGGCGGGGACCGTGGCGAGATCGCGTTGCCGTCCGGTCAGGGCGCGCAGGGCGAGCAGGTCGGCGCCTCCGGGGGCGTCCAGGAGACGCCGGGTGGTGGCGCTGCGCCGGATCCAGTGCAGGCGCGGCGGCAGCCACAAGAGCAGCACGAAGGCCACCGAGAGGACGATCAGGGCGACCGCCGCCAGTGTGGCCACGCGGCCCACCAGGTCCTCCAGCGACTGTCCGGCGTCGGAGAGACCGGTGGCGGCGTCGGCCGCGGACAGGAGCGGCTTCTTCAGAGAGCCACCGACGAACGGCACCTTCGAGGCCGCGTCGCCGGCGTCACCGAGGCCGCCGGCGAGGCTGTTGCCCGCGCTCTGGGCCTTCCTGCCCGGCTCGGCCAGCAGCAGGATCGCGTCGCGGACGGCCAGGGCGAACCAGACCGCGGCCGCGATCAGGGCCACGGCGATCAGGTCGGCGAGAACCTGACGGCTCCGACGCGCAGGGGTCTGGGCGTAAAGGCGCATGGGCGTGCTCCTGTTCCGTCGATGCCGTGGACCGGCCCAGCCACGTGAGGTGCGGCGGTCGTGATGCCGAGGCTCGGCCGGTCGCGTGCGTACCTGGGAGTGGAAGAGGGTGTCGAGGCGCGGGTGTCCACGGCCCGTGAGCTGAGTCGAAGTGGTCCGAGCGGTGTGGTGCCGGATGCCTACGGGTTGTCACGGGGTGGGTCGGAACGGTTCTTCGGGTCATGGTGGCATTCCGTCGGAGCGCCTACCCGTCTTTCCCGAAGTTGTGCACACGCATGGCGCTGGACGAGGGAGAGACGCTCCTGGCCGTGGCGGACGGGATTCCCGGCCACGGCGTCCCGCTCCCGGCCACGGCGTCCCGCTCCGGTCAGTGCCGTCCCGCTCGGGCCAGGGCGTGGCCGGCCTCAGAGGCAAGGGCGGCGACGAGCTCGGCCGCGGGTGGCAGGTCGGTGACGAGGTCGACGGCCTCGCCCGCCCATACCGGCAGGGCGGGCACCTCGCCGCGTGCCACATCGGCCTCGTAGGCCCTGCGGGTCGCCGAGGGGTCCGCGGCGAGCTCCGCTTCCCGGCCCCTCCACCGGTCGAGGTACGGGTGGTCCAGTGTGCGAGCCGAGTACTTCGACGGCCATCGCGAGCTTCGGACGATGTCGAGGACGCGGTTGCGCTCCGTGTCCTGCCCGCGTCCCTCGACGAGCGCCCTGGCGGTCGCGGGATCGACGAGGGCCTCGGCCGTTGCCTGGAAACGGGTGCCGACGAGCGCCCCGGCCGCCCCCAGGGCCAGGACGGCGGCCACGCCCCGGCCGTCGGCGATCCCACCGGCCGCCAGCACCGGCACTGTCCGGGCCAGGTCCACCACGACCGGTACGAAGGGGAGCGTGGATCGCCCGTGCAGGGCGCCGTGCCCCCCGCTCTCCGTGCCCTGCGCGACGATGACCTCGGCGCCCAGGTCCACCGCCCGCTCGGCCTCCTCCAGATCGGTGACCTGGATGATGACCGCCGCACCGGCGGCACGGACCCGTTCGACGTACGGGCTCGGATCCCCGAAGGAGAACATCACAGCTCCGGGGCCGTATTCAAGAGCCTGCTCGACCACCTCCGCATTGGTGGCCCAGGCCTGGAACCCGACGCCCCAAGGCTTTCCGGCACCCGCCGCGATCGGCAGCTCCCGCGCCAGCCAATCCGGGTCGCCGCCCCCTGCGCCCACCAGGCCGAGGCCGCCGCCGCACGAGACGGCGGCGGCCAGCTCGCCGCCGGCCGATCCGCCCATCGGGGCCAGGGCGATCGGGTGCCGGACACCGAACAACTTCGTGAACGCCGTCGACAAGGTCATGACGGTCATCGTCGCGGTGCTCCGTACGCGCGGGGAAGTGGGCGGGCGCGCCCGGTGCGGCCTTCGCGAGGGGCGGGTCATCCGGGGGCAGGGAGTGCCACGGCTTCGGCGGCACCCTGGGAGCGGACGGCCGGCGCGCGCCGTTCTGGCCGTACGCCGTGGGACTGCTGCTCGCCCCGGCCATGGCCCGGGTGCTGCCGACTCCTCGCCGGCAAGGGCGCCGTGGGTGACCTGGCCTCAGTCTTCGGACTGCTCGGCCCGGCCGCCCTGTTGGTCTCGACCGCGCCGGTGCCCCTCGCCCGCCGCGCGCCGAAGGCGCTGGGCCATCAGGCTGCCGGACAGCTCTGAGGCAGCCTGCCCTGTCGCTGTTCGCCGACCTGGTGCAGGGTGGAGGTCATGCTCGCCGATCATCAGGAGTACGAGGTAGTCGTCACGGCCGTGGCTCCGGCGGGAGCCGCCGTCCACGCGGACGGACACGACGGTTTCATCGATCAGGCGAAACATCCCTCATGGCGGTCGGACACACCTCGTCCCGTGGTCGGCGACCGCATGCGAGCGGTGGTGCTGGACTCCTCCAGGACCCCAGCACGCTTCAGCGCCCTGCCGGGCGACCTACGGATCGCCCGGAGTCTGCGTCACACCGAACCGCTCTCGCGCCTCTGTCCGCCCCCCGGAGGCGGTCGAACCGTGAAGTGGGCAGCCGTGGAGAAGGAGTTGGGCGTCGAGCTGCCTGCCGACTACAAGCGGCTCGTTGAGACGTACGGGGGAGGGGTCTTCGCGGGTGCGCTCTGGCTGCTGGAACCGGGCTGCCCGGATCCGCTGTACGACATGGTCATCCAGACCGCGGAACGCGGGGAGATCCTCGCCGAACTCTGGGAATCAGGCGAGGACAAGCCGTCAGAACTCCACGAGGGCAATGCCGGACTGGTGCCCTGGGGGTACGCGGAAGGCGGAGGACACTACCTCTACTGGCTGGTCCGGCCCGGTGTCGAGCCCGAGGAATGGACCATCATCCTCAATGAGGGACGCGGCCCGCTCTGGGAGACCTATCCGATGTCGTGCAGCCAGTTCCTCCTCGAGGTGGTTGCCGGCACGACGACGTCGTTCTACTTCACCGACCTGGACGACATCGTCACGCCGGACGACAGGACTCGCTTCGAGCCCAACTCGCGGATCCTCAGCCAGTAGTCGAACAACTCGCCCGACTGGTGGCACTGTTCGCCGCGACGGAGCCGACGAGCGCCTGACGCCGGGCGAGTTGCGGGACTGCTCCCGAAGGGCGGTGCCGGACGCTCCGCTGCGGCCGCCGTCGGATTCCCGCGCTCGACGGAGTTCTTGTGCCGGAACGATGTCCTTCGTGGTCAGAGGCTCATGAGCAAGTCGTCGAGCGGGGCGGGTACGCGGTCGGGGGTGAGGGCCTCGACAAGGACGCGGCCATACTGGATCTTGCGTCCCTTCTTCGTGCCGAGGAAGCGCCGCAACTGCTGCTGCGGGGTGCGGCCCCGCTGCGCGGGCTGGCGCAGGAAGGTCCGCAGGGCTCGAAGGTCTCCCTCGGCCCGGACGAGCTCCTCGACGCGGGTCACGCCCAGCGCGCGGATGAGCTCGTCCTCCAGATCCGCCGCGCAGACGAAGAACCCCTGCTCATCCGCACCGGCCCGCTCCAAGCCGCGGGCGTAGTAGCCACGTTCCGCCTCGTCGCACAGTCCCGTGAGACGGAGGCCCAGGCCGGGTGGCCCGAGGAGGCGGGCGAAGCGCCCTGCGCTCATCGCTCCGCCCATCGCCAGGACGCAGACGCCTTCGGCTTCCAGATGCCGGCCCCGGTCGCAGGCCAGTGCGTTGACCGCCGCTACATCGCTCGGACCTTCGAGCAGAACGGCCACCCGGACGGACAGCCGCGCAGCCAGCTCGTGCGCGAGGTCACCGGGACCACCGGCGGCCCACGCGGTCACCGCTTCCCGGAACGACTCCATGTCAGTCACGAAGGCGAGTCTGATCTCTTCCTTGCCGGCTCGGTAGCGAATTTCCGTCGGAGCGCCGACCCCCCGGTGAACAGTTGGACCCCGAGGACCGGCCCGCCGGCCGCGACCACGTTCGGCCACGACCGCGCGGCAGGTAGGCAGAGCCGTCCCCCGGTCAGCGCCCACAACTCGTCGTCCACGATCCGCGATCCACGGCCGAGTGCTCACACCCTCCCGAACGGCCGAATCGTCACATGGGTCACGCCGGACGAGGGCACTTCAACAAGATCGTCTTACGAGCCCAAAGGGCTGTTTGCGCTGCTGAGTTCGCCTGCATATAGTTCCAACGCGCCTCATCCGTAAGGATTTTGACGCCTCGGCAGAAGGTGCGGTACCGCGAACGGCGGGTCCTTTCGGGACCGTGAGCCATACGGCGATCTCGGCACTTTCCTCATGTTCTCGCCGTGACGCGGCCTCGGCTCGGCCGTCCGGCAGACAACACCGCTCACTCTTTCCCAGTGGTTCTGGAGTACGGAAAAACGTGAAGACGAAGAAGACAACGGTCAGGGCCTCTTGCATGCTTGTGTCGCGGTATCGGCTGATCGGTCTGGCCGCCGCGAGTGTGCTGACCGCGGGAGCCCTGACCGCCGTGGTACCGGCGACCGCACAGGCCGGGACCGCCGCGCCGTCAGGGCCGAACGCGCGGCAACATGCCTTCGCGACGGCGGCTGCCAAGTACCGTATACCCGCCGAGGTGTTGCTCGCCGTGGCGTATCAGGAGTCGGCGTGGGACGCCCACTCCGGCCGGATGAGCACCAGCGGCGGCTACGGCCCGATGCACCTCACCGATGTCACCCCCGCGATCCTGGCCGGCGGTCCGGCCGGGGCGGTGGGGCGGGCGGACCTCGCCGCGATGGCGAAGGACCCCTCCCTGCACACGCTGCAGGCGGCGGCGAAGCTCACCGGCCTGTCCCGCGCCCGACTGCGTGACGACCCCGCGGCCAACATCGAGGGAGGTGCCGCGCTGCTCGCCTCGTACCAGCAGGCTTTGACCGGCGGCCGGTCGTCCGACGCCGGCCAGTGGTACGGAGCGGTGGCCCGCTACAGCGGCTCGTCTCAGAAGCGGAGCGCCACGGCGTTCGCCGACCGCGTCTACGCCACCATCAGGATCGGGGCCGCGCGCACCACCCTCGACGGCCAGCGGGTGTCGATGAGCGCCGACCGGAAAGTCCGCCTCGCGACCGGGCAGTCGAGCCGGCTCTCCCTGACCGGCGTCACGGCGGCCGACGCGACGGAGTGCCCGCCGGAGGTCTCGTGCACGTTCCTGCCCGCGGCGTCGTCCAACGGCCAGGTCTCCAACCGGCCCGACAACGGCATCAGGATCGACACCATCGTCATCCATGACACCGAGTCGCCGTACGAGTCCGCCATCTCGACGTTCCAGACGCCGGGTGGCGGCGCCGCGCACTACGTGATGCGGTCCTCGGACGGCGCGGTGACGCAGATGGTGCCCACCAAGGACATCGCCTTCCACGCCGGCAACTACTCGACGAACCTGCACTCCATCGGCATCGAGCACGAGGGTTACGCCGCGCACGGAGGCACCTGGTACACCGAGGCGCAGTACGAGGCCACGGCGTCTTTGGTGCGGTACCTCTCGGACCGCTTCGGCATACCGCTGGACCGTGAGCACATCATCGGCCACGACAATGTCGCCGGCCCCAACTCCAGCCTCGTCGCGGGCATGCACTGGGACCCGGGCACCTCCTGGGACTGGGAGCACCTCATGAGCCTGCTCGGCACTCCGGTGGCGGGAGAGCGCGGGGTCGGGCCGGTCGGCTCGGCGGTGACGATCACCCCCGGCTTCGCCGAGAACCAGCAGACCCTGCAGATCTGCCCCGGCGACGACCCCACCGGAGCCACTCCCGCCTGTACCGCTCAGCAGCAGTCCTCCAACTTCGTCTTCCTGCGCACCGCGCCCGGCGACACCGCCCCGCTCTTCGGTGACCAGGCCATTCACAAGGGTGGCCCGGGCACCGACCGGATCAGCGACTGGGGATCCACCGCCCAGGCGGGACAGCAGTTCGTGGTGGCCGACGTCGACGGCGACTGGACCGCCATCTGGTACAGCGGCACGAAGGTCTGGTTCTACAACCCGGACGGCGTCAACACCACTCCCGCGTACGGCGTGACGCTGGTCTCGGCCGCGGGCACCGCGGCGGTGGCCGTCTACGGCTCCAGCTACCCCGACCGGGCGGAGTACCCCGCCGGACTGTCCCCCTCGACGCAGGCACCCATCAGCTGGTACACCGTCCCCGCCGGTCAGGCGTACGTCGCCACCCGGCCGCCGGCCAACACCGACGACTACTTCACGTCCGGGGCGGTCGTCGTCGGTGCCAAGCAGATGTACACCATCCAGTACAACCACCGGGTAGCGCTGGTCTACTCCGCGGATGTGACCGCGAGCGCCTCGTGACCTCGAGCTGCGGCGCAGCGCGCTGACCCGCCGGATACGCCTCTGAGGAACAGGAAGGGGCCTCCGCCTCCGGGCGGATTCGAGAGGTCGTCGCCACATGTGGCCGCGTCGATCGAGCCGTGAGCGGTTTGTGTGGTCTGTGCGGTTCATGTATGACGCTCGGCCGGGTTTCCCGGCCGAGCGTCTTGCGTGAAGGCAAGTCCGCGTCATCCTGCCCCGGGCCCCATACGAGAACGACCCGTACTGGGAGCGGAGCGCAAGGTCTTCGCGATCGGGGACAGACTCGGTGCCGCCGCTCTTCCGCGCCCCGCACCGGTCCTGCCGGCAGCCGCACCGTGCCGTGCCGTCGCCCCGCGTCGCGTCGCGGCGTTCGGGCAGCACCACAGGTCACGCGTCGACTTCCTCGTCCAGGTGGTGCGTCCGCCCCGGCAGAGCGGCTGACCGCCGGGGCACCACGGGGTCCGACAGGAAGCCACCGGGCCCCGTCTCCCACCGGCCCCACCGGCCCCGCCGGGCTGCGCGGAGGCGTCGGGCAGGGAGCCGCTCGCCTCATGCGCTCGTCACTCGTTGGGCGCGGCGGTGGTGATGGCGGACAGAACGGAGTCGGGTTCGTTCTCCACTGCGATGTCGCCGAGCGTGACGATGCCGACCGGGCGGCCGTCGTCGACGACGGGAATGCGCCGGACGGCGCGCTGGCGCATGAGGGTGACCGCCCGGTCGATGTCGTCGTCGGGCGAGACCGTGACCAGTACGTCGCTGCAAGCCTGCGCCGCGGTCACGTGGTCGATGTTCCCGCCCCGGCACATCACGCGGACGACGAGATCCCGGTCGGTGACGACCCCGCGCAGGCGTCCCCCGTCGGTGACCAGCACGGCGCCGATCCCCTCGTCGCGCATGTACCGGGCGACGTCCGTCACGGGAGTCCGGGGCAGGACCGACCGAGGCGGCCTGGTCATCACGTCACGCACTGCCTCAGCCATGACATCGCCTTTCGCCCTGAAAGCAAGTTCCTTCGAGACCGTCCGCCACGTCGACCCCTGGCAACCTCAGCCACCGTCACGCGGGTCCACCGGGCGGCCGGCGCCTCACCGAGCGTATGCCCGCCCCTGGGCATGACAGTCGGCCCAGTGGATGACCGGCTTTTCACGGCGCCACCGCACAACCGTCCGCCGCAGTCCGTCGGCACGCGCCCCGGCGTGGTCCCCACCGGCGCAGTGTTGCCGCCTCCGGCGCCGACGGCCCCAAGCCGGGTCCGCCATCAGGAGCCATGGGCCGGGTGATCAGTAACTCGCCGTCCCCGGCTGCCAGGTGGCCCGTATCAACGCGCGTTCGACGCCCGTCAGATAGACGGCCGCGGCGAGCCACGCCCGTGCGTAACCGTCCGGGTCGGCGTCACCGGTGCGGCCGAAGACGTCGCGGGTGCGTCGGTCGGCCTCCGCCGTGAGGTCGGCCGACAAGGCCGCGGCCGTGTGGAAGCCGCCGCGTCGCATGGCGGCCCCGTCCCCGGTCCGGTCGCCGTCGCGCGCGGGTTGGGCGACGGCTCTGCGGCCACCCGACACGGCGATCTCGATCAGCCGCCGCAGCCGCCACAAGGGAGCCTCCGCCAGCGGGTCCGCCGGGACGCTGCCCCCTTCGTCCAGGGTGGGCGCGGCGGGTAGGACGTCCGTCGGCGGGAGGTGCGCGCCCTCCAGGCGGTCATAGCCCAGGTCGGCGCGGCCCTGCCAGTCCGCGGGCAGTCGCAGCGTCGCCTCGGTGTCCGGGAGCGGGGCGACCGCGAGGGGGCGGAGTGTGGCGGCGCGGTCCGGGTCGAGGCGGCCGATCACGCGGAGCCGCAGCCCCGGCCGGGACGCGAGCCTGCGGAGGTTCGCCGTGTGGGCGAGGCCGGGGTGGCTGTTGGACGGGGCCAGCCGGATGTGGATGCCTTCCGTGTCCGGCCGGCCGGGCGGCAGTTCCCGGGCGGTCAGATACTCGCCGACCGCTCCGACGACGACCAGGTCGCAGCCGATCAGCTCGCGCGCCGCCTGTTCCGCCCGCTCCGGGTCGGCGCCGGGTGTCACGGCGAGCCGTTCGGCGACGGCCTCGGTCAGTGGGCGGGCGAACAGTGCGGCGAGCGGGCCCGATGTCCACGACCGACCGGTGAGCGGGGTCGCCCGTACCCCCTTGCCGGAACCGAGGCGGCCGTCGGAGGAGACCGTCGCGCCGGAGATCAGCAGCCCGCCACGGGCTAGTTGGCCGTGATCGAGGCTTCCCGATCCGAGGGCGACGGGGGCCGTGGCCGCTCCCTGGGCACGGGCCGGGCCGCCGGGCTTGACGTCGGCGACGGAGAACCAGCGTCCGTCGTCGGAGACGAGATGGGTGACGACACCGCCGTAGCCGGTGGTGGCGATCACCGGTTCCCGGCACACCCCGTGAACCCGCAGGCTGCCGCCCGGCCGGTAACTACGGCGGGCGGTGCCGATCAGAGCCGGATCCGGGTCGGCCGCGGCCAACAGGGCGGTGGTGAGCAGCAGTTCCCGCACGTTCGCGATGAGGTCGGCCAGCCGGTGGCCGTCGTGACGGGCACGCGCGCCACGCAGCGTACGTACGACTCGGAGCGCGGCCGCCTCGGCGCGGTGCAGCCCTGCCAGGCGGGCCGTGTGCGCGGCTCGCAGCAACTCGGCCTGGGGGACCGCGCCCGCGGCGGGCACTCCGGCGGCGAGAACGGCCGCTGCAGCCGTCCACAGTCCGGACGCCGCGGCCAGCTGGGCATCGGTGAGGGGGACTGTCCCCCCGGGCTCCGCGGGGGTCCCGGCGGCGAGCGGGACGGTGGTCCGGGTCGTGGCGGGAGCGCTGCGGGCCGTGCCTGCCGCGGCCTCGGTGCCCTCCTGTTGCGCCCCGTCGCCGTCGCCGTCGGTGGAGGAGCCCGCTTCGCTGTCCGCGTCGCCCAGTGGACAGGCGCCAAGGACGGCGGCCCGGTGCAGGCACCGGGGAGCGAGCAGGCAACTGCACACCACCTGGTCCGCTTCGGTGACGGTGCCCGAGGGACCGGGCCTGAGCGTGACCTCCGCGTCCTCACCGCACCGCACGCGCCGGACGGCGCCGTCGGTGACGACCGGAACGGTCGCGTACGACTCGATCGCGGCGTCCAGCTTCTTGCGCAGCCTGGTGGTCAGGCCCTGCACGGCGGCGGCGACCACATCGGGTACCGCAGGGGGCAGTTCGGCGTTCATCGGTGACGATGTCAACGGGTCTCTCCGCGGAGACGGTCGCCCACCCAGCGGGCGAGGGCGAGGGGACTGAGCGCGGCGACGGGCATGCCGGCCGCGACGAGTTGCTGGGCGACGGGCACCGAATAGCGCGGGGTGCCCGTGTCGTCCAGGGCGGCGCATCCCATCAGGTGCACCCCGGAGCCGGCCAGGGCCCGTACCTCGCCGAGGAGCCCGCCCAGCGGGTAGCCCTCCTCGAAGTCGCTCACCACCGCCACGAGGGTCCGGCTGGGCACGGTGACCAGGGAACGCGCGTGGGCCAGCCCGGCCGCGATATGGGTGCCGCCGCCGACCCGCACCTCCAGGAGCAGCGAGAGCGGGTCCGCGACCCGGTCCGTCAGGTCGATCACGTCCGTCGAGAACGCGAGGAAGTGCGTGGACAGGGTGGGGACGCCGCCCAGGACCGCCGCGGTCAGAGCCGACCAGATGACGGAGGCCTCCATCGAACCGGACACATCGACCACGAGGATCAGGCGCCAGTCCGCCTCCTTGCGTGAGCGGGTGCTGAACACCGGCCGCTCCGGTACGACCAGGGTCCGTCCGTCGACCGTCCGGCGTGTGTGGGCGAGGTTGGCCCGCAGGGTGCGCGGCAGGTCGAGCCGGCCCCCGGGCCGCCTGGTGGGGCGTGGTGTCGCGAGCCCGGTGAGGGCCGGGCGCATCCGGGTGTCGAGTTCCTTGGCGAGTTCGTCCACCAGACGGCGTACGAGGGGGCGCAGTCCGGCCAGTCGCTGTTCGGGCATTCCACCGGCCAGGGACAGGACGGAGGTGAGCAGGTCGACCGAGGGGCGGACGGCTGCGGGGTCGAGCTCGGCCAGTACGTCGTAGCGTCCCTGGTCCGCGGCGCGTGCCAGCACCTCCTCACGCCCTTCCGCGCCGAACAGCGCCTCCAGTTCCTCGGCCCATTCGCGGGCCGTCGGGAAGGACGCGTCCCGGCCGCCGCCCTGCCCCTGGGCGCCGCCTTCCCGGCCGAGGTCCGAGGAGCCCTCACCGCGGCCGGTGCCGTACAGCTCGTCGAGCGCGTGCGCGTATCGGCGGGCGCCCTGCGGGAGTCTGTCGCTCTCCCGGCCGAGAAGCAGCCGCCAGCGGTCGGTGGGAGTGATCTGGAGAGGTGCGGACGGGGCGGACGGGGTCGTGGAGGCGGGCGTCCGCGCGGAGCGCTGTACGGCGGAGAGCGCGGATGCGGGGCGCTCGGGATCGTCCGGGACTGTGGGGAGCGGGGAATCCGCGGGCGGCGCAGCGTTCGTCCCGGTCGGCAGACGCAGCTCGCGGAGGGCCGCGCGGCCTGCCGCGTCCGCGGCCGTCCACAGGGCGAGGAGTCGTGGCGAGGCGCTGAGCGACAGGTCGAGGCGGTCGCCGAGGCGCTCGGTCACGGTGTGCAGGAGACGGTGGCGGCCTGCCGGGGTGAGCGTGTCGAAGCCTCCGCGCAGGGCGGGCAGCCGGTCGAGGAAGTCCTGGTCGGTGAGCCTGTCGACGCGGTCGAGGAGTGGGTCCAGCGCCGTGGGCGTCGACTGGAGGAGCGCGGCCGCACCGCTGAGAAGGCCGCCGAGCCGACGGCCCAGCGCATGCCGCGCCTCCGGTCCGGTGGCCGTGTCGATCCAGCCCGCCGCCCGGGCCCCGAGCGTGGCGGCGTCGTCGAGGTCGAGCAGGACACGTGCAGCCAGCGCCGCGCCCTGGACCATCGGGGAGGCCGTGCGAGCGAGCGTGCCGAGGGCGTCGTCCATCCGCAGTCCGAGGCGGTGTTCACCGGCTCGTGAGGCCAGCTCGACGAGCGCGGCCGCGTCCTCCGGCCGGTCACTGCCCGCCAACCCGGGCAGGGCGCGGACCGCCGACTCCAGAAGGTCGGTGGCCAGTTCGGCGGCGGCCTGTCGGCCGGCCGGGGTGGTGCCGGGCAGATGGCCGCGGCACAGTGCCTCCAACAGGTCCAGTGCGGTGAGGAGTTCGGGCAGTGTGGCCGTGGCGGGGAGCAGGGTGGCGGCATCGGTGAGCCGCTCGGACACCAGCGCGGGCAGATCGCAGCGGGCGGCCGCACCGAGCGCCGCGAGGACAAGGGCGCAAGTGGGCCCGCCGTCCGCCGACTCCCTGCGGAAGGTCTCCCGCAGGGTGCCCTCGGCGGCCAGGGCCGCGGTCACGCCCCGTATCCCGGCCAGGTCCAGCCGTACGGGGACGGCCGGCGTCCACGACACCCGCCACCGGGTGGTCAGGGCGGCCGCGTCGCCCGTGCCGGCCACCGCCACGGCCTCGCCGTAGCCCGCGCCGCACACGGCGAGGCGCTGGAGCAGGACTTCGCGGCGCCCGTCCAGAGCGGAGCGGAGCGGGTCGAGCCGTACCTCGCGCGACACGGGGTCGTCCGGGCCGGGCAGCCGCAGTGCGGCGACCTCCGCCTCCACACACGGGCCCAGACCGGAGCGCGGGGTGCCCGGCGCGATCCGGCCCCGGTCGGTGCCGACCAGGACCACTTCGAGGGCCCGCGCGAGGGCTCGGCCGCGGCCGAGCGGTTCGCCCTGGCCCATCACGCTCGTCAGCGCTTCGACGACCTCGCCCCGACCCGGCGCCGCGAGTCCGCGCACCCGGGCGAGATCGCCCGCCATCCGCAGTGTCTCGGCGGCCTCGCCCGTTCCGGCGGTGTGCCCGGCCGCGCGGAGTTCGCGGCACACGTCGGTGACCGCTCGCGCGGCCGCGCCCTGCACCCGCTCGGGATCGCCGCCGGCCGTGAACACCGCCTGCTGCCAGCGCGGGTCCCGGATGCCGGCCGGGTAGCCGGAACGGGAGTCCAGCAGATCGAAGGCGTAGGGGACGAGGGAGGTGACGACGACCGGGTGCTCCTCGACGGCGCTGTGACCGGCCGCCCGCGAAACCGTATCGGCGCCATCCGGTCCCGGTCCCCGGACCGGGAGGGGAGCCGTGGCGGGCGGCAGGGCGGCCACCGTCAGCGCCGGGGCGTGGAACGCGCCGACGACGGCCGCGACCCGCCGCCCGTCACCCGTGGCGCGGGCGATCGTCCCGCGCATGTGGGCCTCACGGGCCAGGTCCACCGCCGGTACTCCGCCCGCGGTCTCGGCGTCGCTGCGCAGCGCCCAGCCGACGCCGAGGGCGGCGCGGCGGATCGCCTCGGGGGCGGATCCCGGGGCGAGGACCTCCACACAGCGGTCCCACAGATCGTCCCCGTCACGGCCGGTCCCGGCTGCGGCGAGCGCGTTCCCGAAGGAGACGGGAGCGGCCGAGGCCACCTCGGCGACCGCGGTCCGGGTGTCACCCGAGGGGACGGGACCGTCCGCTTTCCACCGCGGATCGGACATGGGCAGATCGCAGCACACGACTTCCGCGCCCCGCTCGCGTGCCCAGCGCACGGCGGCCAGCTCGGGGGAGAAGTCGGCGAACGGATAGAAGCCGAGCCGCCCGTTCTCACCGGCCCCGGCGAGCGCGACCGGTGCGACGGTGCCCGGCGCGGCCAGATGGGTCAGCCACGGCTGGAAGTCGGCGGGCAGCTCCACACACACGACCTCCGCCCCGTACGTGTCGAGCAGGGCGGGCAGCGCCGCGGCCAGTGCCGGGCTGTGGTGACGTACACCCAGAACGTACGGTGCCACGGACTCGGCGAGGGCGGTGACGGCCGCCCGTGGATCCTGGGTGTGCGTCACCGGAGGTTCTCCCGCAGGTCCCAGAGTCGGCGCCACAGACCGGAGCCGTCCTCGGCGCGGCGGCGCACCGGACCGTCCCAGTAGCCGAGCAGACGCGCGTGGTCGGCCGGGTCGTCCTTGCGGACCACGCCCAGCAGGTGACCGGGTACCAGATCGAGGGAGTCGGCCCCGGGAAGATAGGCGGCGGCCACCCCGAGGGAGACGGCGACCTGCACGGCTTCGGCCGTCGACATCACCGTGCCGGGCCGCTCCACGTCCCAGCCCTCCGCGGACCGCCCGGCGCGCAGGTCACGGAAGACGGTGACCAGCACATCGAGCACCGCGTCGTCGACGCCGAAGACGGCGCCCGCCCGCTCGACGGCCGCTACGGCCTGCCGCCGTACGAGCTCGGTCTCGGCGTCGACGTCGGCGATCGGGTGCACGGTCTCGAAGTTGAAGCGGCGCTTGAGTGCGGCCGACATCTCCGAGACACCGCGGTCGCGCAGGTTGGCGGTGGCGATGACGGTGAATCCGGGAGCGGCCGAGACCTGGGAGTCGTCCGTGCCGGCCAGTTCGGGCACGCTCATCCGCCGGTCGGACAGGATCGACACCAGGGCATCCTGCACTTCGGGCAGACAGCGGGTGATCTCCTCCACGCGGGCCACCCGGCCGGCGCGCATGGCGGCCAGCACCGGGGAGTCGACCAGGGCCTGCGGCGTGGGGCCCTGCGCGAGCAGCAGGGCGTAGTTCCACCCGTAGCGCATGGCGTCCTCGGTGGTGCCCGCGGTGCCCTGCACGGTCAGCGCGCTGGTGCCGCAGACGGCGGCGGACAGCAGCTCGGAGAGCATCGACTTGGCTGTGCCCGGCTCGCCGACCAGCAGGAGACCGCGCTCTCCGGCGAGGGTGACCACGCACCGTTCCACCAGGGCGCGTTCACCGACGAACTTGGGGGCGATCACCAGACGGTCCGGCAGTGCCGTGTGCCGCTCGGCGAGCTTGAGCGCCTCGCCACCGCTGCCGCAGACGAAGGTGATCGCGGAGCGGGGTGTCAGTCGCCAGCCGGGCGGGCGGGGGCCCGTGTCATGGGCGGCGAGGAAGGCGAGTTCGGTGGCGTGGCGCTCTTCGGCGGGCAGGGTCTGCCGGGCCGGAAGGGCCGTCGCCGTGTCGGTCGGGGGCATGCGTTCGTCCTTGTCCGGTGGGTCGGTCTGTGGTCGTGGCAGGGGCGCCGGGGGCGCCGGCCGGTCGGGGCCGGCGCCCGGGAGGCAGGCCGGTGGAGGCGCCCCGGAGGTACGTCAGCGGCGGCGTCCCCGCCGCACCTTGAGCTCCTCGAACCGGGGCCCGCCGCCCTCCTGGACCAGTCGCCAGGCCCTGCGGTACAGGTCCGCGGCCGGCTCGGCCGGCACGATCACGCCCAGCAGCGCGTCGTCGCCGCTCAGCAGGCCCTCGAACAGCGGCCGTTTCCAGTGCTCCAGCGGAACGCGCGGAGCCTTGGGGTCCACCCAGCCACCGGGCAGGAAGAGCGAACGTCCGGCCCTGGCGCGGGTGGCCTCCACCACCAGGTCGGTGGCGGACAGTTCGGCTCGGGCCGCCTTGAGACGAGCGGGCTTCCAGCCCGTCCACCGGGCCGTCATCCGGTCGGTCGGGTCGGGCATGGCGAGCAGCATCAGGTAGAGCGTGGCGGCGTCCTCGCCGAGGCCGTACTCCTTGGCGGCCTCGGTCACCAGATCCGGCACCGAGCGGCCCGGGTCCTGCGGCCACCAGGTGCCGTCCTCGCCCCGCTCGCCCGCCTGCGGGTCGCCCGGATCGGCGAGCAGGGCCGCGAAGCGGGAGGAGCGGGCCAGGAGCAGGGCCATTTCGACCTGGTAGGGGCGCCCGCCGTCGGCGCGCAAGGCGGGCAGGTACGGGTCCTGGCCCGCCTCGTCGAGCAGGGCGACCCGGATGGCGGGGGACGGCTGGTCGTCGTGGGTGGCGAGGACGACGGCGCCGTACCGCTCGAAGCCCCTGCCGACCTCGGTGGGCGCGCCCGCGGTCTTCCGGAAGCCGGGCAGACTGACGTACTGCCCGAGGTCGAGCATCAGTCCGGGGTGGGCCAGCCGCTCACGCACCGCGCCGAGCGCGTCCGGCAGCGAGGCGCGGATCGCGTCGCCGGCGGGCAGACGGTGGGCGAGCCAGGCGGCGAGGCCGATGGCGCCGACGAGCGTCGCTCCGTCGAATCCGGCAGCCTCCTTGTCGACGGGCTTGACCCGGTCGCTTTCGACCGCCCACTCCAGGTCCCGGGTGAGCCGGGGCTCACCGGCCGGGTTCAGCAGTGCGGGCAGCGCCTGGCCGGCGGTCCACTGACCGTGCTTGAACGCGCGTACCGCGTCGCTGAGCAACTCCTCGGGTACGGCAGCCCGCCGGCCCATCCTGCTGTTCCAGACCTCGGCCGCGGCGGCCCAGTCCGGTCCCTCGGTCCACAGCCGGGCGGGTTCGGCCGGCAGCAGCGCGGCGACGACCTCGGCACGGATCGACGGATCGACATGGCGCAGCTCGTCCTTGGCGACCGCCGCCGGAGCGGCCTTCACCCCGATGGCATCGCGTGCCTGCGGAGTCAGGAACGTGCGCTCGTAGACCTCGACCTGCGGCAGACCGGCCACGATCAGCCGGGCCATGGTCTCGGTGACGCCCGTCCGGCGCGCGAACTCCTCGGCGGCCCGCGGGAACCAGGGCGCCGGTCCGCGTGCCGCCAGCTCCGTGAGCAACGCGCCTACGCGGCCCTCGTGCCCGTCCTCGCCCAGTGGGGCCGACGCCCGGAGTGTGTAGGGTTCCGGGGCCTCGAAACGCCCGGTCGGATCGTGGAAGTACCCGCTGAACACGCAGCCGTCGTCACCTTCCGAGACGCGCCCCACCACGGCGATGAAGGAACCCCCGCCCAGGGGCAGCAGTCCGTTCCACGCACCCTCACGCCACTCACCCGACGGGGTACGCAGTGGACCGTCATCCAGGAGCAGGTCCACCTTGCGCCAGCGCGAGGGCTCGGTGGTCGGCACCAGGCCCAGGGCGTCGAACTGGGCGAGCAGCGAGTGCAGGGCCTTCCGGTGATCGTCGGGGGTGGTGCAGGCCGCCGTCCGGAAGGCGAGGGCGGTCACGCGGTCGAGCAGCGTCGCCAGGCCGGGCTGGCCGACGGGGAACCGGCGTCCGTCGGCGTGGAGACGCGCGGCCGGTCCTTCCATCCCGGCGTCGCCGGGGAGCCGGGCCGCCCGCTTCAGCTCGCGCAGGGCCCGGAACACGGTGTCGGTCTCCGTGTCACGGTTCCACCAGGAGCGGGTGGATCCGCCGAGACCGTTCATCGCGTCGAGGAGAACGGCGTCCGGCGGCCCGGCCGGACCCTCGTCCTGGGCGCCGCCGTCGAGAGCGCGGGTGAGCCGGTCGGCCGCCGCGTCCAGGACGGCCTGCTGGTCGGCCGCGTGGCGCACGACCCCGGCGATGCCCGCGATCAGTGCGGTGTGGGTGACCGGAAGGAGGGAACGGATCGTGTCGGGCAGCGCTTCCTTGTTCTCGTGGGCCGCGCCGGCCAGCAGGGCCGCCGCCGTGTCCCGGTCGATGTGCCGCAGCGCCGCGGAGCCCTCCGGGTCGCGGGCTGTCAGGCACTCCCAGTACTGCACCGGCGGCAGGAGCAGTGAACCCGCGCCGAAGGCACCGGGCGCACGGTCGGTCTTGGCCACCGAGGTGGTGACACCGTCGGTGTCCACGATGGCGAGCTGCCAGCTGTTGTGGACGACGGCCCGCGCCTCGGCGGCTCCGGGGAAGACGACGAGCGTGGCGGGACGGCCCGCGTCCGCGGGCACGGTGACGGTGTGTCCGGACAGATCCTGGGCGCGCATGGAGCCGTCGGGCAGCCGCACCACGCGCAGACCGACCCGCCCGTCCGCGGGCTCGGAGGCCGGCGTGACGCCGGTGGTCGGCGAGGGGCGCAGCCGGCCGTCCTCCAAACTGCTGCCCTCGGGGGTGTCACGCAGCGCGTCCGCGAGGAAGGCGGGTCGGCTCATGCGGCCCCGCTCGCCCGTCGCCGGGTCGAACTCGTACCAGCCGTGCGCCTGATGGTCCTCGCCTTCCGCGTGCCACACCCAGTACGAGACGCCGTCGCACAGCAGGTGCCGCTCCTGGGGCACGGTGGTGTCCCCGGCATGCAGGACACCGCCGCCGGTGGTCCGGCCGCCGCCCGGCAGGGGCAGCGTGATCGGCATGTCGCCCCGGTACCAGTCCATCTTGGTACCCCGGGTCTTCCGGGCGCCTTCCATGGTCTGGGGGCGGTCGGCGCGGGTGTGCCAGTAGCCGCGCAGGCCGTCGGTGCGGTCGTTCCAGTAGACGAGGAGCTCTCCGTCCACATGGTGGAAGCCGGGGTCGCCCCAGCTGCTGTTCGCCGGGATCCGCAGGTCGTGGGTGAGGAGGGTGCCCTCGGCGCCGATGACCCGGGCCTGGGTGGTGCCGGCGACGATGAGATCGGGCCAGGCGTCGGCGACGATCACGTTCTCGATGTCGGCCTTGGGAACGAGGGAGGCGACCGCGTCCTCCCAGGCGGGCCAGCCGAGTTCGTCGAAGAGCCCGGCCCGCAGGGTGCGCGCCAGTACCGGCGCGAGATCGGTTCCGGCGGCCTCCCGCACCTCGTCCTCGGCCAGTGCCAGCGCCTCGGCGGGCAGCCACTTCAGCCGGGAGAGCGCTTCGGGCAGCTGGGGCAGACCGACCGCGGTGAACCGCCGTACGACGGTGCGCACCCAGTCCGCGAGCAGTGGGCTTCCGCCCGGCGACGCCGCCAGGAGCCTGATCGCCCGCAGTGCGTGGGCGTCGTCGCCGAACCGGTCGGCGCCGCGCCGGAAAGCGTCGTGGAAGCGGGTGTCGGCGGCCAGCGACACCAGGTCACGGTGCCCCTCGCCGGGGGCCCACTGCGTCAGCGGCAGAGCCTTGTTCTTCTGCGGGGTGGCCACCGGGATGTCCAGGGACAGCAGCAGGTCGATCAGGTCCACGTCGTATATGACCTTCAACGCGCCACCGGAATCGCCGAGTTCGGTGCGCAGCCGGTCCGCCGTCCGTTCCACCAGCGGGTACAGCTCAGTCATGCGAGTGGCGGCGTGCCACGAGCGGGCCCGCTCCCGGTAGGCCAGGAACCGCTCCAGCCAGCCCGCCGTACCGTCGTGCGGCCGTCGGTCCTGGGGCAGGGAGGCATCCCACAGTCCGGCCGTGGCGCCGGAGGCCTCCAGCAGCCCGAGCCACATCACCGGCATCTCTGTGTCGTGGCCCGCGGGGATCAGATCGAGCAGGGTGCCCCGCACGCGCGGCACGCGCTCGGCCAGCGCCACCAGCGCCGTACGGTGTCCCTTCCACCAGCCGGCCGGCGCGCGCAAGGTCGCCGGCAGACCGAGGAGTTCGGACAGGTACTCCTGTTCGGCGAGGTCCGCGTCCTGCCCGGCCGCCCGGGCCAGCCTGCGCAGGTCGTTCGCCGTCTGCGCCGACGGCGGCAGCCCGCCCGCCGTCCGGCGCAGGCACAGACGGGTGAAGCGCCGCAGCGCCTCCTCGGCCGGCACGCGCGCGGCCAACTCCCTGGCGTAGGCCGACAGCACCTTCACCGGGAGCGCCCCGGCCAGCGCGAACTCCAGGAACACGGCGTCCAGCCGCTCCTCCTGGACCGTCAGCCCGTGCTCCGCCTCGGCCTTGCGGGCGCGGGTGAACAACTGGGCCGCGTAGGTGGCGTTCTCCTCCGCGAGGAACACGCGCCCGGCCTGCTCGTAGAACGTCGGCAGGAAGTGCGGCACCGAGCCCGCCAGCCGCTCGCCGAGCTCCACGAATGCGTCCAGCGCGGCCTTCGGACGGGACTTGGCCTGCCGGGCCGCCCGCTCCAGATCCGGTACGACCCCCAGCGCGTGATGACCGTCCTTCGGGTGGTGCACCAGCACCCACTCCGGAAAGCCCAGGGACTGGCGCGGCCCGAACCCGACCACGGCGGGCTCGGCGTCCTGCTCCAGGCCGAGAAATCCGGCGGCCAGGTCCTCCGCCGCCCCCAGTTCGCCGGCGACCAGCCGCACCACCACCCGGTCGTCCAGGCCCGGGTGACGGTACGTCCGCGCCGTCAGGGGCACCCCCCGCTCCCCGGCGTCATCCGTGTCGGGCGGCAGCACCGCGCCCGCCGCCAGCAGTTCCTCGTACGACGACACCCGCGTTCCCCCGCTCATGCGTTCTTGCCCTCCTCGATGACGCGGCCGGCGTACAAAGCCGCGGCCATCCGCATCCCCTCCGACCAGGCGACCGGCCCCACCTCGCGCAGCGGCAGCGCGCGGCCGTCCTGGTCCTGCCAGGTGAGGGAGCCGGTCTCGACCTTGTCCTCCCAGTACGGCTCCCCGATCCACACCGAGGCCTCGACGGTGCGTCCGCCGTCCCGCACCCGGGCGGTCGCGTAACCACCCGAGACGCGGTAGCCCAGCGAACTGGCGCGCGCTGCGAGCGCGAAGCGGGAGCGGAACGAGCCCCCGCTGAAGTCCCGCACCTCGGTCGACTTGGCGTCGAGGTCCTCGGGCCGCCGCCACATCGCCCGGTGGATCTGCTCGACGCGCTGGACCATGCCCAGTTCAGCCGCGAATTCCCGCAGATCGTCGAGGTCCGGCAGCAGCACCGGGTGGGGCAGAGTGACCGTGCGCGGGGCCATCCGGACGGTCTCGCCGTCCAGGTTCACCAGTCTCAGCTCGCCGGCTTCGGTGGCGCCGCGCAGGAACCCCACCTCGTCCGGGTCGTCGCCGACCACGGCCAGATCGCGCAGCGCGCACTGCCAGGCCTCGTCGGGCCAGACCCGGGCCACCAGTCCGGTGGGCACGGGCAGCGACGACACCATCCACGCGTCGACCTGCGCCACACACGCCGTGGCATGCCGGTCCAGCCACTCGGCGAACCTTCGCAGCCGGTCCACCTCAGGGTGATCCTTGAGCGCGCGCGGGAGCGACTTCAACTGCCGCCCCGCCGACCGGCCCGAGGTGGCACGTGCCGCCACCCGCCCCTCCACAAGGGCGACTTCATACCCGTCACCCGCTGACAGCCAACCCACGAGCCACAGCCTTCCGCGTCAAGAACTCAAGATTGAGAGCACAGTTCACCCAGGTCAGTCCAGTCCCGGGCCGAGTGCGACCATGAGCTGAACGCTAGCTGCGGCCACTGACAATCGGTCCCGGCGCCCCCACAGGTCCCACCCGGCGCACCGAAGCCCGTGCCGGTCCGCGGGGAGCCCGTCGCGCTCGCGTGGCGATTCGGTGGCCGCGGGCCGGCCCGCTGATTCCCTCGATATCCTGCGTGATGTGATCGACTCCTCTGCGAGCCTCGACGATGCCGGGGTCGCCATAGCCGCGGCCCGCGCCGGCGCGGGCGTGGTGCGCACCATGTACGGGCGACGGCTCACGCGCATCGACAAGGGTGGCGGAGACTTCGCGACCACCGCCGACGTGGAGGCCGAGAAGGCGATCCTCAACGTCCTTCGTGCCGCCCGGCCCGACGACGCGGTGCTCGGCGAAGAAGGTGGGCGACGGGGTCCCGCGGAGGCCCCGCGCCAGTGGTTGGTGGATCCCCTGTGCGGCACGCTGAACTACGCGGTCGGCAACATGCTGGTGGCGGTCAACGTGGCACTCCGCGGTGGTGCCGCGGCGGCGGCCGATCCGTTCAGCGGCGAGGTCTTCTTCACCGACGGGGAACAGGCCTGGGTGCGGCACGACGGTGCCGATGTCCGACTGGCGCCCACGTCCGCCGGCCGTCTCGTCGACGTCAATCTGGACCCGCCGTTCACCAGCGCGCCCGGCTTCCGTGCGGTGAACCTGCTGGCACGGCCCGACTTCGTGGAACGTTTCCGGCCTCGGGTCGTGTCCACGACTCTGGCGCTGGCCTGGGTAGCCGCCGGTAAACGCGCCGCCTACGTGACGGACGGCGGCGATCTGTCCGCGAGTGTGCACTTCGCCGCAGGCATCGCCTTGTGCCGGGCCGCCGGCTGCGTGGTCACCGGGATCGACGGTAACCCGGTCGGGCAGGCAGGCGTCGGACTCGTGGCGGCCGCCGACACCGAAACCCACCGGCTGCTCATGTCCATGATCCGCGACTGAGGCGGGTACGCGGATTCAGATGCCACGAGCGTCCGCGAGAATGCAGGCCTGCTCCATCATGCGTGTCGGTTCACGTCCGCCGGCCCAGGCGTCGTTGAAGGCGGGCACCGATTCCACGTGGGGGCCGAACCGTCTGCGGATCGCTTCGAGCAGTACCTCCAGCGCCTGAGCCTCCAGACGCCGGTCGCCGCCGGTTTCCATCCGGATGGCGCCCTGCGAACACAGGCTCCCGTCCTCGTCTCTCAGCGCTCCCGCGCACCAGCCCACTTCCCGCAGTCGCAGGGAGGCACGGTGCAGGAGCGCGGCGATGGGTGTGGCGTACGGGTTGGGCGCCGGGAGCGGTGCGCCGGGAGCCATCGGGGCCCCGATGCGGGACCAGTCGACGGGGGCGGTATCGATGTGCGCGGCGTTGACCTCGTACGCGACGGCCGCCAGGGCGAGCCGGGCGTCCATGTCCTTCTTGACCGCGGCCATGCGGACCTCCAGACCGTCGACGGGAGCCCGCACCGGCCGTGCGCCGACGGGCGGGGCGTCGGCGGGGGGCTCGGCGTGGGCTTGTCCGGTGGCGGTGTGCGCGGAGGGCTGCATGATGGATGGATTCCTCGCGCGTGGGTGCGCCCAGCTCCGCCATACGGGGGTACTCGCAGGACGCGCTGCGGTGTTCAGGGGCTGGACCGAAGCAGGATCCTCGTGGAGTGCCGCTCCGGCGTCACGGCGCCGGAGCGGCTCTTGTCAGGCTCCCTCGGACCGTCAGCCCTTGATGGTGGCGAGGGCTGCGGCGTACTGCTCGTCACTGACAGGCTCCAGCCAGCTGGTGCAGTCGCCGTCGCCGTCACCGACCACCAGGGCGAGGTGCGCCATGAGGGTGGTGTCGGTCGAGTCTGGCCGGTAGATCGTCCAGGTCGGAGGTGGTGAACTTCCACTGGAACGGCTGTGCCGTGGCGTTGCAGCGGTCTTCGAATGCTCGGAGCCGGTCCCCGGCCTGGGCGAGGTCGGTGAAGTCGTTGGGCGAGACGACCTTGCGCTGCACGACGGAGAAGTAGATCTCCACTTGGTTCAGCCAGGAGGCGTGCACCGGGGTGTGCACCAGGACCGCGTTCGGGAACGCGCTGGTGAGGCGGTCGGCGGCCTTCTGCCCGTGGTGGGAGGAGCCGTTGTCGACGATCCAGAACACGCGCTCGGCGCCGGCGTACGGCTCCTGGGCCATGACCTGGGCGACCAGGTTCATGAACGGCTCGATGCCGGTGCGCGCCTCGGTGCGGCCGAACACCTTCGCGCGGTGGACGTCGTAGGCAAGCCAGGTAGGCCGGCGCGCCGCCCAGCCCGTAGGTGTGGTTCACCCGCCTGGCGCGGGCCGCTCCGGGGGCCAGGGAGCCCGGTTGGCCTTGGCGCGGGGCCGGTGATGGCGCGCGCCGTCAGTTCGGCGGCCAGTTCGGGGCACGACCAGCGCGACGGCGGGATGCCGGTCTCGGCCGGCAACTGGCAGGCCAGGGCCTTGGTCTCGGCGGCGTGCACCGGGGTGGACCGGGCAGGGCGCCCGGGGCGTCTGGCGTCGGCCAGGGCCAGCAGGCCGCCATGGGAGAACCGGCCTCGCCACCGACCCACCGTGTCCAGGTGCAGGCCCGTCGCCCGGGCGATCCGGGCATTGGAGTGGCCCCGCGCCGCGTGCAGCACCACCAGGCCCGGATCCGCGCCTGGTGAGGGGGCTTGTGACCGAAGGCCGCCTTCTTCAGGCGCTGCCTTTGCGAGGCAGTCGGGGATACCGGGCAGGCGGCGGCAACGGGCAAGGCAGGCAAACCGATCAGCAGAAGTGGATCTTGCCTGCGGGAGTCTGCAGCACCCCCGCCACGACGACCGGTCAGGATGGACGCATGCCCACCGTGCCGGAGTCGACCAAGTCCCTCCCGCGCCCAGAAGCTGACCGCCCGCGCCTCCTGGCCCCAGCTCGCGGGCCTGGACGTCCGTCACCGCGGCAGTTCGCCTACGTCGACGGCGAACTGCCGCGGTGACGACGAACCGTCAAGTGATGAGAATCTGCGGTCTGTTCCTCACCCCTGCTCACGGTCCTCAGATCGTCGAACCCTGAAGTAAGCGGGAAAGCTCACCAAGGGCCGCCGCATCAACTTCTTGGCCGCTTCCAGTTCCACATCCACGACAGCCGGTCCCGGCCAGGGACTGCGGCCTCTGCACAACCCGGACGCCCCCGAGGACACCGACGACGGGAGTTCGGACAGGTGTGAGGGGGTCAGGAGGCCGGCGTGGTCAAGTAGTCGCCGTGCTCCAGGTCATCGAGCAGTGCCGGATGGGTAGGAGACCAGCCGAGCAGCCCTCGTGTGTGAGCACTGGAGACGGGCGCGTCGAAGCCGTAGACCCTGGCCATGAACGGGCTGACGTAGTGCCCGGCAGCCTGGTCGGGGGTCAGTGAGACCGTCGGCAGGTCCAGGCCCCGGGCGATCGTCTGCGCGATGCTCTTCATGGTGACGCCGCTTTCGGCCGCTCCGTGCAGCACACTGCCCGAAGGAGCCTTCTCCAGTGCCAGGCGGAAGAGGACCGCGGCGTCGAGCCGGTGCACTGCGGGCCACCGGTTGGTGCCGTCGCCGACGTAGGCTGAGACGCCGGTCTTTCGTGCGGTGGCGATGAGCATGGGGATGAAGCCGTGGTCTTCAGGGCCATGGACGGTAGGAGCGAGGCGGACCACGTTCGCGCGTACTCCCCGGGCGGCGAAGTCCAGACAGGCTCGCTCGCCCGCGATGCGGAAGGCGGCGATCCCGGCCGTGTCGGGCTCGTCCTTCTCGGTGGTCTCCCGGCCGGCGGGCATGACCAGCGTGCCCGAGGTGATGACGAGCGGCTTGCCCGAGTGTTCCAACGGCCGGCCGAGGGCCTCGATTGCGGTCCGGTCGCGCCTCATCATGTCGTCGAGGTCGGAGAAGTCTCCGCCGTAGGCCATGTGCAGGACGCCGTCGGCGGCTTCGGCGCCGCGACGCAGGCTGTCGTGGTCGTCCAGGGAACCGCGGTGTGGTGTGGCGCCCAGCGACTCCAGCCGGGCGGCGGCGGCATCCGAGCGTGCCAGGCCAGTGACGTCGTGGCCGGCCGCGACGAGTTCGGCGACGACAGCGGGGCCGGTCTGGCCAGAACCACCAGTGACAAAGATATGCATGAAACGCTCTCTCTGTGGGTGTGTGCACCGGGGCCGCTGAACGGGTCCGGCGTGGGTGAGGCAGGAATGGCCTGCCTTCGACGGCAACGGCGCAGCGACGCGTCGCATTCGCGTCCTGTCAGGGCCTGCGAGGCGGCCGGCGCTCGGACTTCGACGGCCGCCGCGCGGCCGCTACCAGGCGGCGGTTCGGCGAAATTCGGTGAGCGGTGCCCAACGGAGATCTTGATCGCCTCGACGGCGTTCGGGCCGAAAGGTCGGGGTCGCTGCCACCAGCGACGAAAACTTCCCATTTAACGACAGTCACTGGCGCTAAGTAGCGCCAGTGACTGACCTTACGTAGCGCCAGTCACTGGCGTCAAGGAGCGTCAGTCACCGGCGCATGCGGTATCTTCGAGGGGTGCCACGAAGCGGAGCGGAAGCGCGCCGCCGCCTTCAGGAGGCGGCTCTGGAGCTGTACCGGGAACGCGGGTTCGATCAGACCACCACTGCTGAGATCGCCGCCCGGGCAGGAGTCAACGAGCGCACGTTCTTCCGGCACTTCCCGGACAAACGCGAGGTGCTCTTCGGTGGCGAAGCCGACCTGCGTGCCGCCCTGACGCAGGAGGTCGCCGACGCCCCCGACGGCCTGCAGCCGCTCGGCATTCTGCTGTGCGCCTTCCGGAAAGCTGGACGAATCCTTGAGGACAACCGCCCGTTCTCCGAGCCGCGGCTAGCGGTCATCGCCAAGACCCCAGCCCTCCGGGAACGCGACTTGGCCAAGGCCGCATCCCTCACCGAAGCCATAGCGGAGGCGCTACGTCAGCGCGATGTCCCCGACCGGCTGGCCGGTCTGGCCGCACGAACCGGCTGGGCCACCTTCCACCACGCCGCCCAAGCCTGGATCGACGACCCCTCGCAGAGCTTGGACGCACATCTCCTCCAAGCCTTCGACGATCTGCACGCCCTCTCCGCGACCGCCCCACCGGAGCAGTAGCCCCTACCTCGCCATGCCCGAAATCTGGCCGATCGCTACTCGCGACAACGGCTCCGGAGTCAACCTCTGAAGGGCTTCCGGAGCCGACCGCTGAGGGCTTGCAGAGAATTAACATGTTGCTTCCCGGATCCGGGCTCTAAGACGCCGCAACGGGCCATCAGGTCCTGACCGCTTGGCGCCGACACGGATTCGCGCGCATCCGTCGTCACTGTCACCGGCGACAGAGTGTGGTGGATTCGCCGCTGAACGAGGATGCCGCAGCGCGTCCGAAGCGTGACTGTGCGGGTGCTCTTCGCGTGGTGCGCGTGAACTCTGGACAGGCGGACCGGGCCGTGCTGTCATGTCCGCGGCACTATTTCCAACGTTGTAGAAGACCGCGGCGCTTCCCACCGCTTTCCGCCTTCACGCCGCCGAACCGCCGCTGGATGATCCGGCGTTGTCCGGCGTTGTCCGGCGCGAGACAACGTTGTCGCACAGCGAGCCGACCCCTCTCGGAAGGCAGGTCATCTGTATGTCGATCAGCAGGCGGAAAATCCTCGGTATGGGCTCCAGCGCCTTGGGAGCGGCGGCTCTCGGAGTCGCTTTCGCGGGAGCCGCGGCCGCGGTTCCCCAACCGCGAGCCGAAACGCAGGTGCCCGACAGATTCCAGAAGCTGCCGCCCGGCAGTGTGGTCGCCCGTGGCTGGCTCGCCGGCCAACTCCGTTTGCAGCTCGCCGGATTGTGCGGCACGTACGAAAATGTCTCGCACTTCCTCGATCTCGCCACCACCGGCTGGGTTCATCCCGAGCACAACGCCTGGGAGGAGGTGCCGTACTGGCTGCGCGGCTACATACCGCTGGCGATCGCCACAGGTGACGCGCACGCGCTGGCCCGCTCGCGGGAGTGGGTGGACGGGATCCTCGCAACCCAGCAGAGCGACGGCTTCTTCGGACCGGGCGCCTTACGCACCGCACTCAACGGAGGCCCGGACTTCTGGCCTTTCCTGCCGCTCCTGCAAGCCCTGCGGACACACGAGGAGTACACCCACGATCAGCGGGTCGTGCCGTTCCTGGTCCGTTTCCTTCGTTACATGAACGCCCAGGGGCCGGGTGCGTTCAACACCAGCTGGGTGTCATACCGTTGGGGCGACGGTCTCGACATCGTCGTGTGGCTCCACCGCCGAACCGGCGAGGCGTTCCTGCTCGATCTCGCCGCCAAGATGCACACCTACGGCGTCGACTGGACCGGCGCCACCCCGAGCCGGCACAACGTGAACATCGCCCAGGGCTTCCGGGAGCCCGCTCAGTACGCCCAGTTGACCGGCTCCGCCGAGCTCACCCGGGCCACCTACCGTGCCTACGACACCGTCATGGGCACCTACGGGCGTTTCCCCGGTGGCGGCTTGGCCGGCGACGAGAACGTCCGGCCCGGTTTCACGGACCCCCGGCAGGGCTTCGAGACCTGCGGCATCGTCGAATTCATGGCCAGCCACGAGTTGTTGACCCGGATCACCGGCGATCCGGTGTGGGCGGACCGCTGCGAGGACCTGGCCTTCAACATGCTCCCGGCCTCGCTCGATCCCGACGGCAAGGCCGTTCACTACATCACCGGCGCCAACAGCATCGACCTCGACAACCGTCCCAAGACACAAGGGCAGTTCCAGAACGGCTTCGCCATGCAGTCCTTCCAGGCCGGCGTCGACCAGTACTGGTGCTGCCCGCACAACTACGGTATGGGCTGGCCGTACTTCACCGAGGAACTCTGGCTCGCCAGTGCCGACGGCGGTCTGGCCGCCGCCCTCTACGCCCCGAGCACGGTCCGGGCCACGGTCGCGGGCGGAGTGACGGTCACCGTCACCGAGGAAACGGGCTATCCCTTCGAGGACACGGTCACCTTCACCATCTCCACGCCCCGTCCCGTGTCCTTCCCTCTTCAGCTGCGCGTGCCGGGCTGGTGCAAAGGGCCGCGGCTGCAGGTCGACGGCACTCCAGCAGCGGCCTCGGACGGCCCGTCCTGGGCGCGGGTGGAGCGCACCTGGCGCGACGGCGACATCGTCCGCCTGCAATTGCCTCAGCAGGCCCGGCTGCGCGCCTGGCCCGGCCAGCACGGCGCGGTCAGCGTCGAGAGAGGCCCGCTCGCCTACTCCTTGAAGATCGGCGAACGCTACGACCGCTACGCGGGAGATGCCATGTTCCCCGCGTACGAGGTCCACGCGACCACCGCATGGAACTACGGTCTCCTTCCCGAGACCCAGCTGATCCCCGCACAGACCAGTGCCGTCGTGCCGGACCAGCCGTTCACCCCGGGTACGACGCCTCTTCGCATCTCGGCGCAAGCCCGGAGGATCCAGGAGTGGGTCGCGGACGACGAACACGTCGTCGCACCGCTCCAGGACTGTCCCGCCCGCAGCGAGGCTCCGGTGGAGACGGTCACCCTCATCCCCATGGGGGCCGCTCGCCTTCGTATCACGTCGTTCCCCACGGCGGCACCCGACGGCCGCCCCTGGACGCCGGAACCACCGTTCCGCAGGCTCGCCAACAAGAACAGCGGGAAGGTCCTCGCCGTCGACGGGATGTCCACCGAGAACAGCGCACGCGTCGTGCAGTTCGACAATACGGGGACGGGTGACCACGCCTGGCAGCTGGTCGACAGGGGTGACGGCTGGTATCTGATCCGAAACGGCAACAGCGGCAAGGTACTTGGCGTCGACCGCATGTCCGTGGAGAACAGCGCGATCGTTGTGCAATTCGAGGACAACGGAACAGACGATCACCTGTGGACACTGGTCGACGACGGCGCCGGCTGGTATCGCATCCGCAACAAGAACAGCGGCAAAGTCCTCGGCGTGGACCGGATGTCCACCGACAACAGCGCGCAGGTGGTCCAGTTCGACGACAACGGAACCGCCGACCACC
This sequence comes from Streptomyces sp. NPDC002742, assembly GCF_042888885.1. Classification (NCBI taxonomy): domain Bacteria; kingdom Bacillati; phylum Actinomycetota; class Actinomycetes; order Kitasatosporales; family Streptomycetaceae; genus Streptomyces; species Streptomyces sp. NPDC002742. The sequence goes on from NZ_JBIAQF010000038.1 coordinate 49,979, forward strand.
TGTGGCGGTTCCTGTGATCGGCTGAGCCGGGCGCGGCGATGGACCGGCGGTCGTGTCCACCGGCCGCCGAACTCGTCCACCGCTCCGCCGGACCACCGTCGACGCGGTCCTCTCGGTCGCGTTCCGGCAACCGGCTTCCGATCATCCCGGCGGACCTTCTACTCTCGGAGCAGGTGAAGTCGGGCTCTCGCCCATGCCGCAGGCTCCCGGACCCCGAGCCGTGACTCACTTGTGAGGCCAGCTGGAGCCGCATCGCCGACTGCGCGGCTCCAGCCTCGCGCCCTCCAGGACGTGCAGGCGAGGCAACCCCCGCAGCCCCGCGCCACCGTCCGGAGGGCACTCGCGCGAGGACGACCGGGGGGAGCCTCGGTCCCTCGCGCGTCCGGCCGCCGCCGCGCCGCGCGGCGGCGGCCGGACCGGCGAAGCGTCCGCCGGTGGGCACGGCCGTTCACGGACCGGATCATTCCCCTGCCCGGCCCCCCGACGTCACAGCGACGGCGACGGCGGCACTGGGCATACCGGCTTCAGCGGCGGCCTCTGACGCCTGCCCGGGATGCGGGCCTCGTCTGCTCCGTGAGCGGGACCGCCGCGAAGTCGGTGCCCTCGGTGCGCGGTTCGTCCGTGACCGAGTGCCGGACGGCCAGGACGCTCCGAACCCGGACTCTGCGTGGCTCCCTCGTGGTCGGGGGCGACTCGAGTCAATCGAAGAGCGCGACGAGCCCGTTCACCCAGACAGCGAAGAACGCGAGGACCACCACCAGGCATCCGGTCGCGACCAAGGCGTCGGTGATGGCGCTGCCCTTGCCGACTGTCCTCCGGCTGGACGGCACCGTGTCCCAATCGACGGGGTGTCCCATGGCGTCGGAGCAGTCTGCTCGCACGGCTTCCAGCTGTTGTCTGGCGAAGGCCGATGTGGCAAGAGACTCGGGCCCCTGCCAGGCGAGCGCACGCATGCGCTTCGGGGCGGTGTCGTACCTCGCCTCGAAGACCGAGGTCTCGGATGCGTCCCGGTCCTGTTCGAGGTACATCCAGCGGCCCGCCTCCGCGGGCTCTCCGTACAACCGGTAGGTCTCGCCCAGGCGGCGGCGAAGTGTCAGGTCGTTCGGAAAGGACGACACGAGCCCGCGCAGGCGCTGGCGTGCGACGGGGACCCGGCCCGCGGCCAGGTCCGCGTCGACTCGGGCGAGAGTCTCTGTCAGGGACATGAGCGCATCATCGGGTATCGCGGTGACCGTCGTCGACCTGATTTGCTGTCACCACCGGCTCGCCCCGTGGTCAACGCCCGGTGAGATCTGCTGAACCCCGCTGAGACGGGGCTTCGGTGTTGTCCGGTGCGGTGCTGACCGGCGTCTGCCATGATCGTCTTCATGGGGATGGACATAGTGTCGGCCGATGTGGCCGACTTCCACCAGGTCTTGATGGATCACCCCCGCTACTGGGGCGAACGCGACCTGCGCTCCCTGCACCTTCTCGCATTGGTGCAGGAGTTCGGTTCCATGTGTTTGGTCGCTCGTGCCGAGGACGGAATCCGCGGGTACGTCTTCGGGTTCGTCACTCCGGACGGCACCGGCTATGTGCATCTGATCGCCACACGGGACGACGCACGTGGAACCGGCCTCGGGCGCCGAATGTACACGGCGTTCGCCGAAGCGGCGGAGTGTCACGGTGCACGACGGTTGAAGGCGATCACGTCGGTCGGGAACACCGGCTCGATCGCCTTCCACCGCAGCCTCGGCTTCGACATGAGGATCGTCGACGACTACAACGGGCCCGGCCGGACCATGGCCGTCTTCCACCGGGCCCTGCCGCTGGACGTTTCGGTGCCCTGACCGGTCAGCCGTCACCGGTGCCGAGCGGGCGGTTCATGGGAGACGCGGACCGGCGCGCATGCGGTGGAGGCCGGCCGTGTGTGCCGGCACGCGGGAGCGGATCGCGTCGGCTCCGAGGCGGGGGACGGGTCATGACGGCACGTCGGCCGCCCCCGGTCCGGGGCGCGGCAGGGGCGGCCCCTCAAGGGGTCCGCCCCTGCCGGCGTCGGCTCAGGACGTTCGCGGGCCCCGGCCGAACAGCCGGCCGGCGAGGTCGACGCCGGTGACCGTGCCGTTGGCGTCGCGGGAGAAGTAGCCGCGCTGCCCTTCGAGGCCGCCCTCGGTGATGACGTAGTCGTTCCCGTCGCCGGGAAGGAAGCCGATGTTCGCGGCCGGGTAGTCCGGGGGCATGTCCTCGTCCGATGCCTCGCGGATCTCCGGTTTGATCCCGACCTCCAGGGTGAGGCGGGTGCCGTCGGTGGCGATGTCGAGGTTCAGGGCGTCGATCTCGTAGTGGCCGACGACTTGCTGGGCCTGTGCTTCGTCGTACGGGAGCGGCTCCACCGTCTTTTCGACGTAACCGAGGTAGTGCTCCAGAGTCCACCGCACGATGGACTGGTTGAAGGGATAGCCGTCCGGACCGACGTTGGCCAGGGAGACCACCGCGAAGTCGCGCTCGGGCACGATGAGCAACTCGGCGAACTGGCCGTTGCCCGATCCGCCGCTGCCGATCCCGTGGAGTCCGTCGAAGTCGTGCAGGAACCAGCAGATGCCGAAGCCGTCGCCGAGCGTACTGCCGCGCATTTCGACGGTCTGCTCCCGCATGCGGTGCAGGTCCGCGGCGGGCAGTACGCCGTCGCCGTCGCCGAGTTGAAACCGTGCCCAGCGCAGCAGATCGCTCACCGAGGAGGCGAGGCCGCCGCCGGGGTTGTCGCCGCGCGCACCCTCCTTGAACGCGTTCCAGGGCCGGGCGACTCGCAGTGCCCCGTCCGCGTCGCGGTTGTAGCCCACGGCGAACTTGCGGATCATCACCTCCGCCAGTCCGTACACGGTGTCCTCCAGGCCCACCGGCTCCAGGACGAGTGAGGCCATGGCCTGCTCGAAGGGAAGGCCTGTGACCTTCTCGACGATCCGGCCGGCCAGGTTGTAGCCGGCCTGGCTGTACGAGGCGCGGGCTCCGGGCGGAGCGATCAGCGGAAGTCCGGGCAGCTTCGCCACCAGCCCGGCCAGGGAACGGTCACCCGCGCCGTCGTCGATCAGGTTCCAGTCCAGGCCCGCGGTGTGGTTCAGCAGGTTCAGGACGGTGATCCGCGCCGCGGCCTGCTCGTCGGCCAGTCTCAGTTCGGGCACGTAGTGCCGCACGGGCGCGTTCAGGTCCACCCTTCCCTGGGCGACAAGGCACATCAGCGCGGTGGCTGTGAAGGTCTTGGACACCGACGCCAGAGGGAAGAGGGTGTTCTCGTCGACCGGCAGCGGGTTGGCGAGGCTGGTCACACCGTGCGAGGCGTGGATCTCCCGGCCGCCCAGCAGCACTCCGACGGCTGCGCCCGGAACGCCGAACTCCGTGGCCTGCGACGTGACGAACTCCGACAACTTGTCCTGCGACATGGCTCCCCCTTCCGACGCTTGAACTAAGTACGAGCAGCAGCGTACGACTCACTTGAACAAAGTGCAAGACTCGTCATGAACTAAGTTCAAGTACCATGGTGGCCATGCCGCGAGACACGCTGACCGCAGACCGGATCATTCGTGCGGCCATCGAGCTGCTCGACGAAGAGGGGCTGGACGGCCTCAATATGCGGAGCCTGGCGCAACGCCTCGGCTCGGCCGCCACGGCCGTCTACTGGCACATCAAGAACAAGGACGACCTGGTCCGGCTCGCCAGCGACGCTGTCTGGACCGAGGTCGAGGCACCCGACCTCGACGCGACCGACTGGCGCACGGCGGCCGCCGCCCACGCTGTCGGCGTGCACGCGATGCTCACCCGGCACCCCTGGCTCGTCCAGGCGTTCGGCAGTCACCTCCTGTACGGACCCGCCCAGGCCGGCAACAACGACGTCAGCCTGGCCATCTACGAGAAGGCGGGGTTCGCCGCCGCCGACGCGGACCGGGCGGCCGGTGCCGCGCTCGCCTTCGTGCTCGGCAGCGCGCTCGGCCCCGCCGCGCAGGTTTCCCTGAACCGTCGGCTGAACAGGAGCGGCGCGGACGCCGAGCGACTGATGGCCGACGCCATGGAACGTGCCACCGAAACCGCCATGCGATTCCCGCACCTGCGTACACGCCTCGACACCACGGCCGCGGCGGAGTACGCCGGAGGGCCCGACAACGCCTTCGAGTTCGGCCTCCAGTCCCTCCTCGACGGTTTCGAGGCCCGGCTCGCCGCCGGCGGCGAGCGGCCGGGCCGGTGACGCGCGGCAGGACGCGGGTGGGCCATCCGCGTCAGGTCTGACCCCCGGGACTCCCGGCAGCGGCCCTCACGTCTGCGGGGTCCGGGCGCGCAACCGGCCGAGTGACTACGGCTGGTCAGGGAGTGGCCGGGACGGCGAGCGTTGGGCCGGCTCCTGTTTCGGGATGCGGGCGACGCCGGTTCGGTGCGGTGGCTGACGTCGCGCGGGACTTGCCGCGCCGGGTCCGGCGGGTCGGGGCGGAGGGAGGGGCGGGGGCGCCGGTCAGGGCTGTGTGGGGGTCGAGGAGAAGGCTTCCCAGGTGAAGCCGTCCGGGTCGGTGAACGCCGTGGTGGAGCTGGTGACGGCGACCCGGTGTGATCCGCTGCCGTCGTCGGGGACGCCGAGGTCCTTGGCCAGGCCCGGGCGCTTGTAGAGTGCGAGTTTGACCTGGTTCGCATCGCCTGGGGCGAATTCGGCGTATTTGCCGCCGAAGCTCTTGGTGACGGTCAGGCCCTGCTCGACGTAGAACCGCTTGCTGGCCTTCACGTCCTCGACGCCGAGCAGGAGCACCGTTTCGTCGATGGCTCCGGTGGCCGGGCCGGTGTCCTTCTTCGCCGAGGTCGCGATCTTCCAGATCGTTCCGTCCGGGGCCTGTACGACGCCGCCGTAGCCCCACAGGGACTTCGACGCGGGCTTCAGTGATGTGGCGCCGGCCATGAGGGCGGTGTCGATGAGGCTGGTGACGTCGGCCGGCTGGGACACGGTGAGACCCAGGGTGAATCCGCGGAAGCCGGTCGTGGGCGCCTCCGAGGCACGCAGGCGCAGCTGGGAGCCGAGTTTGAAGGTGGCGTCGTAGAAGTTCTGGGCGGCGGCGGAGTCGTCCACCTCAAGGGTGACGGATGCGATGGAGGTCATGCGGATCACGCTAGCCGCGGCCGGGTGACGGTGGCTTCTTCGATCCTGCTCGATCCGGTCACCGGGTGATTCGCCCGCCATGCCGTCCCGCCTTTCCTCAGTGTCCGGTGACTGCCTGGCTGGCGATGAGCTGCCGGTAGGGGGCACAGCGCGCGAGGAGCGTGGGGTGGTTGCCGGTGTCGGTGACGGTTCCCTGGTTGAGCATGATCACGTGGTGGGCGTGCTGGACGGTGGAGAGGCGGTGCGCGACGACGATGACGGCGCGCGTTGTCGCCAGGTTTTCGATGATGGTGCGGAAGCGTTGTTCGTTGAGCCCGTCGAGTTGGCTGGTGGGTTCGTCGAGGAGGACGATTTCGGCGTCGGAGAGCAGGGCGCGTGCGAGTGCCATGCGTTGCCTCTGGCCGCCGGAGAGGTCCGTTTCGCGGCCCAGGTGGGTGTCGAGGCCCTGGGGGAGGCGGGCGATGTCTTCGGTGAGTCCGACGGCGTCCAGGGCGGTGGCGAGCTCGGTTTCGGTGGCCTGGGTGGTGCGGCCGAGCTGGAGGTTTTCACGGGCGGTGGCTTCGAGGAGCGTGAAGGTCTGGTCGACGTAGGTGATGCGGGCGCGCAGAGCGTTCAGGGGCCAGTGCCGGGTGTCGTGGCCGAGGACGGTGATGGTGCCGGAGGAGGGCCGTATGAAGCGGTCGATGAGGGCGAGAGTGGTGGTCTTGCCGGCTCCTGAAGGGCCCACCACGGCGGTGAGTCCGGTGCGGGCGGTGGTGAACGAGATGCCGTGCAGCGTGGGGTGGCCGGCTCCGGCGTGGGTGTAGGAGACGGAGTCGAAGGTGACGGCGGGTGCGTCGGGCAGCGGTGTGGGGGCGGCCTGTTCGTGGTCTGCGGGGTCGTTCTCCGGCGGGAGGAGCAGCAGGTCGTTGCAGCGGTCGCGGGCGGCGAGGCCCGACTGCAGCCGGCCGAGGCCGGTGGCCAGTGTGTTGACGGACGGGATGGCCTGCAGCAGGTAGAGGAGGAACGCGGCGAAGGCGGCGGCCTTGATGTCGCCGGCGGCGAGGCGGGCGCCTCCGGTGAGGATCACGGCGATCATGGCGAGCTGGTTGCCGAGGGTCAGCACGGCGGGGATGAGGGTGCCCAGGCGGGCGCCTTCCAGGGAGATGGAGCGCAGCCGTTCCGCGTCCGCGGCCAGAGCGCGGGTGGCCAGCGGCTCTGCCCGGTTGGCCTTGATGGTGGTGAGGGCCTCCAGGTTCGCGGTGAAGCGCTGGGCGATGTGCCCGACGGCGTTCTGCTGGCCGGTCACGTTGGCCCGCATGCGGCGCAGCACGAGCATCACCATGAGGGTCAGGCCGGTCAGGGAGACAAGGGTGACCAGGGTCAGGACCCAGTCGATCCACACCATCACGGCCAGGGTCGCTGCGATGGTCACGGTGGCAAGGGGCAACTGGGTGGCCACGTCCACGACTTGGCGCAGCAACAGGGCGTCGGAGGTGATCCGGGCGGCCAGTTCCCCGGTGCCCTGGGTCCGGACGACGGGCAGGGGCAGTCGTAGCGCGTGTTCCATCAGGGCGATGCGCAGCCGGTAGGCCATGCGTTCGCCGATGCGGGCGAGCAGGAAGCCGGAGCAGGCCTGGGTGAGCGCGCCGGCGGTGGCGGCCGCGCACATCAGTGTGATGTGGCCGGTGAGCGGGTGGTGGTCGGAGAAGTCGGTGATGACGTCCCGCAGGAACAGGGGGAGGGCGAGGGTGGCGACGGTCGCGGCGAGTGCGAGGAGCAGGGCGGCGGTGAGTGGGCCGGGTTCGGCGGTCAGTTCATGGCGCAGCCGCAGTGGGCCCGTTGTGCGGGGAGCGGGGGGAGGAGGCTCGTCGGCCACGGGGAACCTCTCTGGATGGCGGGGGAGCGTCGTACTTGGGCGCGCACCTGGCGTAGGGAGGGGCTGTTGAGGGGCTTTTGAGGTGGAGGCCGAGAGGGCGCCGGGTGGGGTGAAGTCGTGTGGGCCGGCGGGGCCTCGGCGGGAGGGCGCTGCGTTGGTGGAGCGCGCTGCGTTGGTGGAGCGCGCTGTGGTGGTGGAGTGGGCCGGGAGAGGAGGGGTAGCGGGGCGCTGTGAGCCTGCGGGCGACCGGCCGGGCCGCTGGTGGCGGCCCGGCCGGCTGTGCTGTGTGTGCCCCTACGGGGTGGTGCTTGTCAGACGCAGAGGATCGTGCTCACGGTGCTGGTGCCGCAGTTGAGCACGCTCAGCGAGCTGGTGCTGGCGAGGGTGTCGTCGATGGGGGTGGCCTCGGTCTCGGGCAGGTCCATCGTCTGGAGGTCGAGGATCATCATGTCTGTTCTCCTTTGTTGTCACTGACGGGTGGATCACCCGGCCGGCGGCCGGGAGCCTGGGGTGCGCAACTCCGTTGTGCGTGTCGCGGCTTGCGGTGACGTGGTCAGTGGTGGTCGGCCGTGGCCGGCGGGGCGGTCAGCGGGGTCCGGCCGTGCCCGGCGGCCGGGTACTCAGCGGCGGCTGGACGGTGCTCGGCCATGGCCGACCGCGGCGGGGCGGGGGCCGCCGGCGTCGGGTCCGGTCCGCCGGTCCAGGGGAGCAGGGGAGTGCCGGCCAGGGCGGTGCCCAGGGCAAGGAGTACGCCCGCGGAGCCCGTTGCCAGGTCTGCGGAGAGTCGTAGGAGCTGGTCTCCGGGGAAGGCGAGGTGGCCCTGGTAGGAGATCTGGTGGAGGGCCAGGAGCCTGCGGTGGCGGTCCAGTGCTGTCTGGCAGTGGGCGGCCGCGTCCGGGCCCTCCGCGTCCGGGACGTCCAGGGTGTGTCGGGCGTCCGCGCTGTGCAGGCGGTGCTGGCCGTGCGGGCCGTGCGGGCCGTGCGGGGTTTGCGAGGTGTGCGGGCGGGGCCGGGTGAGGGCGAGGTAGCCGAGGAGTCCCGCGCGACCGTTGAACAGGCCGGGCTGGATGATGAATTCGGGTTCGGCCGCGCGGCGGATCGGTGCCCGGTAGCGGGCTGTGGGGCTGCCGGGGTGGTGGGCGAGCAGGGCGTTCAGGGCCAGTCCGATGCCGGTGCTGCCGGTTTCGATGTAGGGGAGGACCCGGTATTCGTCGAGGACCTGGACGGTGCCGTCGGCGGCGGTCACGCACCGTTCGAGGTCCAGTTCGAGCAGGGTCTGGGCCCGGTCGAGGAGGGTGTGGTCACCGGTGTGTTCGTAGAGGCGGATCAGGGCGAGGGCGGCACCGGACGCGCCGCCCATCAGGCCGGCTTTCCGGCGCCCGCTCGCGGGGCCCGCCTTCTCGAGTTCGTCGGCCGCGGCCTGTGCGTGGGTGAGGGCGGAGTCCAGCAGCAGGGGGTCGCCGGTGGCGGTGGCGAAGTGCAGCAGGGTCAGGGCGATGCCGGCGCGGCCGGAGGAAAGGTCCGGGCCCGGTGGGCTGTCCGGAGTGGCGTGGGTGAGCCGGTGCAGCAGGTCGAGTGCGGCGTCCCGTTCGCCGAGCAGGTCGAGGGTGTAGGCCACGCCGTGTCCGCCGGTGTAGAGGCCGGGTTGGACCCGGCGGTTGCGGGCGGCGTCGGTGAGCCATTGGACGTGTTCGGCGTCGATGGCGGCACCGGTGGTGTGCAGGGCGTAGAGCACACCGGCCGCTCCGTGGGACAGGCCCAGGGCGCCCTGGGTGAACTGGGCGATGTCGCCGGGGAAGAGCCGGTCGGCGCGCTGCGGGGTGGCCATCGCCCGGATGCCGGCCGCGAGCGAGTCGCGGACGGCGGTCCAGTCCGCTTGTGGACCACTCAGCAGGGCCTGCGTCTGCGCCCTGCGCAGGCCGAGTTCGGGTCGGGGGGTGCGGCCGTCCGAGGCCGAGGGGGCCAGCAGACGGCGGATCTCGGCGGTGTATTCCGGGGGCACGGGGAAGCGGCGTTCGATGACGTCGGCGAGTTCGGCGCCCTTGCCCGCGTCCAGGGTGGGCAGCTGCGCCAGCGGCAGGAACAGCCACAGGCGGATCGCGGCCAGCCCGTACCGGTCGATCTCGGGGCCGGTGTATCCCTTCGGCGCGGTGAAGCCCGCGGCACCCAGCGCGGGACGCACGAAGGCGTCGACGGGGCTGGCGAGTTCGAAGTCGATGAAACAGATGTCGCCGTCCGGCCGGATGATCAGGTTGCGGGGGTGGAGATCTCCGAAGACGACTCCACGGGCGTGCATGGTCGCGAGGATGTGTTCGATCCGGTCCACGACGGCGATCGCTTCGCGGGTGTACTCGGCGACGGTGGTGTCGTCGGCGTCCGGATGGATCAGCGGGTACCTCGCGGTCAGCCATTCGCTCAGTGACTGTCCCTCGATGAACTCCTGGACCAGGAAACGGTGTTCCCACACGGTCAGCATTTCGTGCAGGGCGGGGACACCGGGCAGTCCGGCCAGGCGGGCCATCATGTCGTGTTCCTGCTGAAGCCGGGTGACGGCGTCGACCCCGCGCTGGTCAAGACCCGCATGGGGGCGGGCCTCTTTCAGGACCACCTGCGGACCGTCGGCGTCCTTGCGCCCCAGGTAGACCCCGCCCGCGTTGGAGAAATGCAGGACCCGCTCCACCGTGTAGGGCAGTTCGTGCTGCCGGCCCGCCGTGCGCTCGGTGATGGCGGCCTCGACGAAGGCGGGCACGGGCGCCCAGTCGGGGACCGAGAAGCCGGCGCCGCGGACATCGGGGACCAGCCGGCCGTCCGGGTCTTCGAGGGCCAGCACCCGCTCGCCGGAGTCGTTGTGGCAGTGGCGCTCCGCGAATCCCCCGTAGCGCAGATACAGCGGGCCCTCCCCCCAGCGCAGATCGCTGAGAATGTACGGTCCTCGGCGGCCTGCCAGCAGCCGGCCAAGACCGTCCAGGCACCGCTTCAACTCGGCGTCGCCGACCGGGTAGAGCGTGCAGAACTTCCCGCTCGACCCGCGTGGTGAGTACTTGGAGTTCTGCATCTGCAGGATCGGCAGCCCGCGCAGGAACTTGAACGTGACGTGCTCGCGCAGGCAGTAGTCGTAGACCTGCTCCAGCACCGCCTCGGCGTCCTCGGCGCACGAGGACACATGGATCTTCCAGCCCTGCGTGGGCAGTTGCACGTTCTGAGGGCGTACCACCGCCCAGATCTCCAGGTCGCCGCGCTCCCATCCGGCGGGCAGCGGCCGGCTGACGGCCGGGAACTCCTCCTGTGCGCCCCACCGTCGCGGTGAGTCGTAGAAGATCGGGTCTGCGTAGGCGTAGGCCTCGTACCGGTTGTCCATCGGACTTCTCCTCAGGGCAGGGACGTGTGCAGGCGGGACAGCGAAGGGGAGTGGGGTAGCTGTCCCGGCCCGGGAGCGGGAGCGGGTTGCGCATCTTCGGCGGCGGGCCGGATTCCCTGGCAGGGCTGCGACAACTCGAAGTATCGGGAAAGCGATTCTTCGTCCACAACGGCGTGAAAGAAGGCTTTTCCTAAGATATTCGCCCCGGCGTGGTGCCGGGACTGCGATCTTTCGAGAGCGCCAAGGCGTACACCGGATCACCGGGCTGGTCGGCCGCGCCGCGCAGATGCGGGCACGGTCGAGACCGACGGTGTTTCACCGACGCTGTGACCAGGGCATTCCGCAGGACGGGGCCGTGTCGAGAGTCCCCGATCACGTGGGCCTTGGGATGCGCCCATGACCGCATATGCCGAGTGCCGGGCGATGCGGAGTATGACTTGGGCGTGGTGCCCGGCCCTGGAGGATCCGTTTGTCGTACTGGCGAGGAGAGTGGACTGGCGACGCCGCGGGTCGCCGGGGCACCCTCCCTGAGCAACGCAACCCGCAGGACCGCTCCACGCGAACCCCGGGCGCGATGCACCTTGATCTTTTCAGTTCCGCGCCTGTTCAATCAGCGGATGAATGAGACCGATGTCGACCTTGGCACCGTCACGGCGCCCTCCGGGATGCTCGTGCTGGGGATGGCCGGCCGGATCGACTACTGGCCGCAGGTGGGCCGGCCGCTGTCCGAGCGGGCCCGAACCGCAATGGCCGTCGGCGGTGGCCACCTGCACGGACCCGAGGACAGCGAGCCGTCCGCCTGGATGTGCGAGGCGATCGCCGTGGCAGCCGCCGCAGACCGGCCCCTGCAGGTGCGGGCCAGGACATCGGGCTCACCCTTCGACGGGGGACCGACGATCGCCGTCCTGGAGGTCGACCTCGGTCTGTCCTGGCCCGGCCGCGATGACGGCGAACCCGTGCGGCTCGGCGACCTGCCGGTCGACCGGTGCGGCATGGTTCTCGGCGACGCCCAGGCGCTGGACGGTTTCATCGGCCTGGGCGGCCGGTCGACCGACGGCCTGGCGGACGTCACCTACTGGGGCAAGTACACAGACACCGTTCATGCGCAGTTCGGCGGTGACCGCATCCCGCAGCATCCCAGTGGACACGGGCCGCGCGGATGGCTCGACCTCCCTCTGGCCGAGGCCGAAGCGGTCGCCGAACGGCTCCGGACCTGGACCCGCGAAGGACCCGGCAACGGTCTGATGGTCTCCGTCGACGCCCACACCGACTTTCACCGATTCAACCGTGCAGGATGGAACCACCCGTTGCTGGCCGGCGCCGTCGACCTCGGCGGCTGCCCCGTTCTCGGTCTCGGCTGGGAGCCCGGGGACCACTCCATGCGCCATCGCGGACAGCGGGCCCACGGACAGGTCTACCCCGCCACCCTCGAATCCCGCGCAGGCGAAACCGTACTGCGCTGGATCATCCCGCCCTACGACCCTGGCCGGTGAACCACACCCGCGCTGGAAGAGCGCCGGAGAAACCTGGTTGAACTGTACGGTTGAGCCGTACACGCTCGCCGGATGAGCCAGAGCACACAGCCGGGCCGCCGGGACGGACCCTGGTACCGGGTTCGCACCGGGCACTTCGAAGCCGCCTTCGATCTCGCGAACGCGCACTGGTTCTGCCATCCGTGTCTGCGTACTGCTCTCTGTGCACCGCCAGGTGCGGCTGACTCATCCGGAGGGACTGCCGAGGGGGACCGCCAGCTGTCAGGCCGCATCCGTGTCGCGCTCGACAGCGGCGAGCCGGTTCTTGAGGCGGTAGCTGGGACCGTTGATGGAGATCACGTCACAGTGAAGCAGGGGCCGATCGAGGATGGCGGTGGCCAGGACCTGGTCACCGAACACCTGTCCCCTTTCGCTGAAGGTCTTGTTCGAGGTCAGGATGATCGAGCCCTACGCGGTGGTGCGCGTTCACTGGTACGCCGGCAATCCGCATAGCTCGGCGGCCCGATGCCTCTGGAGCGTCAGGTTGAGGGGGAGTCGTTGGAGGCGGCCGCGAGCGTCTTGCCCACGACTCGTGACCGGGTGACACCGTCGACTGCCACACAGATCCCGAAGATACGATCGTGGCTGGTCCAGCCGTTGACGCGGCCTCGGTTACTGCTGATCTGCACCCGCTTCCTGGCGAGGTCCACGGACGACACCAGATGCAGGTAGACCGTCCCGGCGACACGGGCGAGAACGATGTCACCGACCTCCAACTTCGACGGGTCGACCGGGGCGACGACCACGTGCTGCCGACTGCGTATCAGCGGGACCATCGAGGAACCGCTGGGCCGGAACGCCACGGTGGCCCCGCCGGCAACCCTGCCTGCCACTGCATCCAATGCACCCATCCAATGATCGTGGCAGATTCCCCTGCGCCAACCCACGGATTTACTTCTCCGTGCTCCGTGCTCCGTGCTCCGTCAGCGAGGCGAACGTTGCCTGATGCGGCAGTGGATCATCGGGAACCTGAAGGTCCGGCGCCGTCATTTTCAGCGATAGACCCCTGGGTTCATGGGGAAGACGCTGGGTCGGCTTCGACCGGCGGGCGCGTGGAGTCCGTGTAACGGAGGACGGCCAGTCGAGAAAACCGATCGACAACCGAGTCCACGGGGCACTGTGATGGCTCCGACTGCCCGCCGCATGGAGCGGGCCCACAGCAGGAGCTGTTCTTGGCAACCGGGAGAACCGCGGACCCCGGCCCCGCGATCGATGCCGCACTGGCGAGGCGCCTGGTCGATACGCAGTTCCCGCAGTGGGCCGAGCTGCCTCTCAAGCTGCTCGACCCGGCCGGTTCGGACCATGTGATCTACCGGCTGGGCGAGGACCTGTCCGTCCGGCTGCCCAGCCATGCGGGGGCCATCAGGCAGGCCAAGAAGGAGTCTGAGTGGCTTCCCAGGCTTGCCCTGCACCTGCCGTTGGCCGTCCCGGTAGCGGTGGCGGTGGGTGAGCCCGCCTTCGACTACCCGTGGCCGTGGGCCGTGTCCGGCTGGCTGGACGGGGAGGTGGCGACTGCCGAGGCACTGGCCGACTCGTCCCGGGCTGCCGTCCAACTGGCTGGGTTCCTCACCGCCCTTCAGGCATTCGTGCCCGGGGACTTCTCGGTCGAGGACGCTCGCGAGGACCTCACCGGCCGGCCGCTGGCCGACCGGGACCGCGCGACGCGGGCCGCATTCTCCGGGGCTCAGCTCAACGCGAGGAACTATTGTCGCGAGCATGGTCGAACACGATGTCCTCCGCGTCACCCGCGACGCCTACGACGACGCCGCCCCCCTGTATGCAAAGCTGTTCCGCGACACGCTGCGTGAAAGTCCCCTGGACCGCGCGATCCTGAGTGCCTTCGCCGACGTGGTACGTGCGAGTGGGGACGGTCAGGTCGCGGACCTGGGGTGTGGGCCAGGCCATATCACGGCCCATCTGGATGAGTTGGGGCTGGCGGCGTTCGGTGTCGATGCCTCTCCTGCGATGATCGAGTTGGCTCGACAGGCCTATCCGGACCTGCGGTTCGAGGTGGGCTCGATGGCCGCGCTGGACATCGCTGACGGCGCGCTGGGCGGCGTACTCTCGCGTTGGTCCATCATCCACACTCCGCCGCAGGAACTCCCCGTCATCCTGGCGGAGTTCCATCGCGTGCTGGCACCTGGCGGCCACCTTCTGATCGGCTTTTCGGCGAGCGAGGATCCGTCTCACCCGACGCAGGTCTTCGACCACACAGTCGCGCCGGCCTATCGTTGGTGGCCCGATCATCTCGCCGCGATGCTGCGCGACTCCGGGTTGGCCGAGGTGGCCCGGATGGTTCGCGAGCCTGAGCCCACCGACCGACGACAGTTCCAGGGCGTTCAACTGCTCGCCCGCAAAGCCCAGTCGGAGGCTGTCTGAGCCGAAGGCACGACCGCGGCCGGAGTGAGCGGGCCCGCGCGGCGTCAGGCCGAGATCGTCAGTGGCCGGCGTGGTCCGCGAGCCAGTCCAGCGCGGCCCCGCCGACGTTGAGAATGGAGATGTGTCCGTCGTCCGGGCTCAGTCGCAGCTCTGCCGCGGGGCAGCGGCCCGCGAGCCACTGGCTGTGCGAGCTGGGCACGACCCGGTCCTGGCCGCCGTGCAGGAACAGGACGGGCGCGACGACCTGGCCGGGGTCGAATCCCCAGGGGGCGACGTAGGCCAGGTCGTCGTCTATCAGCCCGCCCGGACCGGCCTCCATGGCTGGACCGACGACATCACCGAACCAGGACCACTCATCGGAGAGTGCGGCGTGATCGGCCGGGGTGAACATGTCCGGGTCGTACTCGGCACCCGCCACGTAGGTCTCCTTCGCCGCCCTCCCCGCGGCGGCCGCGCGCAGGGACCGCACGCCGGAGTCCGTCATACCTGCGAACCAGTCGAGTCCTCCGGCGCCGAACGGGGCCGGCCCTGCCACGCTGACCACGCCGAGGACACGTTCTGGCAGCAGCGCGCCGCATGCCAAGGCGTGCGGACCGCCACCGGAATGGCCCATGACCGCGAACTGATCGATGTTCAGCGCATCGGCGATGGCGGAGACGTCGGCAGCCACCGACGCCACGTTCCGGTCCGGGCGAGGGGTTGATCCGCCGTACCCGGGACGGTCGTACGACACCCAGCGGATGCCGATCCGGGCAGCGTCCGGAAAGAGGGGCTCGGGAGGCGTGCCGATGTTCGGTGTGCCGTGGTGCCAGAAGACGGCGAAGCGGGCGTCGGAGTCATCGGCGCCGGTGTCGTAGACATGCAGTCTGCGCCCGTCGCTCAGCTCCAGATCGGTCTCGGTCACATCGCCACCCCTGACGCCTGAACATCCATGGTCACTCAAACCCCAGCGGTACGAACCTACCGGTTGTCGTTCTTCGCTGGTGTCGGGGCACGGCCCGGTGTCACCGGTGCAGGCCGGCCGTCGCCCACTCGCCGTCAGCCGGAAGCCCGCGTTGGGCACCCCGTGAGGCAACGACCCAGTCGTGTGCTCCAGCCGCCGGGGGAGGGAGGCGTATCCGAGGTCGATGACGAGCCGCCCTCGTGCTCCGCGAGGAAGCCGCTGCACGCCGGACCAGACGACGGCTGCGCGCCGAAGCCTCCCAGCACAGTGATCCGCGTACCCTCACGCTACGAGACCCGCCGGCCGGCACCTGCTCCTCTTCCGTGCGCCCGCGGCCCGGTCCTGGGGTTCTGGGTCAGCTACGGGCGAGCGCGCCGGCGAGTGCTGCCGCCCCGACCAGTTCCGCGTTCTGCCCGAGCTGGGCGGGCAGGATGTCGAGGGACGCGGCGATCGCGGGCTGGGCGTTGTGCTGCACCGCCGAGGCGACGCCTTCCAGCAGTGGGCTGCCCATGGCCCCGAGTTCGCCTCCGATGATGAGTGCGGCCGGGTTGAGGAGGTTGCTCAGGACGGACAGGACCCCTCCGAGCATCAGGCCCGCGTCGTTCAGGATGCGCCGGGTGGTGGGGTCGTCCGGCTGGTCCGGGAGCGAGGCGTCGGGATCCAGGTTGGGATGCGTGTGGGCGACCTGTGCCATGACCGAGGAGACGGAGACGACCGCCTCCAGGCAGCCGCGTCTGCCGCACCGGCACAGCTCCGTGTATCCGGGCAGTGGTGTGTGGCCGATCTCCCCGGCGAAGCCGAGCGATCCCCGGTAGGGCTCGCCGTTGAGCACCATGCCCGCGCCGATGCCGTGGGACACCTTCACATAGAGGAAGTCCGTGTAGCCGCGGCCGGCACCCCGGCGCAGTTCGCCGTAGGCGCCGAGGACGGCGTCGTTCTCGACGTGGACCCGCAGACCCAGCCGGTGTTCCAGTTCCCGTCGGGGATCGAGGCCGACCCAGCCGGAGAGGATGGTGGGTGAACGGACCAGGCCGGAGGCGGAGTCCAGCGGGCCGGGTATGCCGACGACGACGGTGGAGAGGTCGTCGACGTCGTGCTCCTGGCGAAGGGCCCCGAGCATGTCCGCGGCGGCGTCCATGGCCTTGGCCGCGTACAGGTCGACGTCCAGGTCGGCGCGTTGCTGGGCGATCATGTGGCCGGAGCTGTCCACGACGGCGACGTTGATGTGGTTGTGTCCGAAGTCGAGTGCGGCGGAACTGCTTCGGCGGGAGACGCATCGCAGTACGCCTGCGGGGCGACCGCTGCCGCTGCCCGGTCCCTTGGCCGCCGGATCGCCCTCCGTCACGCGTCCTTCGGCTATGAGCCGCGAGACGGCGTGGTTGACCGTGCTGCGGGACAGGCCGGTGGCCTCGACGAGGTGCGCGCGCGTGAGGGCCCCGCCGCCCTGCATGACGCGGAAGATCTCTTCCCGGGTCCTGTTGCGCGGCGAGGAGCGATCGGAGGTCACGTCCATGCGCCGATGATAGTGACCGCCCTTCATTACGCCAATCATTGGCGGATTTGGTGGGACGGTTTGACGTAAAACCCGAGAATCACAGTTGTTTTCAGTCATTGACGGACTGAAAGGTGCTCCATAACCTCCTCTTGCGTCCGGCTCTCAGCCGGACTGGGACAGAGAGGACGCTGTCGATGACCTTCCTTCCGCGACACCACCGGATCAGACCGATGATCGTGGCCGCCGCAGCCTCGGTCGTGGCGTCCACGCTGATGTTCGGTGGGTGGATTCCCGCTCAGGCGGAGGCCACCGACCCGCGGCCCGTGAGCCTGGAGCAGGCCGACGCCGAGCTGTCCCGCACGGCGGCCGAGCAGGGCATGGTCCTGCTGGAGAACCACGAGCAGGCACTCCCCATCGCGCCGTCCGGCAACATCGCCCTCTACGGCGTCGGCGCCTACCGGACCGTCAAGGGCGGCACCGGCTCGGGCAACGTGGACAACCGGTACACCATCACCGCCCGTCAGGGCCTGGAGAACGCCGGCTACCGCGTGACCACCGGCGACGCCTACTGGTCCGCCATGACCAGCGCCTACGACACCAAGTACGGCACCCCCTCCGGGAGCATCCTCGGCCCGGCGATCGACTACGCCTCCGTGGAGCAGCCGCTGACCGCGGACACGGTGAAGCCGACCGCCGCGACCGGCACCGCCGTCTACGTCATCGCCCGCAACTCCGGTGAGGCGTTCGACCGTTCCTCCGGCAAGGGCGACTACCTCCTCGGTGACACCGAGCGGGCCGACCTCGAACTGCTCGGCCGCACCTACGAGCACGTGGTCGTGGTCATCAACTCCGGCGGCATCATCGACACGAGCTTCTACCAGCAGATCAACGCCGCCGAGAAGGACTCCTCCGGCGGCCGGGCCCTCGACTCGATGCTGCTGATGAGCCAGGCCGGCCAGGAGAGCGGCAACGCCCTGGCCGACGTCCTCGACGGGACGGCCACCCCCTCCGGGAAGCTCACCGACACCTGGGCGTCCAGCTATTCCGCCTACCCGGCCTCCGGGACGTTCGCGAACAACGACGGCGACTCCGCGACCGAGGAGTACAGCGAGGGCATCTACGTCGGCTACCGCTACTTCGATTCCTTCTACCGCTCGATCAACAGGAGCGATCCGGCCTCCGTCGTCAACTACCCGTTCGGCTACGGCGGTTCCTACACCGACTTCAGCATCCGGGCCCAGCGGGTCACCGCGAACGCCAAGCGGGTGACGGTCACCGCCAAGGTCACCAACACCGGGCATCGCTACAGCGGCAAGGAGACCGTGCAGGTCTACGTCTCCGCCCCCCAGACCGGCGCCGACAAGGCCTATCAGCAGCTCGCCGGTTACGCCAAGACGGACGACCTGGCCCCGGGCGCCTCGCAGACCGTGACGATCGGCTTCAACACCTCCTCACTGGCCTCCTACAGTGAACCCCGTGCCGCCTGGGTCCTCGACGACGGCGACTACCTGGTCCGCGTCGGCAACTCCTCCCGCACCACCCACGTCGCCGCCGAGCTGAACCTGGCGAGGTCCGTGGTGACCGAGCAGGACCACAGCGAACTGACCGACCAGAGGCCCGCGACCGAACTCTCCAGCAACCCGGCCGACTTCTACACCTACGCCGCCGAGGAGGAGGAGATCGCCGCCGCCCGGCGCGTCACCCTCGACCCCCGCGCGTTCCACACCGAGAACAAGGCCTCCGCCTACGAACAGGACGTGACCGTCGAGTCCTCCTCGCCCTACTACGCCCTCGACGGGGCGAAGGTCTCCTCCACCACCGTCCACCTCGACCGCGGTGCGAAGGACTGGGAAGGCACAGGCGCCCCGTACACCCCCAAGACCGGTGAAAAGGTCGAGTACGTCCGTACCGACCCGGGCGACACCCTCTTCGACGTCGTCAGGGGCGGGACCTCGATCGAGCAGTTCGTCGCCGGACTCTCCGTGAAGCAGCTCGCCGACCTCGTGGAAGGCTCCGGCGCCCCCGGCACCACCGCGTCAGCCGTCGGGGCCGCCGGATACACCACCGGCGCCCACGAGGACCTCGGCATCCCGAGCATGACCCTGTCCGACGGGCCCGCGGGACTACGCCTCACCCAGCAGATCGCCACCACCCCCACGACCTATCAGTACGCCACCGCCTGGCCCATCGGCACCCTCCTCGCCCAGACCTGGGACCGTGACCTGGTCGATCGGGTCGGCACCGCCGTCGGCAAGGAGATGAACGTCTTCGGCGTCGCCCTGTGGCTGGCACCCGGCATGAACATCCACCGCGACCCGCTCAACGGCCGCAACTTCGAGTACTACTCGGAGGACCCGCTCGTCTCCGGACTCACCGCGGCCGCCACCACCCGGGGCGTCCAGAGCAACCCCGGCGTGGGCGTCACCATCAAGCACTTCGCCGGCAACAACCAGGAAACCGCACGCAACTCCGGCAACGACATCGCGGGTGAGCGGACCCTGCGCGAGATCGAGCTCAAGGGCTTCGAGATCGCCGTCAAGGCAGCCCAGCCGATGTCCGTCATGAGCTCGTACAACAAGGTCAACGGGACCTACGCCTCCGCCGACTACGACCTGCTCACCGACGTGCTGCGCGGTGAGTGGGGCTTCAAGGGCACAGTCATGACCGACTGGGGTGGCGCCCACGGCGCCACCAAAACCATGTACTCCGGCAACGACCTCATCGAGCCCGGCGGCAGGCCCTTCGACATCGTCAACGCGACCGTCAAGGCCACGCCGACCGTCGACGTCAACGGCCTGCCCGCCTACGCCAAGACCGTGAGAAGCGTCGGCTTCACCAGCTACACCTTCCAGCTCGGCGGACTCACCCTGGCAGCCGGCGGCACGGCCGGCGTCACGTCCACCGTGGACTCCTCGACCGACCTGTCCAAGGCTCCGCTGTCCGGCACCACCATCATCGACGCGATCAACAACCAGACCTACACCGCGCATCCGAAGTACACCTCGGTCGACGACGCCTACCGGGCCGTCCAGGAGCTGCTCGCCTCCTCCGCCCTGACAGCCGCCCAGAAGGCGGCGATCACGGTCTCGAACGTGCAGCACGCCACCGCGGGAGACACCGCGAGCCCCGTGACCGCGTACACCGTCACCCTCACCGGCAACTACCCGGCCGCCGGCGCCTACACGATGCGCCTGGGCGACCTCCAGCGCAGCGCGATCCGGATCCTCACCACGGCGTCCAGGACCACCTCCTTCCAGCAGCTGGCCAGGTCCCGGAACGTGGGGGGAATCTCGGTGGGCTCCTACACCCGGCAGTTCAAGTACCTCGACCCGATGGTCACCTCCACCAGGAGCCGAGTCGATCAGCCCCACCACAAGCACTGACGGACCGGGCGGCGGCCGATGCACACCCGCCGCCCGTACGCTCGTCCGGGCACCGCCTGCTACGACGCCGGCTCATGTGTGGTCCGGGGCGGCTCCAGCCGTGTGCCAGGCAGCTGGGGAGGGGTACGCAGATGCTTCTGGAGGAACGCGATCTCCGCCTCGACGGCTTGTTCGTGCGCGTCGAGGAACGGGGCGTAGTGACGGCCTGGGAGGTGAAGCACCTCAGAGTCGGGTGCGTTGCGGGCGGCCCGGATCGCGGGACCGGGAAGCGCGCTCCGGTCCTGGTCGCACACGACCACCAGCAGAGGACATCGGATACGAGGGGCGTGGCGTCCGGGTCGGTACCCGCCGATCTGCAGCGCGATCCGGGCGGCGACCGTCTGCTCCCAGTCCGGGTAGCGGTGGTCGGGATCCAGAGCGAGGTCGCCGTCCATGGCGTCGGGCGTGGTGAGCGAGGCGACGGCCCCGCGCACTCCCGCTGTGGGGACGAGCAACGGCGGTCGCCCGAGGAGGCTGCCGAGCGCGTCCGCGACACCTCGGCCGAAGAGCCGGAGGAACGCGAGAGGGGTCATGGAGCGCAACGCGTGTGGCGCGAGTGCCGGGCCGTCGACGAGCGGTGACTGGGCGATGGCGGAGGCCAGCCGTGGATTGTCGGCCGCGACTTGGAAGATGTGCCCGGCGGCGAGTGAGAAACCCCAGAGCGAGATCTTGTCGGGATCCACGTCGGGCAGTCCCGCCGCGCAGTCGATCGCGGCCTGCCAGTCGGCGCGTTGTTCATCGAAGCGTACGACCTGGCGCGGCACGCCCCCGCTCTCCCCGAACCGCCGGTGGTCGAAGGCGAGGACGGCGAAGCCTGCGTCGTTGAACCGCTGCGCGAAACGGTCCGAGGCCGGCTCCTTCGTCACGGCGGTTCCTCCGGCCATGATCACGCAGCCGCCGTTGGTCCCCGGATAGTGCCATGCGGCGCATGTGGTGTCACCGCTGGTGAAGCGGAGTTTCTTCCGTTCCCTGAGGGCGGGCATATCGGCCTCCGTGGTGGATTCGGTCGTTCCTTCGAGGGCGTCCCTGGCCCGGGTTCGCGGACCCGAGCCAGGGAAAGGAGTGGGTGCGGATGACTTCCATCCTCGGCCGCGGTTAGCGAGACGGGCGTCGCAGAGCGGCGGAATGAGCGAAACTTGTCCCCATGGCACACGTATCGGCGGATTCCGTACTGAGCCTCACCGACCAGCGGCTGGTGGCGGCTCTGCAGTGCGACGGCCGTGTCACCGCGGAACAGGCGGCCCAGGTACTGGGCCTCAGCTCAGCGACCGTGCGCCGCCGTCTGCACGCGCTGAGGGCCGACGGCACCGTGCGTGTGGTGATCTCACCTGTCGCCCGGCCGCGCAACGGCGGCTCTGCGGGGGCGCTGTTCCTGCGCATCCGGGTCCTGCGAGGACGGCTGGACACGATCGTGGCCGCGCTCGCCGCGCGCGACGACATCTCGTTCATCGACGTCAGCACCTCGGGTGACGAGATCTTCGCGGTCGCCCGCACCGAGCCGGGATCGCGTGATCCGCTGGTGTTCCGCCAGCTGCCTTCCACCCAGGCGGTCACGTCCTGGGAGAGCGCCACGGTGCTGCACGTCTTCCGGCTCACGTCCGAGTGGCGCCACGACGTCCTGACGGCACCTGAACGCGTGGCCCTGACCCCGGCCGGGCCGGTCCCCGGCGCGACGTCTTCCGGATCCCCGGGCCCGTACGGCGTCGACACCGATTCCCTGGAACAGTCCCTCATCGACGTGCTCACCCCCGACGCGCGCCTTTCCGCCTCGGAGCTGGCCGTGCGCACCGGACACGCGGAGACCACGGTCCGCCGGCGGATCGCCCAACTGGCCGCACAGGGCCGTCTGATCACCCAGGTCCAGGTGGACTCGCGCCGTCTGGGGCTGCCCATCGAGGCCAAGCTATTGCTGCACGTGGCTCCCGACCATCTGGCCGCCGCCGGGCAGGCGCTGGCAGAACACCCTTCGGTGCACGGGGCGTTCGCGACCACGGGCCCCTCGAACCTTCACGCGGCCGCCTACTTCCGTGATCTGAGAGCCCTCTACGACTTCCTCTCCCGCGACTTGGTCGGCCTCGGGATCACCCGTGTCGAGACGGCCGTCGTGGGCCGCGTCGCCAAACGGGGCGGCGCGGGTGGCTGACGGGCTCCCTGCTTCTTCGGGCTGTCGCCGGCGTCGGGGGCCGGCGACAGCCAAAGCGCGGACCGTTGTCCAAGGAGGTCGGCTCCAGTCGGGTACCGGCCTCGGTCACGGGTCTACTTGCTCAGGGCGAAGCGCATCAGGGCCTGTTCGTCACCCTGCTTGATCTTTCCCGTCACATTGATCACTTCAAGCTTCCAGGAACCGGCGACCCGCACGGCCTTGGCCACGGCGCAGCCGTTGTCCTGGCTGAGCAGGCTGGGCCAGATGTCCGCGACCTGCTGGACGCTGCCGCCGGTCGCGTCGTAGACCTTGAAGCTGATGTTGCGTGCCTTCTGGAAGGAACTTCCCTTCTTGAAGGCGGCGGCAACGAAGACGATCGACGTGATGTGGGCAGGGATGCGTGCGAACTCCACCGAGACGGTCTCGTCGTCGCCGTCGCCGTGTCCGTTCTGGTTGTCACCGCTGTGTATCAGGGAGCCGTTGCCCATGGGGTCGAGGGAATCGAGACCGGCCAAGCGCACCGGGTCCGCGCCGTGCATGGCGACAGCGATCAGGTCGAGGTCGGTGCCGCTCTTGAGGCGGAGCTTGCCCATGACCCCTCCGCTGCTGCCTGCCGTGGGGTCCCACGACACCCCGATGGACAGGTGGGTCACTCCGTCCAGGTCGGCGGGGCCGTCTTCCTTGGTGAGCGTGATCATGCGTGGGCCATCCTCCGGTGAAAGGGACTACAACACGCAGAGTGTGCCTGGCGCTCGAATGGTTCCATCCGCTGGGTCCCGGCGTGCCCGCCGCATGGACGCCTGGGCCCCCGGAACATCCGCCGGCAGATCAGCTCGGCGGGCGGCGGGCGGCGGGCGGCAGGCGGCGGTCCGCCGCCGCACGGCCATCGTCTCGTGGTCCGGGTGGACGTCCATGCGGAACGCGACCAGGTCCGGGTGGATGCTGCGGCCGTGGCAGCCTCACCAATTCCTTCGACATGACGCCGACGGGCTGGCAAACTGCGCACATGACCTACGGAATCGAGTCCCACCTCACCCGGTGAGCGCCCAGGAAGAGCGCGGCGCGCTCACTCCCCCGACCGCTCTGTACGACCAGGCGCTGCGTCTGCTGCGCGAATACCCCGGGGGAGTCCCGCCGCGACGCGGTCACTCCCTGCTTCGCAGGACCGCCAAGGGCGAGAATCCGCTCTCATGGAAAGAGGCGAAGAGCGCCGTCCGGGAAGCGCTCACCCCCCTTCCGGCAGACCCCGCGACCCTGCATCGCCGCTTCGAACGACTCGGCGTTCAGGAACGCCACAAGCACCTGATCGGTTCCGCCGTCGCCGGGCTGCCACTGCGAGCCGGGCAGGTGGACGGGGCCCGCGCCCTGGGACGGGGGCTGATCCGGACCGGTACGACCGCGCTCACCGTCACCGCAGGCATCGCCCTGCTGGGCCGTCTCGGCGAGCCCGAGGACGTCCCGTATCTCTCCGTTGTCGGCCTGTTCCGCGATCTCACCGGCCCGGCGGTCAACGCCCTCGACCTCCTGGACCGCCGATCCGCGGCCGTCCTGTGGCTCGCGGTCCGTGCCGGACGTGACGACCTTCAGCCGCTCGTCCGCGCCCTGTGGACAGGGAACGGGCAGGCCGTCCGTCCGGAGCTGATATCGCTTCCCGCCTCGTGCCGCTCGGTCGGCAGCGCCGTCGCCCGCCGGATCGCGGAGGCCTCCCAGCTGCCCGACCTCCTCCACCACCATCCCTCCGACACCGGCCTGCTCAGCCGCGCGGGCACGCTGCTCGTCCGGATGGGGCGCTCACGTGACGAACCGACCGACCTCCTCTCCTACCGGGACGCGCTCCGCGTGTACGACAGCGTCGTCACCCGCGCCGACATGCTGCCGCCCACCCTCGACAACGCCGCCATGCTGCTGTCGCTCGCCCTGGATCTGAGCAGCGGCACCGGCGTGCTGCTGGACTGGCCGCCCGGGCGGCGCGAGGCACTGCTGGACTCGCTCGGGCGGCTGCTTGCCGAGCCCCGATGGGCGGTGGCGGGCACCGCCGGAAGCGAGGCGGACCAGCGGTCGCGAGCCGACTGGATCCGCCGCACCGGACGGCAGCCGTTCAAGCGCCCGGCCACGCCCGACGAATTCCGCGTCGAAGTGGTGGCCGGTGACCCCGCGGACCGGGAACCCGTCGAGGCACGTGTGCTCATAGACGGCCGTCCGGTGGTTCCGGCGGTGTTCGGCCGCGGGCTCGCCCACAACCCTGACTACCTGCTGGACGAGGGCCGGCTGCGCGCCGGGGTGGAGCCTCGTGAGGTGCAACTCGCGGAGGCCGACTGCACCGAGGGGTGCTGCGGCGCGCTCTACGTCACCATTCGGCGGGACGCGGACCAGGTGGTGTGGGAGAACTGGCGGCAGACCATGCCGGGCTCCCGCGAACCCGCCGCGCGGCTGCCCGCCCACCGGTTCGACGCCCTCGCCTACGACACGGAGATCGCCAGGGCGGAGAACGACTGCTCCTGGTCCTGGAGGGCTCGCACCATCGCCCGCCTGATCAAGGCGGGGTTGATCGAGCAGCCCGAATTGCTGAGCCGATGGGATGTCGACCGAGGCTGGATCAGCAGTGGCTTCGACGACCCCGACACCGCCGTGGTGACCTTCTGGTACGTGCCGGGGCGGGCCTCGGGCAGTCCGGAAGGAGCCGAAAGCCCCCTCCAGTTCCGCTGGGTCGTCCCGGACGACGGCACCTCGCCCGAGACACAGGCCGCAGCCGCCTTGCGCCGGCTGGCAGAAGAGGACCCGAAGTCCTACGCACAGGTATGCGGCGGCAGCCGTGAGCGTGCCGAGGAGCTCGGGTTCCCGTGGCCCGACGGCCTCTGACCGGCTGTCTCGCCTCTGACCGGCCGTCTCGTGGACTTCTTCCGTGGCCCGCAACCGCGCGGGCCACGGAAGAAGTCCACGGTGGCGCCTGCCCGCCGGGCTCCGCGCGCGGACGCAGTCGGTCGACCGAGGCGGGGCGCTTCGCGGGGCAGCGGTCTGGTCGTGGATCCGTCGTGAACATCGGCTCGGTCAACGCCGGGCTCCCGGACCCGACCGTGGTCGACTACAGCGCGGCCAAGGCGGCCCTCGTCAAGTTCTCCAGGGCGCGTCTTGACATGACGTGAGCATGTCAACTTTATGGGTGGAACCCGAGTTCCGTGGCCGGCTGTGAGGACCGCCTTGGATAATGAGGGCGCGGGCGTCGGCCAGGGGCTGTGCCTGAAGGGAGAAGCCGCGTTGCCGCGCTGCGGAGCGCTGGGGGAGGGGAAGAGGCGATGACGGACACGGACGGCGAGCGTCGACCTGCCGGTGAGCTGGAGGCAAGTGTGCTCGCGGCGTTGTGGGCGGCGGACAGGCCGCAGACCGCGGCGCAGGTCAGGGCCGCGATGGCGCAGCCGCTCGCTCGTACCACTGTCGCGACTCTGCTGGCCCGTCTCTGCGAGAAGGGGACCGTCAGCCGCAGCCCCGGGAAGCGGGGGTTCGTGTATTTCCCCGTGGCCGACTCGCACGGGCTGACGGCCCGCCGTATGCACCGTGAACTCGATCAGGACGGTGATCGGAGCAGGGTGCTGGCCCGGTTCGTCGAGGGGCTGAGTCCCGAGGACGAGGTCGAGCTGAAGCGCCTGTTGGGGGAGGGCGGTCAGTGATCGCGCTGCCGCGACCGCACTCGCGGTTCCGGCATTCGGAAGAGGTCGGGCACGCGTCGCGCGTGCCGCTTCGCGGGCTGCCGAGCGAGCGGAAGGAGAAGCCGGCGCGGCCGGCGAACCCGCCGCAGGCCGCGGGCCCCGGGGCTCGGGCCCGAGGCGGCCGACACCTGGGCGGCGAGCGATATCCGAACGGGTGCCGCGGGGCCCGCCGGAGAACGACGAGACGTTCGCCGCAGAGATGAAGACGGCCGGTGATCCGGCAGCCGTCCGCAGCCACCTGGTCCCTGTGGCCGTACTCCCGCGAAGCGGCCCCGCGGACCCGCCGCAGCTGTGGGGTCATGGCGCCGGCGGGCCGCGGAGGGACCAACGGCGGAGTCAGCCGACGACGGTCCAGGTGTCGCCGCCGGCGAGGAGTGCGGCGAGGTCGCCTTTGCCGTTCTGTTCGATGGCGGTGTCGAGTTGGT
>NZ_JBIAQF010000039.1:0-70299 GCF_042888885.1 Streptomyces sp. NPDC002742
TCACCAACTGCCAGGTCGGCGTCTCGCTCCACCTCGCGTCCGACCGCGCCTCGACGGCGGTCAACTGGCGGCTGTTCCTGCCCCCGAGCTGGGATTCCGCCTCGCCGAAGGCCGATGCGGACAAGGTCGCCCGACGTGCTGCCTGCGGCATCCCCGACGATGTCGGGCACGTGGAGAAGTGGCAGCTGGCCCTGGACATGCTGGATGAGACCCGTTCCTGGGGGATCGAGGTGCCGCTGGCGATCGCGGACGCGGGTTACGGCGACGCCGCCGCGTTCCGGCACGGACTGCAGGAGCGCAATCTGAATTACGTGGTGGGGATCTCCAGCACGCTGTCGGCCCAGCCCGCCGGTGCGGTGCCGGTGGCCGAGCCGTACTCGGGGTCCGGACGCCCGCCGGTGGCGAAGTATCCCGACCAGCCGCGGTCGGTGAAGGAGCTGGTCATCGCGGCGGGCCGGCAGGCGGTCCGGCCGGTGCAGTGGCGCCAGGGCTCCCGGCCCGGCACCGGCCGCAGCGGCTTCAAGCGCATGTACTCCCGCTTCGTGGCCCTGCGGATCCGGCCCGCCGGACGCGAGGTCCGCCAGAGCGTCGACGGCCCGGAACTGCCCGTGTGCCGGCTGCTGGCCCAATGGCCCGCCGGCGAGAGTGAGCCGGTGCAGTACTGGCTGTCCGACCTGCCCTCCGGCCTACCGTTGACCACCCTGGTCCGCCTCGCCAAACTCCGCCGGCGCATCGAGCACGACTACCGGGAGATGAAACAGGCCCTGGGACTTGCCCACTTCGAGGGCCGGACCTGGGGCGGATGGCACCACCACGTCACCCTCGTCTGCGTCGCGCACGCCTTCTGCACCCTGCAACGACTGGCCCAAGCCCCAAAAGAGCCGGCGCCGGCCTGAGCCTCTACCAGGTCGTCCGCGAGCTACAGACACTCCTCGCCCTGTGGACCGGCGCCTGCCCCACCTGCCACCGCGACATACCAACACCCATATCAACCTGACCAGGCACTACTAGCAGGGCAAGGGCTGCAAGCGTCCGTCAGACACAGATCCAGCAGTAGAGGCGATGCCCTCGCTCGACCGCCCGGCTCGCCAGGTCGACGGCCTGCTCGAGGAACTCCGCAAGGCCGTCCGGATCTGGCGGCGTGGGGAACACGTCCGATGCGGCCCATACCCGGGCCAAGCCGTGCAATGAACCATGGTCAGCGGCGGCGAGTGCGTCACGCAAGGCATCTGTTAGCGACAAACAAAACAGTTGCCCATCGTCAGCCGTCGCGAGCAGGTGACCATGCCGCAGGTCCTCCTGGACAGTCTTGGCCGACCGGCCCGAAAGGATCACCTCCACCGGCAGCAGGTCGACGGTCGGATCCATACCGTTGACGTCAAACCCGTCATAGCCCGTCGCGGTCGGTTCGTCGTCCTCGCGTATCACGGCCCGGACCGCGTCGTCATCGTCAGCAGCGGCAAAGTAGCCATAGATAACTCCCATGCGGCAATCTTGGCACCCGCCCCTGACACCCGCTCTCGGTCAGTCCTTCACTCCAGAGGAACCGCACCCATCGAAGTTTGAGCAGCCGGGGTGTTGGTGTGCCAGGGGTAGGGGTTGTGGGGTCGCGGAGGCCTGCGCTTTGGCCCGGCCTTGAGGGGGCCTGTTGCCGTCGCGGGAGGATCTCAAGTCTCCGTTCGTCGGGTTGACCCGTGGTGGTCGCAGCGACGATGGAATATCGCGCGGTACTCCCTCGGCCGCTGGCCCGTATGTCTGGCAAAGATGCCGCTGAACGCCCCAGGGTCGCCGTACCCGACGTCGCCTGCGATGCTCGCGACGGTCCTGTCGGTCGTCTCCAGCAGGTGTCTGGCTCGACGCACCCGGACCGTCTGCAGGTACGCGAGTGGCGTCTCGCCGGCTTCGTCGCCGAAGCGGCGGAGCATGGTTCTCGTGCTTACGTGGAACTCCTGGGCGAGGGTGGGCAGGTCATAGCGAGCACTGAGGTTCTGGTCGAGCCACCGCTTGACACTGAGCGAGAACTCCCTGCCCACAGTGGGTATGAGCCCAGGGTCGACATAGGGAGCCTGCGTGGAACGCGCGTCATCAACAAGCGCGATACGCGCGGTGCTACGGGCGACGCGGGGGCCGTCGTGCTCGCGGATGAGCTGCAGGGCGAAGTCGTACATGGCGCTGAAGGCCGCTGTGGTCGTCACCCCCCGGTCGGTCACGACCAAGCTGTCCGGGCGGAGGCGCACGTCGGCGTACCGGCGGGCGAACCGATCCGCGAACAACCAGGACGTGGTCGCTTGGCGCCCGTCGAGCAGCCCGGCTTCAGCGACCAGGAAGGCGCCCACGCAGATCGATACGACAGCGGTCCCCGAGGCCGCCTGCGATCGAATCGACGCTGCTTCCGGTCCCAGGTTTGCGAGTGTCGCGTCGAGATCGAGCGTGGGCGAAAGCTCGAATCCCGGCACGATCAGGATGTCCACCGGGCGGACCGCCGAGACGTCGAGGACCGAGCCGCCGGCCGCGATCACACGACGCCGGGGCGAGATGACCGACGCCTCGTAGGCCGGCTGAACCGACCCTTGCGCCGCGGCGACGTGAGTTGCCATTGCCAGGAGGTCAGGGACGCCGAATACCTCCGACGCGAAGCAGCCGGGGTAGGCCAGCACACCAACGCGCAGCGGACTCATGCGGCCCCTCCGGCACCTTCGAACGGGTGGCGATATTACCGTGATACGTGGCGATGCCGCCGCTTCTCAGAAGGGGCGGCCGCTCGTCATCATCTCGGTCATGACAATCATGCGAGGACAGAGCGACCCCTTGGACGACTTCTCACGGAGAGCCGTCAGCGTCGATGACGTCGACAAAACCGTGTACGTTGCCGGGTCAGGACCGGCAGTCATCCTCATGCCTGAGATGCCGGGTATCAGCCCCGACGTTGCGCGGTTCGCGCGGTGGGTGCGTGATGCCGGCTTCTCCGTGTACCTGCCCTCTCTTTTCGGCGTCGACGGTGCCTATCCGCTCGCCGAGGCACGCGAGACCGTCGTTCGACGCGCCTGCGTCAGCGCCGAGTTCCGAGCCTTCGCCGGTGGCGGCACCAGCCCCGTCGTCACGTGGCTGCGCGGCCTCGCCCGCCTGGCGCACGCCGAGCGTGGCGGCCCTGGCGTCGGCGCCGTCGGTCTGTGTTTTACCGGCAACTTCGCCTTGACCATGGCGCTCGAACCGGCTGTCATCGCACCAGTGGTCAATCATCCGTCGCTTCCGCTGGACGATCCCGGCGGTCTGGAGATCAGCGACGAAGACGCTGCTGCCGTGGCTGAACGCGTAGCGCGAGAGGGATTGAAGGTTCTCGCTTACCGCTTCGACAACGACAGGTGGTGCACTGGTCAGCGGTTCGCGGCTTACCGAGCGCTGCTCGGGGACGCATTCGACGGCCGCGTACTCAAAGCCGAGACGGCGAACACGAACCCTCCGCCCTTCTTCCGTGACGTCGTCGGTTGCGCCCACAGCGTCGTCACGGCACACCTAGTCGACCAGGACGGTCACCCCACCATGCAGGCCCGGAACGAGATCATCGCCTTCCTGGCCGAGCGGCTCGGGATGTGGGCTGAATGAGCCCTTGGCACTCCGGCACCTGGCGATGTGACAGAGCGCCGCCGCTTCCCGATGCGATCTGGTCGTCGGCCTGGGGCACTCGTGACCGCCCCTCGGCGACCACGCGTGACACAGGCCACTCAGATTTCGATGACACACGCTCAATCTTCAGTGGCGCAGGACAGCCTCTCCGGTAGGTCGTGGTATCTGATCACGCTGAAGGGGAGAGCTGTTCGCGTACCCATTCGGGGTCGGGGTTGGTGTGTGGCTGGCCCGCCACGACGACGGTCGGCACGGTCTCGTTGCCGTCGTTGGCTGCTCTCACCGCTGCGGCTGCTGCCGGGTCGCGCCAGATGTTGACCCAGTGCAACTGGCGGGCGCTGCCGCCCAGCCGGATGCGCAGTCGTATGCAGTACTTGCAGCCCGGCCGCCAGAAGACGACTGGTCGGCCGTCGACCGCGCTGCGGCGTTGTGCCTCCTGCGCACCGATCGACCTCGGGAAGATCAGGGGTGAGTTCACGCCGGCGAGCGCCAGGAACGCCAGCAGGAGTGCTGCGGCTGTGCCGGGGCTCCCCTTGAAGATCTGCCCGGTCGCGACGGCTGAGCCGCTGAGCACAAGCAGCATCGGCAGGATCCAAGCGCGCATCATGGTGATGCAGGCTATCGATGAGTCGAATTGCTCCTCGAACTAGGTCGTTCACCTGGGTGTTCGCCGGACGTTGAGGCGGACTTCGTCTGATCATGTGCTCCGGCCAAGGACACACGTGACCACGACGAAGGCCGTAAAGGTGAGTGTGCTGCCTGATCATGCTCCGGGGGAAGCGTTCGCGAAAGCGTCACGCTTCCGGGAGGACTAATTCGACTGTCTGACGGCGCGCGGGGACGAACTGTTCGACCTCGCCGGCGCGTTGCTGTGCGCGGACGGACCGGTGACCTCGCCGGTGGACCTGACGCTCATGGGCGCCTTCCACGGCCTGGGGCCATGAGCCCCTTCGACGCGCCGCGCGTTGGCAGACGAGCCAGTAGATGAGCGCAGCAGGTGGCGAGACGCACAGCAGGACGATCAGCAGGCGGGAGTCGATCACACGAGTGGGTCGCGCTGGCGGTTCCGCGTCGCCCGGCAGGTCCGCCAAGAGGGCATGGAGTTGCTCGCGGGTGCGCGCTTCGTAGGCCACGACCACGCGTTCTTCGAGTTCGGGAAGTGTCAGTCGGCCAACTGCGTAGTGGTGTTGCAGTTGCGCTTCGACCAGGTCGCGTTCGGCGTCCGAGGCTCGTAACGCAGGGCTGGTGGGGTGCTCCTCGCTGTCATTCATGGCGGCCTCTCAGGCGGGGGCGTCCGGGGATGGGCGGTCTTGCAGGTCGACGACCGCGATAACCACCCGCGTCCAGACCCCTGGGGCGTCGCGGTCCCCGAATCGGGTGGCGAGCCGTTCGATGTGACCGCGCAGCTCGGCGAGGGCCTCGTCGGTCAGTCGCAGCGCACCACGATGCCGGGCGAGTTCACGTGCGGACTGAGGCATCTCCCACAACGCCTCCAGGAGCCGGATGCAAACTCGACAACCAATAGGGGGCGCGATCAGTCGGAGCTGTTGGTACGGAGCCAGGCCAGAGGTTTCCATCCCGGACGGGCCGGTGCGGTGCCTGGGCAGCCGCGTCAGCCGGCCGAGGCTTGCCGGGCTTGTGCCTTGGTGTGTGCGAGCCGACAGGACTCGGTGCCGGCCTGGATGATTGCGCCACCGGTCTGCGGAGCGGGCCTGTTCCAGCACTGTCGACCCGGGGAAGGCGCCCGGCTTGCGCATCAACGCTTCCAGGTAGTGGTCCAGGGCCGGGCGGCAGCCGTTGCGGCCTCCGAGACGCTCGTGCCGGGTCACCACGGTCCGGCCGTCATAGACGATCAGGTCGTTGGCGTGCGGCAGGACTCGCAGCTGACGTCCGATGAAGCGGACCGGCACCGAGTGGGCATTGCCGCGGACGCTGATCTGGGTGAACCGGTCGACCCGGGGAGTGAACCAGCGGCCCGTCTCGAACGGCTCGGTCGGCAGCGGCCTGAGCAGGTGCTGTTCGCCCGCGAAGTAGTCACCGACGGTGCGTATGCGGCCCCGCAGCAGTCGTGCCTCATCGTCCTGGTTCCCACTGGTCGACCATCGCGTTCAGTTCGGTGAGCGGGGCGGCCTCGGGAACGGGAACGAAGTGGTTACGGCGGAAGTATCCGGTCTGTCCCTCGACCCCGCCCTTCTCGTGGGCGCCCTCGATACCGGGTCGGCAGTAGAACGCCTCGACGCCCAGTGCGAGCGGAACGCGGTCCAGCGATCTGCCTCCACCCGGCCCCGGTAGAGGCCCAGCACCCGCTCGACCGCGGCCAGCAGGTTGCCGCAGCGGACGTGCCTGCGGGGGATGCCGCCCAGGACCCGGAACGCGTGCACGTGTAATTCGAAGAAGGCTTCCTGACCTGCGGTGGCGAACACCCTTCTCTGCACTATGCCGGGTGCCCTGCAATGACTCGCTCGACCACGGTGTCGGGGTCGGGGTCGGGGTCGGGATTCGACGGCGTCAGGCGGGAGTGATGAATGGTCTCGCGCTGGCCCACTCCCAGAAGGCATCGCCCGCGTTGACCGCCGACTCCATGACAGCAAACAGGCTGGAGGGCTCGGTGTTCGGCGGGACGTCGACTGCGACGTAGCGCTCGCCGCTCCACTCGCTCAGGAGTCCCGCCTGGCTGATCTCGGCCCTGATCCGGTCTGCCGCCTGCTGGCGGTCTTCGGCGGGCAACTCGGGGACGAACATCATCCGCAGTGCCCGATGACCGGACGCCCTGACCAGCTCGTCAACGTAGTTGTCATCCGTCAGGAGCACAGTGTCGCCGAGCGCGAGTCCATAGGTGAAGAACGGGATGCAGGCGACCTCGTAGGTTCCGTTGGCGACGGCTTTGAGGCAGAGCTGTTCGACTCGTCCGCCCATGCCGAAGCTGGCCAGGTCGGCTCGTGCGATCCAGTTGCTCGCGGAGCGACCAACTGGATCGTCGTGAACGATGAACCTCATGACGTGCACTCCCTGGCGGCTCCGGTGGCCTGCCATGATGCCGTAGTCGATCAATGTGACCTCCGCCGGGGCGCCCCGAATGCGGTGGGCCTGGAGCGGTGAAGCCGGCTCGTGGGACCCCGCCACGCAGGTCCTGGCGCCACCGCCGGACCACCCGCGACCGGGCTACCGGCTCTGCGCGGCGAACGGCTGCACCACGGCTGCCGAGCCGGACGACGGCCTCTGCGTGACCTGCTCCCGCTTCCAGCAGGCCAGTGGCCTACCGCTGGAAGTCTTCGTGACCGCGCCAGCGCGGCGGGCTCCGGCCCGAGGCGACCACGGACCATGCGCGGTGCCCCGCTGCGCGCGGCCGGCCAGGACACGCCGGACCGGTTTGTGCATCACCCATGGTCGCCAGTGCGACCGCCTCGGCTGAACACCGCCGCATTCGTCTCACGGCCCTGCGTACTTCCCGCAGCCAGATCCTGGCTTCTGGCGCAGTGAACAGCGACGTGGTCACGGCCTGGTGGAAGGAGCAGCCGGACAACGCGGATGCGCTGCTGATGTGGGCCAGGGTGCAGACGCAGCGCGCCCTCAACGCAAGGTGCGGCGCGGTGACGGCGCGGGTCGTGCTGCGGAGCATCGGTGACGCCCGCCGTGCCCGCTGGAACGCCGCCCAGACTCTGCCGAACGACCCCGTGCAGTGAGTGTGCCGTCTGGCTCTGGCTCAACTGGACCTCGACCGCAGGTACATGCATCTCCCCGAGCACGGGGCCGCTCCGCCGGAGGCCCTGCCGCCGCCCGGACCGTGGCCCCTGCTGTGGGAGGTCGTCCGCCGCGATCCCGACAACCGCGAGGGCTATCACCGCATGCTCCAGTGCTTCCAGGCCCGCAGGCAGGGCACTTGGGACTTCGCGCGGTGGACGGCACTGAGGTCGCGCGAGGAAACGAAGAACTACTGGCGCAGGACACTCGGGCGCCGTGATCGACGAGGCGCAGGAGCTTTGAACTGGCATGTCAGAAGCGGCCAGTAGCCTCAGGCACCATGGGCATTCAGATCGATGTAGTGGCTGGCCACCCGATCAACGATGAGGTGGAGAGGGTGCTCGGGTTGGCCGAGGCGGTTGGCGAGCCCGTCACGGTCACGTTTATGTGGGAGGGGCGTGAAGTGGCGGAACGCGCGGTGCTCGTGCCTGCGGCCACGCTGGCTCTCTGGGAGCATTGGGCCCCCACCGCCTACCCGACGAGTGGCGCTGGAGACGAGAACCGGGCTGTGGCGGAGGAGCCGGAACTGGCCCACCCAGCGGAATTCGGCGTGTTCACGCTCTTTCGTCGTCGCGTAGGAGGGCGCACGGCGGTTGCTCGCAAAGGCGTGGTGGTCGCCGAGCTACTGGACCCCGACGAGGCGCACTGGCTCCAGGAGAAGGCCCGCGATGTCCGCCAAGGCTTCATGGATCCGAAGCAGAAGGCGGCGTTCGAGGAGTTCCTTGGCCGGCAGGCACCCCTCGATGAGCAGTGACGCGCCGACTCATGTTTCGTGGCTTTGTAATTGATCTTCGGGTTCTGGTCCACTTCGTGCGGTGTGGTGATGCCTGCCGTCGGCATCGGTGGATCTTCAGGGGGATCCGACGGCGATCGCCCTGGTGCGTGAGGCGCTCGACGGAGCAGCGCATACTGCGGAGGGCACGGCTCCCGGCCCCGAAGGCGACCGGTTCCTCGTGCCGACGGCACACCGCTGGCGGATCTACCTGCCCTGTCCCTCGGCCCACCAGACACCCCAGGTCTACGTCTGCCTTCACAACCTGAGCGACCGGCCGCTGCTCGTCGCACTGCTGAACCTGACCGACCGCTATCGCTGCCATGCCGGGCTCTTCTTCGGCGACCTGGGAGGGAAGCCCGGGAGCGAGTGCGGCTGAATGCTGTGGCTCGGTTCGAAGCCGGGGATAGGAACAAGGCCATCGCCGCCGCTCTGCGGGTGTCTGAAAGATCGGTGGAACGGTGGCGTCGGCAGTGGCGTGAGGGTGGGGCGGCTGGTGTTGCCTCGAAGGGGTCGCCCGGTAGGCCGAGGCTAGCGGTGCCCAGGTCGTAGCCGGAGGGGTCGAAGCGGGTGATCCGGCGGATGCCGCTGTCGCCGCGCAGCACGGCCGACCAGTAGTCGTCGGGGTTGAGCCCGGTGGGGGCGACGATACCGATCCCGGTGATCACGGACCGTACCGTCGTGCCGGTGGCGCTGCTCACGCTGGCCTCCCTTCCGGCTTGTTGAGTACCAGCGCGCTCTGGAAGCCGCCGAAGCCGCTGGCCACGCTGAGCACCGTGCCGACCGCGCTCTCGCGGGCCACCAGCGGTACGTAGTCGAGGTCGCACTCCGGGTCCGGCTCGTGCAGGTTGGCTGTTGGCGGATCACCGAGTGCTCGACGGCCAGAGCGCACGCCGCTGTCTCCAGCGCGCCGATGGCGCCCAGGGAGTGCCCGATCATCGACTTGATGGAACTGACAGGGGTGCGGTAAGCGTGATGTCCCAGGCTGCGCTTGAGCGCACTGGTTTCGTGCCGGTCGTTCTGCTTGGTGGACGACCGTGGGCGTTCACGTAGGCGATCTCGCCAGGGTTGAAGCGGGACATGTCCAGGGCCGCGGTGATGGCGTCCGACATCTCCAGGCCCTCGTCGCTCAGCCCGGTCATGGAGTACGCGTTGCACCGAGAGGCGTGGCCGGAGAGCTCGGCGTACACATGGGCGTCGCGCCGCCGAGCGTGCTCCAACTCCTCCAGGACGAACACCGCGCGGCCCTCGCCGAGCACGAAGCCGTTACGGGTGCGGTCGAAGGGCCGGGAGGCGGTCTCCGGGCTGTCATTGCGAGCCGAGGTCGCCTTGATGGCGTCGAAACAGGCCACAGTGATGGGCGAGATCGCCGCGTCGGACGCGCCCGCGATGATCACGTCCGCGTGGCCTTCGCGGATCAGGTCCGTCGCGTGCCCCAGGACGTCGATACCGGAGGTGCAGCCAGTGGACACCACGCCCACCGGGCCCTCCGCATCGGTGATCCAAGCGAGCTCCGCGGCCATGGAGGACGGCACGAAGTAGTCGTACAGATAGGGCGAACCGTGGAACTCGTCCACCAGCCACGACTTGCCCTCATCGCTGACGAGGGCGTACTCGCTGTCGAGGCTCATGGTGCTGTCACAGGCCGTCCCCATCATCACGCCAGTCCGGTGCGGATCGGACTGGCCTGCGCTGAGCGGGTCGAAATCGCACTCCGCCGCCACTCGGGATCGGAAGGGTGCCGCGCCGAACAACGAGATGGTGCGGGTGGCCGTACGTCCTGACGTGAGCAGTTCCCAGTACTGCTTCCTGCCGATTCCACCAGGGGCCACCACGCCGATTCCAGTAATGACAACGCGGCGCCCCTCGGGTATTCCTGTCACCGTAACTCCCTCCGCTGGTGATTCCCGGAGCACACCATCCAGCGGTCTAATTTCCGGGCTGGATTCGAGAACGCGATGGCGCGATCGAGGATGATTCGAAGTCCGATCCACGGACCATTTCCTGCACTCCGCGGAGGCTCCTCAGAGGGCCGGCGCCGGAGTCCGGTGTGCCGGGACGCGCCGGGTGGCCGGCTGGATCGGGCTGTGTGCGGAGCGCGCCCGTGAGTCCGCTGCGAGAATCTTGTGGTGCAGCTCCCACAGCTCGGGCGAGGGCTCCAGCCCGAGCTCGTGGCGCAACAGATTACGCACGGTCTGATAGGCGCGCAGAGCCTCGCTGCGGCATCCCGGCTTGTTCAGCGCAATGATGAGCTGGGCGTGGAACCAGTCGTTGAGCGGGTGAACGGCCACCAGGGAGGGACGACGAGCCGCTGGATCAGAGCTGGCGCCCCATCGACCCGGACCGGGACCACTTCGAACCTCGCGGCAGGCAGGAGGCACCGTGGCCCGTCGACTGCACGGTCCTGTACTGGTGGCACCATCGCGATACCGGATTCTGGCGCCGCAGCAGCTGAGGCGGTCAGCTGTAGGTTCGCATTCTCAGTGTCCTATTCTCACAGGCGGTGTCCCCTGCCCGGCCCGAAGGACACGGAAGTGAGACAAACGTGTCTTGTCGCGGTGCGGCTGGCGGATTGTCACTCGGTCTCATCGGGGCTGCCAGATTCTCACTGCGCCGCGGTTGACCGCTGGATGTTCGTCTCGTCGAACCTTGGCTGGCCCGGCACCAGCAACTGGGGCCGCACATGGACGCATCTGGGCAGGGAATACGGTGACGACGTGACGGAGACACTGCCCGCTGATGTGGCCCTCGTGCTGGAGGCCGTTCTCGGCGAGGAGGATCCGGTCCACCTCGCACTTCGCCAGCAGGTGTCGCACATCCGCGTGCGAGAACGCTGCACGTGTGGGTGCGGCACCGCGTACTTCGATCTCGATACAGAAGCGGTGGAGCCAGCGCCGTCCGGGCCGGGCACTGTGGTGGCGGCCGAGGTCCAGATCTTCACGGAAGACGGAGAGTGCCCCGGCGAGGTGCTGGTCTTCGCGCAGGGCGGCTACCTCTCGTGGCTGGAGGTCTGCTCCTGGAGCGACGACATCGAGGTAACCCTGGCCACCGCTCAACGCTCGCTGCGTTCTTGAAGCTGGAGCCCTTCACCGAGGGCCGGCTCCGTTTCTGACCTGGGGCGGTCGGCTCGCAACCCACGCGGGATTCCGTAGAAGTCAGATGCACCGAGAATCCCGAACCGGGAGTTCTGATCCGACCTGGCAACCCCGCAGCTCAGCGCAAGGTCCACAGACAAGCTCAATTCGACGGGACAAACGACTGGGGTTTGACCCCGCGAGAACTCAACGCTTCAGGCCGTGCCCGGACGCGCCGGGGGCGGGCTCACTGTTGCACCGGCCCCGCAGCGACGGCGTCCAGCTGCTCCTTCGACCACGAGAGCCTGCCGGCTCGCAAGTCTTCGACCACGGTGCGCACCCACTCCAGCTCCGCGGCCGTCACGGCCCGCAGGTACTCGGTCTCCAGGCGGGTGATGCGCGGCAGCCCCTGCTCCGCCTCAGCAGCCAAGGCCACGTCCAGTCCGTCGAGCTTCTCCGAGAGCGCGTCGACCCGCCGCTCCAGTACGTCCGCCATCTCTTCCGGCGTGAGCAGCAGCAGATTCGAGAGGGCGGCCGGGAACTCCGGGAACTCCTGCTTGGGCGCGGAGAGCATCTCCTCCAGCCAGGCGCGGGCGGTCTCGCGCCCCACCTCGGTGACCTCGTACACGGTCCGCTCGGGGTACTGCTGATCGCGCCCGGTCTCGCGGACGGCGATCAGCCCGTCGCCATTGAGTCGCTCGATCGTGCGGTAGAGGCTCGCACGCTGCCTGACGTTGACGACCTGCTCCTTGCCCCAGTCCTTGACCAGCCGCTGGATGCCGTACGGGTGCAGCGGTTTGTAGTGCAGCAGGGCCAGGACGGTCAGGGCGAGGGGGGAGCTGCGGGGAGCCGATGTGGTCATGGACTCGATTTTAGCCCCGGAATAACTAGTTGACGAGATACTAGTTGCAGTGCAACTATCAAATCGTCAACGCGACACCACCCGAGAGGAACCACCGAGATGTCCCTCACCGAGCGCATCCACTCCGACCACGACCTCGTCAAGCACCTCGGCAACTGGACCGAGGCCGGCCACTTCGAGATCAAGGCCCGCCATGGCACCGCTGTCCTCGACCTCCGCTCCCCCGGCCTCCCCGACGACGTCGAGATCCACCTCGACATGGACCGGGCCACGGTCAAGCTGCTCGTCGACGACGGCACCGCCGTCGACCACTGGAACCTGAGGTGGACCGCCCGCGGCAAGGTCAAGGACTCCCAGTCCTCATCCACCCACGACACGACGGCCGGCCGCCGTGTCCGCCTGT
Source organism: Streptomyces sp. NPDC002742 (assembly GCF_042888885.1). NCBI lineage: Bacteria > Bacillati > Actinomycetota > Actinomycetes > Kitasatosporales > Streptomycetaceae > Streptomyces > Streptomyces sp. NPDC002742. The sequence goes on from NZ_JBIAQF010000039.1 coordinate 12,477, forward strand.
CCGGCTCCGCGACGAACAGCGAGATCCGCATCCACCGCGGTGGCATCGCGATCCTGTCGGCGATGTTCTCCCGTGCGTACGTCCAGGATGTGCGCCGCGCACACAAGAGCGGCGGCGTACCGACGATCAACGACCCTGCGAGGGGGAACCAGTCATGACCCGCATCGGCAAAGCCCGCACCGCGCTCGTCATCGGCGGCGGCATCGCGGGCCCGGTCGCCGCGATGGCCCTCCGCCAGGCAGGTATCGAGGCCGCCGTCCACGAGGCGTACGACTCCACGGCCGATGGGGCCGGAGGCGGCATGACCATCGCCCCGAACGGCCAGAACGCCCTCGACGCGATCGGCGCGGGCGACCTCGTCCGCACCATCGGCACACCGGTCACCGCCATGGGGCTACGGAGCTGGACAGGTAAGCACCTCGCGCAGTTCGCCCCGCCCTCCCGCCTCCCGTCCCCGCAGTTCGTCTGGCGCGCCGATCTCTACCGCGCGATCTACGACGAGGCGGAGCGCCGCTCCGTCACCATCCACCACGGCAAGCGGCTGACCGGCACGACGGACACCACCTCCGGCATCACCGCGCACTTCGCGGACGGTACGGAGGCGAGCGCCGATGTCCTCATCGGCGCCGACGGCATCCGCTCCACGGTCCGCTCCCTGATCGACCCGGCCGCAGCACAGCCGAACTACGCCGGCCTGGTCTGCTTCGGAGCGCGGATGCACCAGTCAGGGATGCCCTCCACCGACGGCGTCATGTACCTGTGCTTCGGCAAGCGCGCATTCTTCGGCTACCAGGTCTTCGACGACTCCTCGGCGGTGTGGTTCGTGAACCTGCCCCACCGCGCCCCGATGACAGTCGCCGAGGCCCAGGCGATCGGCGCCGAGGAGTGGATGCGCATCCTGCGGACCGCCTTCTCCGACGACCGCACCCCGGCCCTCGAGATGATCAGCCGTACCGACGCCGCCCAACTCCTCATCACCGGCCCGATGGAGAACATGCCGAGGGTCGCGAACTGGACCCACGGCCGCATGACCCTGATCGGCGACGCCGCCCACGCCGCCTCGTCCAGCTCCGGGCAGGGCGCCTCCATCGCCGCCGAAAGTGCCGTCGAACTGGCGCGCTGCATGCGGGACCTGCCCTACGACCAGGCTTTCGCGGCATACGAACAACTGCGCCGCCCCCGCGTCGAACGCATCATCAAGCTCGGCGCCCGCACGAACAGCAACAAGACCGCGGGCCCGGTCGGCCGCGTACTGCGCGACCTCGTGATGCCGGCGACCATGAAGCTGATCAACCCGGAGAAGATGGCCTGGCAGTTCGACCACCACATCGACTGGGACGCGAAGGCAGCCCCGCTCACGTGAACCCCAGCCCGTCCGCCGGGAACGGGCTGATGCTCGTACACGTTGCCCCCTACTCCGTGACGAAGGGTGCGTATCCGACCGGGACCTCGCTCACCTGCAGGTCCGAGAAGAGCAAGGTCAGGTTGTGCGTGTTGGTCTCCATGCGTACCTCATGGAAGTCGACCCCGAGGGCGTTCGACCAGCGGCGGGTCGCCTCTGACTCAGGGAGGAGCTTGGCTCCCGGGTACAGGCAGTGCCACTTCACGCCCCAGACGTATCCGTCGAGGTCGACGCCGGTCTCGGACTCGATGAGCCGGTCGTCCAAAGAGACACGCCAGGTCTCCGCCGGCACTGACGTCTCGCACCGGGCCTCGACGCAGTACCGAAAGAGATACCGCAGGTGGGACGGCATGATGCCGGTACGGGGATCCGCAGTCGCGTAGACGATGACCTCGTAGTCGCGCATGTAGCTGGTGTATCCGTGGTGCACGACAGCGTGATCGAAGGCCTCGTCCAGCATCTGTTCAAGAACGGCGGTATCCATACCGCCCTTCTACCTCACTCGGCGAGAGCCTCGACAACGAGATTTACAGGCGGCAGCCACCGTTGCCTCAGAGATCGCCCGGACAAGTCCTGGCAGCATCGCGAGCACCATGGCCCGGTCCCGTGCAGTGTTCAGTGTGCCGAGCACCCCCTCGACCTCGTCCGGGCCAAGAACGCGTGGCAGGGTCGGGGCGTCCGCAACAACGGGGCCCCGCGATTTCCTCCCCGTCGGCGTTCGGCCAGCCCCGTCGGCACCGGATTGCGCTTGACGGCCAGGTCATCGCGGGTCATCAGGTAGCCGAACAGCCCCGAGACACCGGCGAGTCGACGCTTGATCGTCCGTGCCGACAGACCCGCTTCACCGTCCTCGAGGCGGACGACCTTCGTTCCTCGTCGCGGCTTCCTCCGTGCGGTGATGAACGCGAAAACGTCGGCGGTGACGACATCTGTAGGCTCCTTGGGCACTGCCGAGAAGAAAACCTTCAGGTGGCAGGCGGTGGCCAGCAGCGTGTTCAGCCGGCAGCGAGCCGCCACGAACTCCAGGTAGTCGTCGACCAACGCGTGATCCAGCGATGCCGCAGGATTGCCTGCGGCATCGACACCTCGTACCAACTCCGGCTGCCCGGCCATCCGAGCTCCTCGACGGGAGCGACCATCCTGGCCGGGAACACGAGATCGCCGAAGAGTCGTCACCCACATAACCGCCCAGGACCCGGAACGCGTGCACATGGCCTTCGAAGAAAGCTTCCTGACCTGCGGTGGAGAACACCGGGTGCACCGCCTTGCCCGAGTACGACAGCCGCAGCGAGAACTGGTAGAGACGCGTCATATCACCGGCCAGCACCATGCTGACCTCACCGAAGTCGACCTCTGCCTCAGCCCCCGGCAGGTGCGTCTGCGGAACGAACATGGCCTGCGGACCGATCCCCGCGTCCTGCCTGATCTGCGGACGCCGGTCCTTCACATAGGTGCGGACCATCGGATACGAGATCTCATGGGCGTCGTGCTCGTCCACCAGCCGGTCGAAGATCCGCTGAGCTGTGTGCCGCTGCTTGGCCGGCGCGTCCAGATCCGCCCGCAGGATCCCGTCGACCAGCGACTTGTATGGATCAAGCCGCGATTCACGGCGCCGGTGCTGTCTGCGCGGCTCAGGCCACTTGCCGTCCAGAGCCCGACGCAAGGTCCGCCACGTGACGTTGTGCTTGCGCTGTAGCGCCCGCTGCGACATGCCTCCTTAATGATCACGACGGATCGCTGCGTACAGATCAACCTTCGATTGCGGCATACGGCCCCCAGCGGCAGAAGCACAGTCCACCGCCCCACCGCAATACCTCAGGTGACGTCAAAACAAACCGACATCGCAAACTCGGTCAGAAGGTGACTCCCGGCATCACCTCGAAACGACTCCCGCACTGAGATACAAAGCCAACATGCATGGCAGCTCCTACTAGATTGTGGTGCTTGAATGGACCGTCGTCTCTGGTCGAGCAAGGAGCGCGCTGTGCCCCTGGTGTCTGTCGTGATGCCCGTGTACAACTCGGCAGCGACGTTGGGCGCAGCTGTCCGGTCGGTGCTCACGCAGACCCACGGCGACCTGGAGCTGCTGGTCACCGACGACCAGTCCTGCGACGGATCCATGGACCTGCTCCAGGAATTCGCCCGGCAGGACAAGCGCGTCCTGCCGGAATCGGCACCCGAACGGGGCGGTGCCGGCCGGGCCCGCAACCTCGCGATTGAGCGGGCCCGCGGGGACTACGTCGCTTTCCTCGACAGCGACGACATGTGGCTGCCGGCGAAGACCGAGCGGCAGCTCGCATTCGCCGCGGAAGGTGACGCGCCGCTGACGTTCACCTCGTACTTCAAGATGGACGCCGACTACGACGGCGAGAGTACCGACTTCGTCCCGAACGGGCGCGTGGTCCGCGCGCGTGAGCACGTGGACTACCGCGCGATGCTGGTCCAGGACCACATCGGCGCTCTGACCGCCATGTACGACCGCAACGTGCTGGGCAAGAGGCTGATGCCGGAGCTACGGAAGCGGCAAGACTACGGCTTGTGGCTGTCGATCATGCGGGACGGCGCTGACGCCCGGGGCATGGCCGAGCCGCTTGCGGTTTACAGGGCCCACCAGGCGGGCTCGCTGTCCTCCAACAAGCTGTCCCTGATCCAGTACAACTGGGCGCTGTACCGCGAGCACGAGCACCTGTCGGTCCCCCGGTCGACGCGGGCGCTGGCCGGGGCGGTGTGGCAGTCGCTTCGCAATTCGCGGATCTAGAGCAGATCTAGAGCAGATCCAGAGCCTGTCTCCTTGATGAGTCGGTCCACTGATCGGCGCCCCCTGAATGCTTGCGGCACCATGCATGGAAGCCTTTCCACATGGACACATTCGCGGACCGACTCGACGGCGGGTGGAAGTGGTGGGAGGCCGCCATCGAAGAAGTGCAGGAGGGGCGCTGGGTCCGTGACGCCGTGGAACGGCAAGTGATCGAGGACATCGGCGCCGCCACAAACCCTCTTCATGGTGGGCGGATGGCCCCGTTCACCGAGGACTCGTGGCACGTACGCATTGGGAGGATCGCGAACTGGGCCGGAGTGCTACGGCTCGCGGCCCGGTCAGGCGGCTGGGTACTCCAACCGGTCGCCGGGCGCAACCCGCCGGACCCTGCCGGCATGACCGAGTTGCTTTCTGGCATCTACGCGGTCGGCGAGCAGGGAGTTCCACGACCTGCTGGGCGCCACGGTCCGCGAGAAGCTGGGCCGCGACGCGGAGCCGAGTGCGGGTGTGATCGACTCGCAGTCCGTCAAAGCGGACGCCGTCGTCGGCTCCGACAGCCGCGGGTTCGACGGCGGGAAGCTGGTCAACGGCCGCAAGCGGCACGTCGTGGTCGACACGCTCGGCCTGCCGCTGGGAGTGATGGTCACCGCCGCGGACACCGGCGACCGCGCCGCCGCCCAGGTCCTGCTGCGACAAGTCGCCGACGCGCACCACCGGCTCGCCCTGGTCTGGGCCGACGGCGACTACACCGGCAGCCTCGTCGAATACTGCCTGACCGGGCTCGCGCTGGTCCTGTCGATCGTCAAGCGCAGCGACGACATGCGTGGCTTCGTGGTGCTGCCCAAGCGGTGGATCGTGGAGCGGTTCTTCGCCCACCTGATGCGCACCCGCCGCCTTGCGCGCGACTACGAGCGCCGCACCACCAGCGCCGAAGCGATGGTCTACTGGTCGATGATCCTGCTCATGACCCGCCGCTTGGCCGCGACGCGACGACGTCTGCAAGGGTGAACCGGCCCGGCTGCCGCTCGGCGAGCCAGCCGCGTGCCACCAGGCGTTTCGCCTTCGACCGCAACACCTCCACCTTGGCCGGCACCGCGTCCAGGCCGAACAAGACAGCCAACTCCTGGCAGGTCAGCGGCCCTTGACGGAGCCGATGCCGGTCCGCGAGCGCCTGCACGATGCGCTGATAGTCCACCGACAGATGCCTGCTCTGGGTGACTCAGCGAGCCGTTCGGCCGCAGAACTCTGCCTGGTCGCTGTCGGCAGGCTCCCGGCCGACGCCGTCTGATGGCGTGCTCGCCTCGACTGCGGATTCTGCTGTGCGCCGAGGTTGCCCTGACGGTGACTGTGCCGATGCCGACCGGGCTTGCCTGCGTGCAGGGGTGGGCTCCTCCTGGCAGGAGGAGCCCACTTCGGGGGATGTGTGAGGGGTTATTCCGTGCGCAGGCCTTCCGGGCGCATCATCCGCAGCAGCGGCGGCAGGCTGAGCAGCGTGACCACGCCGACCACGGCCGCGCCCACGCCGGTCATGGTCAGGACGCTCGCCCAGTCCATGGCCACCGGTGTACGGGTCATCTTCAGCAGCGCCGAGCCAAGGGTGATGCCCACCGATGTGGCCAGTACGAGGCCGAGTCCGACCGGGAGGGCCGTCTGCCACAGTACCGACAGGGTCAGCGTGCGGCGCCGGGTGCCGAAGGCGACCAGCGCGGAGAGCAGCTTCCTGCGCTCGCGCAGCTGCTCCAGCTGGGAGACCAGCAGACTCGCGCCGATCAGTGCCAGCACGAAGGCGGAGCCGACGAACAGGCCGGTGCGGATGGAGGTGTACTTGGCGTCCTCCTGGGTCGCCGACCAGCTGTAGGTGCGTGCCAGGGGGTCGATCCGGGCGACGACGTTGCGTATGTACTCCCGTGAGTCCGGCACCGACGGGTCCAGACGCAGGTAGACCCCGTCCGAGAACACCGCGGGCGCGGCCTTTTGGGGCAGGGCGGCGGGGGTGACCAGCAGACTGGTGTAGTCCTGCAGGGAGTCTTTGCGCGCGTTCACCTCCCGAATGTTTGCCGGAACGGTCCAGGGCACCTCGAGGCGGCGTTCGGCGCCGTCGTATGACGGGTCGATGTAGAGCTGCCGACCGGGTTTCACCAGGGCGATTTCGGATGCGTTGCTGGGGTCGGAGTAACCGCTCCGCGTTCGCGTGATGAACACGTCACCGTCCTTGCAGGAGGGCAATGTGGCGAGTTCACGCAGGGCGGCGCAGTTACCCACGGTCAGGCCGTTGCTGTTCTCCGGGTTGCGACGTGCGTCCCCGTACTGGGAGCGGGCCAGGGCCACCGCGGCCCGGACCCCCTTGGTGCCGGTGAATTCGCGCTCGATGCCGGGCAGCGGCTTGGGGCCGCTGAAGTCGACCTGCATCTGGACCCGGCTGGGGTCCTTGCCGGTGTTCTTGGTGTACTGGCTCTGCGTTCCCGTGAAGAGCATCTGCAGCGCGATGGCCCCGGCCACCGCCACGGCGATGCCGTTGACCATGCGGGCGGCAGTGCCGCTACTCAACTGCAGTCGTCGCACGGCCAACTGCCAGGACAGCGGGCCCTTGCCGAGCCGGACGACGACCGCCTCCACGGCCCAGGGCAGCAGGGCGGTGATGCCGATCAGCAACATCAGGACGCCGCCGATGACGAAGTACTGGTTGAAGTTTCCGTTCTTGTGGCCTTGGCCGATCATCGGGTAGAGCATCGCGAGGCCGGCCAGAGTCGGCAGCAGCCGCCACCACAGCCGACGGCGACTCTGCTTGGCAGCACGCACGACACCGAGGGGTTCGACGACCACGCCGCGCATCGCGAGCAGCGTGACCAGCACCGCGGCGACCGGCACCGCCACCGCGACCAGCGCGGCAAGCGCGGGAGTGGGGTCGAGGTAGCTGGGCCAGACGCTCACGCCCAGCAACTCGCCGGTGCCCAGCTTCTGGCGGCCGAGCAAGAAGAAGCCGGTGCCCACGGCCAGACCGAGCAGGGCTCCTGCCAGCGCCTCGCCCGCCGCGATCCGCCGGGTCATCCCCCGGTCGGAGCCGACCAGGCGCAGCGCGGCGAGGCGGCGGTCGCGGCGTTCGCCGCCGAAGCGGACGGCGGCGGCGATGAACACGGCGACCGGCGTCAGCAGCACCACGAACACGACCAAGACCATGAGCAGCAGCACCGGGTCGCTCTTCTCGGGCGTCGCGTCCGGTTTGCCGAACTTGGCCAGCCGTGTCGCCAGGGAGGAGTCCGTGAGCTTCAACCCCGAGGCGCCCGCGTAGTAAGCCAGTTCGTGCGAGCCGATCAGCCCGCTCTCGCCGATCGTGCCGGTGATCTTGTACGGCAGGCGCTCCCGCAGCAGTTTCGCGTCGTCCGAGTCCAGCAGGTCCTTGAGCGCGGGGGAGACCACCATCTCGCCCTTACCCGGGAAGCGGTCGACCCCGGGGGGCAGCGGCGCCCGCCTGCCCTCGGGTTCGACGAACCGGCCCCGGACGTCGTCGTCGTGCCAGGTGGTGTCGGCATCGGCGATCAGGAAAGTGTTGTCGGCCTTGGGCGGGACCGTCTGGGAGTACGTGTTGGCGTAGCGGGCGTCCTCCACCTTGCTACGGGAGGTGAACACGTTGGGCATCGCGGTGCACAACAGGAGCAGAGCCACGCCGAGGCCGACGCCGACCGCTGTCAGCGTCATTCGGACCCAGCCCTCGCGGCCGCCGGTGACGGCGAACCGGGCTCCCATGGCCAGGTCTCTGGACCACTGGCGCGGACTCATATGGCGCGCTCCATGTCCCGGGACTTGCCGTCGCGTACGACGATCTCGCGGTCGGAGTAGGCGGCCACCCGTGTCTCGTGGGTGACGAGGACGACGGCGGCGTTGGTGGAGCGGGCCGCGCCGGTGAGCAGTTCCATCACGCGCTCACCGTTGTAGGAGTCGAGCGCGCCGGTCGGTTCGTCGGCGAACAGCACCCGGGGGCCGGTGACCAGCGCGCGGGCCACGGCGACGCGCTGGCCCTGGCCGCCGGAGACCTCGCCGGGCCGCTTGCCCTTCAGGTCGTCGACCTCCAGGCGTTCCATCCAGCCGAGCGCCGCCCGCTCGGCTTCCTTGCGGGAGGTGCCGTTCAGCCTGAGCGGCAGGGCGACGTTTTCCACGCAGGTCAGTTCCGGCACGAGCTGCCCGAACTGGAACACGAAGCCGAACTCGGAGCGGCGTAACGCGCTGCGCTGGGCGTCGCTCATCGTCGTCACCTCGCGCCCGTTGTATGTGATCGACCCGGAGTCGGGCGGCAGGATGGCCGCGAGGCAGTGCAGCAGCGTCGACTTGCCGGAGCCGGAGGGGCCCATGACGGCGACGACCTCGCCGGGGTGGATGGAGAACTCGGCGCCGTCGAGGGCATGGGTGTGCCCATAGGTCTTGCGCAGGTCCTGCGCGGTGAGCAGGGAACCAGGGGGAGAAGTCGTCATCGAGCTACAGCCTCACGGAGTTTGTCGAGTCGGGCGGCGGTCAGCTCCAGCCAGCGCAGGTCCGCTTCCAGGTGGAAGAGGGCGTGGTCGCAGATCAGCTGGTCCGCCAGATCGCCCTTGCGCTTGCGGTCGGTCAGGATGCGCATGCTGCGCAGGTGTTCGGAGCGTTGGGTGTCCAGGATGTCGGCGGCGTCCCGGTGGGTGAGCAGCGCGAGGACGACTTTGGTGTAGAGGGCCGACTGGAGGTATTCCTCCGGCTTCTGCGGGGTCGCGAGCCACCGCTCTACGTCGGTGATGCCAGCGTCGGTGATCGCGTAGCGCTTGCGCTCCGGGCCGCCGCCGGCCTCGATCCCGTCGACCTCGACGAGGCCGTTCTTCAGCAGCCTGGACATCGTCGAGTAGACCTGGCCGTAGTGCAGCGGTCGGTCGTGACCGAACGTCTCGTCGAAGGCCCGCTTCAGGTCGTAACCGTGTCGCGGGCCGGACTCCAGGAGCCCCAAAAGGGTGTGACCGATGGACATGACCCGCACTATACACGCCGTGTATACGCGGCGTGTATACGCAGAGTGTGTAGCTCATGGCGAGGGTGTACGACAGCGCAGGTGAGGGAGCCGGGAATTCCGATCGTCACGGTCCGGAAACGGGCAGTCAGCTGCCTCGACTGCTCATGACCCGCTTCGAACAGCTGTAGGTCGACCGGCGAGGCGCCCGGCCGGTCGGGCAGAGAGCGGCGGTCCGAACCCTTGCGCCGTCACGGCCATCTCCTCGGAGACCATGTCAAGCCCGCCGACCAGGCCGTCCGCGACTCGGCGAGGTCGTCCGGGCTGTCGAAGGTGGGGTTGGGGCCCGGCCACGCCAACCAGGTGCGCTCGTGCGGGGGAGGCATGGGATGTGGGTTCGTAGACGGTACTGTCACGGAGCAGCGCGAACAGCACGCTGCTCGCGTTGGTCCATGTCTTCCCCGGGCCAGGGGCGGAGGAGCCGTCGGCAGGCTGTCCGCCGGACTCGTACAATGCATTCTTCCGCCGCTGGCGCGACCACGCCCTGGTCAGGGAGTTCCACGACCGGCTGGGCGCCACGGTCCGCGAGAAGCTGGGCCGCGACGCGGAGCCGAGTGCGGGTGTGATCGACTCGCAGTCCGTCAAAGCGGACGCCGTCGTCGGCTCCGACAGCCGCGGGTTCGACGGCGGGAAGCTGGTCAACGGCCGCAAGCGGCACGTCGTGGTCGACACGCTCGGCCTGCCGCTGGGAGTGATGGTCACCGCCGCGGACACCGGCGACCGCGCCGCCGCCCAGGTCCTGCTGCGACAAGTCGCCGACGCGCACCACCGAGGAAGGCCGCCCCGAATCATCCAGCAGCCGAATCCACGTCAATTCTGCCCGTGGGCGGCACGCTATGTCCCGTTCGATCGAGAATAGATCTCGCCGGATTCCGGGAATTCAACGGCTGGCGACAGCTGCAGTTTTCCAGAGTTTCCAGAGTAGGCGTACAGGCCGAATTTGCCCGTCCCTGAAAATCCGCACTGCCCTTCCCGGAAAATAACGGAAACCCACATGTCGCCTCCCGCAGGCACAGTGTCCACCTTCCAGGAAAACTCACACTCCTTTCTAGTCTCGCTTTCCTCTATCAGGCTGCTCAACTGAAGCTGTGCCTCCGCGGAAATGAGACCCGTTCCTTCTTTTTTGAAGTTGATCCAGTCCCCTCCGGGATTGCTCCAGGAGCCGACGACCTGTCCTTTCGTCGGGACGGGGGCATCTTCTTCGTCCGCGCAGCCAGACACACTCATCACGAGGGCCGCGACGAGGATGGCGAGGAAGGGGGACCGTTGACTTCGCTTAATACGGTACATACCCTTCCTCGATCCAGGTGATCTTCACGTTTATGTCTCTCCGGCCATCAGGGAAGATTCGTTTGACGGCGTCCGATCCCGCCTTCATGACGAGGTTGCCGCTTCCGTTCTTGTAGCCGTCGTTCGACAGGCCGCGCGTGGCCGAGGCTACCGTCATACGGTTGGACACCTCTATCTTCATTTGGCCGACCAGCGCTCCCTGGTCCCGAGTTCCGACACAGTGCCCCCTAAGGGCTGTCCCGGCAAGCCCCCCGCCATGCGGGCCAGCAACAATGGCCCCCATCCTGTGCCATCCAGTACCGGCATTTCAGGGAAATCCAAGAGAGACCCGTAGAGCGTCTCGCCCGCCAGGAGTCCGTGATCAACCAACTCACCGAGTTCAAACAGCGAGCGATCAGCCAAACTTGCAGGAAATTGTCAAATCCTGTGTATCGATGAGTCTGGTCGGACTTCCCAGGTAGGCCGTTGGAGCTGATCGTTGTTCACGATGATGTCGGCGTGGTCGGTTGGGCGGGCTGTGGCGAAGTAGAGCTGCTGGGACGGGATATAGCGGTTGCGCCAGGACCGTTCGATTTCGGCGGTGACTGCGGTGGATCCGGCCGGCGCTGTGCCTCGATCCCGGGCCCGATCGATCGTCTGTTCGAAGGGGGCGGACACGAAGATGCGCAGGTCCCACCGGTCGATGAGTTCTGGGCGCAGGAGGAAGACGCCGTCGAAGAGCAGTACGGCGTCTGCGGGGGCGGTCGTGACCGGCGGGGACGATGGGGTGTCGGTGTCGCTGTCGTAGACCGCATGTTGGAACCTTCGGTCTCCGCCTGGGCCCAGCGGATCGAGCAGGACCCGGCACAGCGCGGCGCGGTCGTGGGCGTCGAAGTAGCAGCCTTGCCGGAACCTGGGCTGAACAACACCTGCCGGCGCAGGCGGCCGCCGTCACCGCCGCCCTGTCACGGGCACTGGACCTGGCGCCCACACAATGACCAGCTTCCTGACCCACCGAGCGCGCGTGCACGACGCCCGCCTCCCCCTTCGTCGTCGGCACAGCGCGCTGCGGACCTGCATCACCGTCTTTGCGCCGTACGGCTTCCGGGCGACGTACCACCACCTCACGCTCAGCGCCGCGATCCCCCGGCGGCTGGAGGCGGATCCGGAAGCGCTGGTGCGGGCGGTGGAGGAACTGCATGAGGCGCGGGTGCTGTGGCTCGCGCGAGCGGAGGAATACGCCGTGCAACGCCGGGCGGAGAAGCGGGCCGGGCGGCGGGCTGTGGCGAACCCACGACCGTGGTGGCTGCGGAGCGGGTGGGACGGCCCGGACCGCGCCTGGCACCAAGACACGTTTCGCCACCCGTCGCTGCGGCTGTCCGAGTACGTCCGGAGACAGAACATGATTCTGGAGGGCGCCGAACCCCCGGCTGCCCGGCCTGTGGGGATGAAGGACCGCGGGTGCTGAGCTCGACCGGGCACGGCTGGATCGAGCTGTGCCGTGGGTGCGCGTGGGTGCTGGTGCCATGTCCGTGCGGGCAGCGGCACCGGCTCGTGCCGGAGATCCCGTTCAGCTGGAACGAGATCTGGCAGCGGGCGCACATGAGCGATGACGGCATGCCGAACCCACACTGGCCTGCGGGCTAGCCAGTCGGATGCGGCACGGCGAACGTTCGGAACCAGATTCCGTCAGCTAATGGCCAGCAGCGCGGCCTGACCTGCATTACGGGCAACCGAACGCATCCCAGCGGATCGCCGGAGTAGAGCCGAACCCGAGGTCAGGGCGCCAATCGTCGAAGCCTTGTCGACCGACTCGGCCGACCGGTCACATGCTGGCCACCACCCTGTTCTCGGCGGCGCTCACGGTGCCCATGTTCACGGCGACGGCAGCGAACGCAGCCGATGGCGCCGTCAGCCCGGGCAAGGCAACGACTCGAATCGGGAACTCCCAAGTCCAATCGGTGCGCGCCATGACCGAGCGGATCGCAGACATCCTCGACGAGTTCGGCGCCGGCCATGCCAGGCCAATAGCAGCCGCGTTCCTGGTGAACAGGGCGGGTCCCTGGCTACGAGCGCAGGTCAGCGAGACGGTCCACGCGAGCATGCTGACTGCCGCCTCTGATCTGACGTACCTGACCGGGTGGATGGCCATGTACGAGAAGGCTCACGGGCTCGGGCAGACGTACTACCTCAAGGCCCTGAACCTCGCTCAGAAAGCAGTGGGGCTCAGCGTCCCCGCAGCCCAGACCTTCCCTCCGGAGAACCGCACCCATCTCGGATTGAGGCCGCACACCCTGTCATCGAGCCGTAGTGGCCTCCTTGATGGTGCCAGTGCGGACCGGAAGGCTAAGCAGACCGCGGGAGCGCATCGAGGGCCTCCACTGCAGTTCGCCTGGCGACACGTCCAGGGCCATCTCGGGGAAGCGTTCGAGGAGCGCAGACAGCGCGATCTCGGTTTCCATGCGGGCCAGCGGAGCGCCGAGGCAGTAGTGGATGCCGTGGCCAAGGGCGAGGTGGCCGGTGGCATCGCGGTCGATGCTGAAGCGGTCCGGGTCGGTGAAGCGTTGCGGATCCCGGTGGGCAGCGGCGAGGGACAACAGGACCGTCTCGCCCGCGGGGATGGTTACGCCGCTGACGGTGACGTCCTCGGTCGGAAACCGGCGAATGGCCAGCGGTACCGGGCCGTCGTAGCGGGCGAGCTCCTCCACCACCGCGCTCAGGCGTGTGGGATCGGCCCGCAGCTCCGCCAACTGGTCGGGGTGGCGAAGCAGAGTCAGGACCGCGTTCCCGATGAGGTGAACGGTGTTCTCATACCCGGCGAACAGGATGAGGAAGGCCAAGGACATCAACTCGTCCTCGCTCAGCCGGTCTTCCTCATCGCGCACGGCGATCATCGCGGAGAGTAGGTCATCGGTCGGGGCGGTTCGCTTGTCGGCGATGAGTTGGGTGAGGAACGACAGCATGTTGCCGACCGCTTCCTTGGCAAGGAACGGCCGCGCTGGATCGGGAGCAACGAGAGCGTCGGTCCATGAACGGAAGTCGAACCGGTCGGCTGGGGCTACGCCGAGCAAGTCACAGATCACGGTGATCGGCAGCGGCGCTGCGTACGAGGCAATCAGGTCCGCGCGCTCAGCCGCAGCAATGGCGTCCAGCAACTGGTCAGCGGTGCGCCGGATCGGCTCACGTAGCTGCTCGATCTGACGCGGGGTGAAGGCCCGGCTCACCAGCCGCCTGATGCGGGTGTGGTCCGGAGGGTCCATGTTGAGCAGATTTGCGTCCAGCGCCGGCGGTAAGGCCATGCCTCGGTAGCCGCCGGGCGCCGCGTTGCGTTTGTCCAAGGAGAGCCGCGGGTCGGCGAGAGCCTGGCGTACGTCGTCATAGCGGGTCACCAGCCAGGCAGGCAGCCCGTCTGTCCCAGTGATCCGGTGAACGGGTCCGGCTCGGCGAAGCTGCGTGTACACGGCGTACGGATCGTCAGCAAGTGTTGCGGGGTCAATTGGAGTCTGCTGACCGGGGGTTGTTTGGGTCATTCCCTGACCCTACTCAGACGGCGTCTTGATTGGCGGTAGCTCGTTGCCCAGGGCATGGACATGATTGAGCCGCTGGTGCCGGACGGGCTGTGGGAGATTAACGGCCAACGGCAGTGGTTGGCCGGCGACATGAGCGGTGAGCACATGGAGTTGATCGACCGATGGCTGCGTGGCGAGGTCATGGACGGCAAAGTGGGCATCAAGGTCCAAGGCGGGCCGTTCCACGGTCGCACCCGGATCGTGGTGCTGGACGAGTCCGGTCAGCCGCCGCCACGGCAACGCGGGCGTGGCTCGGGCGGACACGCGCCGACCGATATGTGGCACGTCCACGAGCACACACCCTCGCTCGGCACAACCGCGGGATGGTCGTACGACTACGCCGGAACCGAACCCTGCAACGACACTCGGTAGATAGCAGGCCAACTGAGAGAACGTCTTAGCTACGGCGTGTATCGAAAGTCCCTGGTGAGTATGACGGAGAGCGCATTTGTGGTCCAGGATGATCGGATGGTCGTGCTTGAGACTCCTCGTTTGATCCTGCGTCGCTGGCGTGAGGAAGACGTTGCGCCCATGGCTGCCGTCAATGCCGACCCCGAGGTCATGCGGTGGATCCGTGACGGCAGCGTCCGTGACGAACAGCAGACTCGCGGCGGAATCCAGGCATGGGAGAGCGAGTGGGAGTCACGGGGCTTCGGCCTGTTCGCCGTGGAGATCCGGTCTACTGGCGAGCTGGCCGGGTTCACCGGTCTTTCGGTGCCCGACTTCTTGCCAGAGGTACTGCCGGCGGTCGAGGTCGGCTGGCGGCTGGGACGTTGCCACTGGGGGCAGGGCCTGGCTACCGAGGCCGCGAGAGCTGCTGTGCGGTTCGGGTTCGAAGACCGCGGGCTGGAGCGGATCGTCAGCATCGCTCAAGTGGGCAACGACGCCTCTGAGCGGATCATGACCAAACTGGGGATGCATCCGGTCCGTGAGACCGTCAGTCCCACCGGCGGTCGGCGAGTACGGGTGTTCGAGTTGTCGTCGGACCACGGCCTCGGGACTGGTAGGCCCACATGTTGAGGTGTCGCGTATTCCTCGGTGAGGTCAGGCGTGGTGTCACCGTGTGTGGTCGCCGAAGGTGCCATCATCTGCTGGCACAAGACCCCGGTCGTCCGCTGCCTGTGCGCCGTTCCGTACCATCCGCTGGTGATATCCCGTCTTTTCTCCACTCCACGCCGCGCCGCCGAGTCACAGCCGTGCTCACAGTGATGGCCGCCGTCGTCGCGTTCGGGTCGTGGGCGCTGTGGCCGGTCTACGACTCGTCGTGCGTCGTCTACTCCGGGGCCTACATCCCCATGAATACGCCGAAGGCCGAAACCGACGCCGCCGTGCAGCGGGCTTACGACAAGGCCCTCGCCGACGGCGCGTGCGGTCCCAAGCGGGCGCGCTTCCACAACTGGACCCAGTGAGCTCAATCCTGACGTCACCGTGAATGGTCGCCAGGGGCGTATCGGCTCCAGGTTCCTCCGGCTCACGCCGTAGCCGCCGTCGAGCGGCCGGCAGCGGGCAAGGAGCTGGCGGTGGACCGCTGGCACGGCCGTGACGCGCAGGGTGTAGCCCTGGCCGCGCCGTACGGCTACCCCCTGGTCGAGCGCGGCGCGCTCGGTGGGCTCCAGATCGGCCGCGCGGAGGAAGTCCGCGACCTTGCCCGGCACGTCGAGGGTAACCGGCAGCTCTGGGGCCGGGGCATCGTCCTGCTCGATGGCCGTGTGCTCGAGCGGGAGATCGGCGACGGCCGTGCGGAGGCGCCGCGGCTCACGCCGTGGTCGCGGGCGGGAGCGGCGCTGGAGCGGCCTTCGAGGTACGTGGTGCGCACGGCGTCGGTCTTGTCGGCCGGGACGGCAGGGCGGCGTCCGCCCTTGCTGCCCTTGGCCTGCGCGGCCCGCAGTCGGTCGTAGGTCAGCTCCCGCTGGAAATCGCGTTGGAGTTCGCCGGCGGCGAGGGTCTCCACCATGAACTTCACGGTGGACAGCAGTTCGCCGGTGCGCGGGTGGCGGGCGGTGAGGTCCATCGCGGAGAACGCACCGTCGTGGATGCGCGGTGCCACCTGGTCGCGGTGGAGGACGTCGAGCACCTCGAGGATGTGCCCGGTGCCGCGTACGAGGCGGAACATCTCGGAGATGTGCACCGTGTCGCCGGGCCGCGCGTAGGTGAGCAGTTCGCGGAACTTCGTCCGCTGGAGCCGGGTGGAGGCGGCTGGAGGTGCAGGGGTCCTCTTCGAAGACGACGGGGTCCTCGGTCCCGGCCTCGTCGAGAACGAGGTTCTGCCGGGCGGTGGACTGCTGGTCGGTCGAGACCCGCTTGTAGACCAGGTTCGCCACCAGGGGCCCCTTCCGTGCGGAGGATCGGACCCTGCCTGTCACCAAACCCTGGTCAGCAATCGCCATCGGATCTGCAGTGATTGGATTCAGGCCGTCGCGAATCCCCGGATCGCACGGGTTCGTTGGACGCGCCACCCGCCTGTCGTCAAGCGATCGCTCGGCGACAGGCAAGCAGCCGGCGAGGCGGCTGGCCGGCTTTGCGCAGACCTCGGGCATCGCCACCCGCGCTCGACCTCACAGCACTACCGCACATGTTTGACATAGGACAAACCGTTAGTGTGGCCTGTGGAGGTGATGGCGTGCCCATCAGCGGTACGACCGCGGCGGAGATCGCCGGCAGTGTCCGGGACCAGGTGGCGTCGGGCGAGCTTGCGCCAGGGGCGCTGCTGCCCCCGGTGCGGACGCTCGCGGCCGGGCTGGGGGTGAACCGGAACACGGTCGCCCTGGCCTACCGGCGGCTCGTCGAGGCCGGGGTGGCCCAGACCCGGGGCCGCGGCGGCACGGTGATCGCCACGGTGCCGCAGCTCGCCCGCGAGGGCGTCGGCATCGGCGGCGATCGCGTCGACCTGGCCAGCGGAAACCCTGATCCACAACTGCTGCCGGACATCCTCGCCGCGGCCCGCGGCGGACACTACCGCCAGCCCTTGTACGGGATGCCCGCAGTGGATGAAGCGCTGGATGCCTGGGCCCGCGACGACTTCGCCGAAGACATAGACCAACCGTTTCGGACACTGGTCACACACGGCGCGGTCGACGCCACCGAACGACTCCTGAACGCCCACCTGACCCGCGGCGACACGGTGGCGGTCGAGGACCCCTGCTTCCTGGCGAGCATCGGCACGCTGCAGCTCAACGGCTACCGGACGGCGCCGGTCCAGGTCGACAGCGCGGGCATGCGCCCCGACGACCTGCGGGCCGCGCTCGAAGGCGGCGCCCGGGCAGTCGTCTGCACGCCCCGGGCCCACAACCCGACCGGAGCGAGCCTGACCGCGGAACGGGCCGCCGACCTGCACGCCGTCCTCGCTGACCACCCCCAGGTCCTGGTGATCGAGGACGACCACTTCTCGGCCGTCTCCACCCGGCCGTACTGCCGGATCACCCCTGCCGCCACGGCGCGCTGGGCACTGGTGCGGTCCCTGTCCAAGTTCCTCGGACCGGACCTGCGGCTGGCCCTGGTCGCCGCCGATACGCAGAGCGCGATGCGACTGGAGGCCCGGCTCAGCGCCGGCACTACCTGGGTCAGCCGCCTGCTGCAGCACAGCGCCCGCGAACTGCTGGCCGATCCCGGCGTGCACGAACTCCACGAACGCGCCCGCGAAGCGTACGCACACCGCAGCGGCCTGCTCATCCAGCGGCTGCACGCCCATGGCATCGAGGTGCCCCACCGGCCCGATGGGCTCAACGTGTGGGTCGAACTCGACGTCGACAGCGGATCGGTGGTCCAAGCCCTGGCGGAGCGGGGCTGGGCCGTGCGACCCGGCCACCTCTTCGTCCATGCCCCGTCCGCCCGCCAGGGCGCGATCCGGGTCACCAGCTCCACCGTCACCGAGCCGCAGGCCGAAGCATTCGCCGCCGAACTCGCCGCCGTTGTCGCTTCCTCGCGCACCACGCGCTGACGAGCGGACCTTCTTCCTTCGTCTGCGGCACCCCGGCCGTGTGGAGCCACCGCGCCACCGCCTATAGCAATTCCGCCCGAGTACCTATCGGAGGTTTCCTCTTGTTCACCGGTCTGAGCGCCTTCCCCCTCACCCCCATCCCCGGCAACGCGGGCATCGACGAGAAGGCGTACGGCAGGCTCGTCCACCGGCTCGCCACCGCCGGCGTCGACTCGATCGGGGCCCTGGGTTCCACCGGCTCCTACGCCTACCTGACCCGCGAGGAGCGGGCCCGCGTCGCCCGCCTCGCGGTCGAGCACGCCGACGGGGTGCCGGTCATCGTCGGCATCGGGGCGCTGCGCACCCGCCATGTGCTGGAAGCGGCCCAGGACGCGCAGAACGCCGGGGCAGCCGGTGTGCTGCTGGCGCCGGTGTCGTACCAGCCGCTGACCGACGACGACGTGTTCGGCCTGTTCGAAGAGGTCACCGCGCACCTCTCCGTCCCCCTCGTGATCTACGAAAACCCCGGCACCACCCACTTCACCTTCACCGACGAGCTGTACACCCGCCTGGTGTGCCTCCCGAACGTGGCATCCATCAAGATCCCCGGAGTTCCCGCCGATCCTGAGGCGGCGCGGGCTCGTATCGAGCACCTGCGGCGGCTTCTGCCCGCCACGGTGACGATCGGTGTCAGCCGAGACGCGGCAGCCGCCAGGGGCCTGAACGCCGGATGCGACGCCTGGTACTCGGTGATCGGCGGCACGTTCCCTGAGCCGGCGCTCGCGCTCACCCGGGCCGCACAGGCCGGCCGGGCCGAGCAGGCCGAACGGGAGTCCCAGCAGCTCCAGCCGCTGTGGGACCTGTTCGCCCAGCACGGCGGATCGCTACGGGTCGTCGCGGCAGCGGCCGCCCATCTTGGCCTCACCGCATCTTGCAACCTTCCCCTGCCGCTGCGCGGCCTCGGGGCGAAGGAACGCGCCCAGGTCGCCACAGTGATCGAGAAGCTGCAGCTCCACGCCTGACCACGTCACACGCCCACGTCACCGTTCTCCCGTCGGCGGGCGGGCGGGCGGTGACGTGAGCCGCTCCCGTCTGCCGTCCCGGCAGAGCGCACGGCCATGCACCGCAGCACCGAGAAGAACACCGGCAGTGCGGGCTGGGGCCCGCTCCCCCGCTACGTCATCGCGGCGACCTTTGCCCGCACCTCCGACGGCGGCGCGGTCGTGGCCATCGCCTGAAGGCGGGCGATGTCGGGCTGAAGTTCCTCACAGGCGAACTCAAGGGCTCGCACGACCCGTCCGGGATCGAGTTCACGGTGCTGGCCGCGATGCCGGGCATGGAGCGCGAGTACATCCGCGACCGCACCCACCATGTGGTGAGGCGGACGTTGGTCTGTTCATGGGGCGGGGTACGCGGAGTTGGATTGTTCCGGACGGGCTGTGGGTGATCACGAAGCCGCTGATCCCTCCGCCAAGGGTGCGGCCGCAGGGCGGCGGAACGCAGGACACTCCTGATGAGACGCTGTTCGCGGCCATCATCTACGTCCTGGTCGTCCTGGTCAGCGGCTGCGCCTGGCGGGTCCTGCCGCCCTGCTTCGGCATATCGAAGTCGACCGCGTATCGAAGATTCCTGATCTGGCCGAGAGCCGGTGCGTGGGGCCGGCTTCACCAGGCCGTGCTGCACCGGCTCGCGACGCCGGCCTCGTCGATGTCACCCGCGTCTTCCTCGACACCGCCCATGTCAGGGCTAAAAAAAGGGGCGGGAACCCACAGGTCCGAGCCCCGTGGACCGGGGTAGGCCGCGTTCCAAGATGCACATCCTGTCGGACACGAACGGACTGCCCCTGGCGGTCGTTGTCTCCGCCGCAAACGTCCACGACAGCGAAGGGCTGAAGCCCATGGTCGCGGGCCACCAAACGAAACACGACCCGTTCCGCGGACGGTACTTCGAGCCCCAGCGACTCCACGCGGACAAGGCCAACGACATTCCCCACCTGCGAAAATGACTTTGGGGAAAGCCCATCGGCGTTCGCATCGCCCGCAAGGGGATCGAGTCCAGCGAACGACTCGGCCGCCGCAGGTGGGTCATCGAGCGAACCATGTCCTGCCTCTCCGGCTACCGACGACTGAGCCCCCGCCACGAACGCAACCCCCGCAACTATCTGGCATTCCTCGGCCCCGCCGCCACCCTCTGCCGCTACAAGAGGTTCGTCCGCCTCACCACATAGGACACGGTCCAAGCCACAGACTGGCTGCAACACCCCGGGTGTTGCAGCCAGTCGGAGAAGCCGACCTCTCATGGGTGCAGGAGTCGTAGACGACGTGCAAACTGGCCTCTGCCACTACACCTTCATGGAGGCCGACTCCGGGCCAGTCATGCCCTAACCGCTTCAGTCATCACTTGCGGGGCAAGTCCTCAGCCCCCGGCGCAATGGGCTCCGGTTCAGACATTTGACGACAGGCCGAGATATACACCATTGAGCGCCCCATACGAGTTCACCTGGCTGCTCTCGTTGAGGGTTGTTCCGAAGCAAACCGACCAGGAGTTCGCCCCAACCCCCGATGACGGGCACTTCCAATCACCCAAGTGCGTGCCGGAGGCGGTATACAGGTCCATACGCGCTTCCGCGCCATAGAGGCTGGTTTTGTTGTTGCGCACGATTACTGCCGCCTGGACCCCGCTTCCACTTGATGACCTAATCGCACAGACCTGCGCGACCACGCTGGTAGTGATCGTCTGACTGCTGGCGCAATGCCACGTGCTGGAGCTGGAAGTGATCGGATTCGTGTTGCCGTAAGCACGCCAGGCGCCATCCGCGGCCGGAACAGGGACGGCGACGGTGGAGGCCACCCAGGAGCGCAGGTCGTCGACGCGGGTGCTGACGGCGCCGGTCTGGGTCACGGTCGGGTCGGTGCCGAAGCAGCCGCCCTGCCAGGACCTGCTGCTGACGGCAACCAGTTCGGACTTGCCGCTGACCGTGCGCACGGTCGGGCCGCCGGTGTCGCCCATGCAGACGCTCGCGCCGTCCTCGCCGGTGGTGGCGACGGTGTCCGTGGCGACCGAGTCGACGGCGAAGGTGCCGCTGTGCAGGCGCAGCGGGGCCCATTCGGTCGCGGTGCGGCCGTAGCCGGCCACCGTCAGCTTCTCGCCGGGCGTGGCCACGGCGGTGGCCAGGCTCACGGGCGTGATGGTGGTGACGGGGCGGCTGAGCCGCGCCAGGACGGCGTCCCGCGACGGGTGCGCGACGAGTTCCACGATGGTGCGTGTCTCGCCGCCGGTGGTCGTGAGGTCGGTGCGGCCGATGGTCGCGGTGGTCTTGAGCTTGGGCGCGCCGGTGGGTATGGCGAGGCTCGCGGCCGGGTTGTCGGCGAAACAACTGGTGGCGGTGAGCAGCCAGTAGGGGTCGACCAGGGCGGCGGAGCAGGCCTTCTGGCCGTCGCCGATGTCCAGGCGTGCGGTGAACGCGAGGGAGCCGTCGGCCGCGTCGGTGCCGGAGACGGCGTTCGCGGGGGTGATGCTCAGCGCCAGCAGCGCGGCGGCGAGCGCGGCGGCGAGGCCTGTGGTTAATGCTGTACTGAAGGGAGCGAGGCGATGGCCTCTGAGGTGTCGCATGACCTTGGCTTCCTTGGTGGGAGACGTGCGGCTCACTCGTTCGACGCGCCCCCGCGGGGCGGAGTCGAGGCGCCGATGGGGGTGCTACTTGGCGGACCTGATCTCGACGAGCATGTGCTCGCGTCCCTCCGGGTCCGCGCTCTCGCCCACCGCGGTCCACTGGTTCTTGGCGACGGCGAAGCTCGTCTCCTCGTCGCCGACGGTCATGTCGACGTCGGTCGTGTAGTCGTTGCCCCGGATGCCGTAGACCGAGGGGATCTCCAGGGTCAGCCAGCCGGAGTTGCCGACGACCTTGAAACAGATCATGGACTTCTCGCGGGCCCAGACCTGGAGCAATCCGGTGCCGCTCGCGCAATCGGCGAGCGTGATGTGGCCGTCGCCGCGCTTGAGAACGATGTTCTGCTCCGCCAGGATTTTGTCGGCCTGCGGGTAGTTGAAATCTTCGATCGCGTAGCCGGGGCCCTCGTCGGCGACGGACGTGATGGTCGCGGACTTCACGCCTGCCGCGGTGGGGGCAGCACCCGGCAGCGCGAACCAGGCCAAAGCGCCGGCGATGGCCGCGGCGCCGAGCGTACGTGCGAGGAGTCTCTTCCGCAGCGATTTCGTCGCGGATTCGGTGCGTTCCTTCATTCGATTCCCAAACTCGTCATTACCGACCGATGGTCCGGAACATGATTCGAGGAAGACGTGAAGGTGCCTTTGATGTGATTGCGGCTTCCCTCACGCCCCGGCCGGAACGTCCCCGTTGCGGGCATTCTTCACTCACTGCACCACCCGCGAAAAGGCCCTTTCCGAAGCCGCTTCGTCTGCGAAATCGAACCATGCGGTTCGGATCCCTGTCCAGAGTTGGCCTTTGCGTCTGAAGTGACTCATCTCTCCCAACTCTCGTACAACCTACAGGAGTTGACGTAGTTGACTGGTCGTCAGGAGCTGCGCGACCGGCGTGCGGGCGGAGGCTGGTCACGGGAGACTTGAGTTAGGCTTCCCGGCCACGCGATTCCACGGGGCGGACTGTCCGGAAAACGCAGGACAAGCGGTAAGTGCCTCTGGTTCGACAGGGAGAAGATCGTCCGGGGTCTTGTTTCCGGGTCTGCCGGAAAGCCTTCCCGGGTGGGCGTGCGGGTTGGGGCTCGGAGTTCGGCGTCGCCCGTGAAGGTTCTCGACCACCCAGGGGCTTTGAGAAGTGATTTTGTGTCCGGGTTCGTCAGGTTAGAGGAGGTTAGAGGTCGTTTCTCACTAAAGGCTGTCCCGCAATGATCAACTGACTGACACGGTCGGCATCGGGGACGCCCACCTTGGGCCGGGTTATCCGGCGAGCGCGAGGTTGTGCAGGCGGGCGATGCCAAGCATGGCGTGATGAACGCCGTCGCCCTTCAAGCGGCAGTCGCGGAGGATCTTCCAGCTCTTCATGCGGGCGAAGGTGTGCTCGACTCGGGCACGGACCTTGCGGTGCGAGCGGTTGCGCTCCTCTTTCCAGGCCAGGAGTTCGGCCTGGCCGGGTTCACGCCGGTGAGGGATCACCAGGCCGGTGCCGCGGTAGCCGCCGTCAGCGACCGCCGTGGTGTTTCCGACGGCTGCCTTCCCTCCGGACAACTCCCATGCCTTGCAGTCGTTGCGGTTGCCGGGCAGGGGCCGGCCAACTACGACGACCAGTCGCGTATCGGCGTCGATGACGACCTGGTGGTTGGTGGAGTACCGGTGTTTTTCGACTCCTCGGCCACCGCGTGGTCACGTGTGGGGACCAAGGTGCCGTCCACGATGAGCACGGTGTCCTTGCGGAATCGTCGGCGCGGCCGCAGGGCGAGCAGTGGTGCGAGGCGGTTGATGATGCGGTCGGCCGCAGACTTCGAGATCCCGAACAGCGGCCCGAGCTGGCGCAGTGTCAAGTTCGTCCGCCAGTACGCCGCGACCAGCAGGACGCGGCCCTCCAGGGGTAGGCCCCACGGCCGGCCTCGGCGGACCGTGTCCGCCCCCTCGCGACGCAGGGCGGTCACCAGCTTGCCGAAGCAGCGCGGGCTCAGCCCGGTGAACGGGCCTATCCAGGACGGCTGTGACGCCGTGATCACACCAGTCGCAACAAGATCATCTCAAGCCGTGGCCAGCCGTTACGAAACATCCCGCAGCCCACCTCGCCTGTCGGGGCCAACAGGACGCCATGGCAGATCCCGCGGTCCTGCCGAGTTCAGCCGACGGCGTCCTGCGCCCTGTTGACCACACGCTTGATGCCGATCAAGACCCGGTATCGGTGCCGTTTCGCGAACTCTGTCATCTCCCAGACCACCGGGCGCCCTATCTCCGCACATAGATGCAGCACTCGTCCCTCGTTCACCCAGACTCCTACGTGGGCGCCGTAAGCATCGTCGGTGGCGTTGAACAACACCAGGTCAAGCGGCTGCGCAACCGATACACGAACTGTGGCCTGCGTATCGGCCCACAGTTCACTCGAACGCAGATCAGGCGGAACCAGGCTGAAGTGCCGAAGCACCTCGCAGGCGAACAGCTGGCAGTTGGCACCTTCCTCCAGGCCGGGAAGGTCAGCGACCTCCGGCGCCCCCGGAAACCGGGAGCCCACGTACGGAACGGTCCAGAAAGCGGCAGGTAGTTGGTGCAGCAATGGATCCATGCCCCCATCGTCCCTGATGCCAGACCCGGACAGGGTGCTCCACCCATGCACACCGCCAGAGCGGTTGCGGGACAGCCTTAGCGTGATCGTTCGTTGAGCAGTGCGGTGTGACCTCGTTTCGGGGTGCTCGTGCTGGTCGTGCGGCAGTCTGGGTGTAGATCGTCCGGCGGGGCGGTTTTGCCGATGAGTTCACCGTCCTCGAACGGTCTACCCAGCGACACGACCGTTCTCGACAGGAGTGCCATGTCCACCATCCAGCCAGTGATCATCACGGCCGACCAGGACGTCCTGCGCGGCTTCTATACGAAATTGTTCGGCGCCGAGGAGATCTTCCGGGTACCGGCGGAAGGCCCGGCCTTCTACCTCGGCTTGCGCATCGGCGACACCGACCTCGGGCTGGTGGCCAAGACGAACCCGGGGACCGGGGCGGCACCGCGGATCCTGCTCAGCATCGGTGTCGACGACGTCGACGAGACGCTCGGCCGGGTGGAGGCGCTGGGTGGCTCGGTCCGCAGCGGCCCCAACGACATGCCGTGGGGACAGCGCGTCGCCCACATCCAGGACCCCGACGGCAACCCGGTGAACCTCACCCAACCGATCCCGGCTCATTGACGCTGTTCCGGGTGCTTGTGCTGGTCTTGGGCTACCTGCTGTACGGATCAATTGCCTGTAGTGGCCTCGATGTTCGTCAGTACGAGCAGCGCGCGAAGCAGGTGGGTGGCGCGAGCGGGGTCAGTACGGAGCTTGGTGAGGATCCGCCAGTTCCTCAGATGGGCGAAGCCGCGTTCGACCGGGGCGCGTCCGGCGCCCAGGATGCGATTGGCCTCCCTTTCAGCGGGTGCGGGCTTGCGGGCACGGGTGGCCTTGAAGCCGGTGACGACCACGGATCGTCCCCGTCGTCGTCCAGGCCGAGAAAGCCCAGGTCGGCCAGGCCGCCGAGACCGGCAGCGCGCAGGTGGGCCAGGATATGGTCGCGGCGGGCGGCAGCTCGTCGCGCCAGCGCCGGATGGTGGTGGCGGAGATGTCGTTGCCGCCGACCATGTCGGCCAGGCGCTGATCGTGCCGCAACACAGCCAAGACGATCACCGCGATCCTCCCGGGCGGCAGCACCCGCCACCTCGACCGTATCGCCTTCAGATGGCGTCGCAGGAGGTCGGAGAGGTAGTTCAGGGTGTGCGTGGACAGCGGCAGGCGGCACTGGCAGACCAGGGACACGGTGTCCCCGGCGTGCTCTTGGGTTTTCGTCACACAATTCCAACAGCCGCCGGGGGCACCTTGGTTACGCCCCGATCGCCGCGCGGACCGGTCACGGGCGAGTGGTGAACTTCCCGTCGGGTCGCTTGTGCAGCCAGCCGCGGTCGGCCAGCTTCGTGAGCTTCCCGCGCAGCGGCTCCAGCTTGCCCCGTACCCCGGTGTCCAAGCCCAGCACCTCGCCGATCTGCCGGGTGGAGACCGGGCCGGCGGCCTGCCGCACGGCGGTCAGGATGCGCTGGTACTCCGCCGGCAGTGCGGCAGGGAAAGTTGCTGGTGAGCCGACCGCGGAGGCGGTTGACGGTGCGGGTTCGGTCGGCGACCAGGTCCATGCGGCGGCCGGTGAGGATCTTGAGATCTGTGACGGTCTCGTCGCCTGTGCGTAAGGGGCGCAGGTCACGGCGGATGCGGACCTGGTCGGCCGTCGCCCGCGTGGTGGACCGGGTGTCACAGGACCCACCTGGAAGCGGAGCGGCAGGCTGCGCCGAGCCCCAGTTTCGCGGGCAGGTGCTCTTGGCAACAGTTCTGACGGTGGCTAACATTTTGAGCGGTTGCTCAAACTGGTCGATCAGCAAGGAGTGGCTCGTGGCCAAAGCCGGTGGGAAGCGGTCTGTCGACCCGTCCGGGAACTCCGGTTCGGCGGAGACACGAGCGTCGCTGATCGAAGGAGCGGTCGCAGCCTTGCGCGAGAAGGGATTCGCTGGGGCCAGCGCGCGTGAGATCGCTCGGCTCGCGGGCTGCAATCAGGCGCTGATCTTCTATCACTTCGGTTCGGTCGCCAAGCTGCACCTGGCTGCCCTGGACGCGGTCAGTGCTGCGCGAAACGCGCGCTACCAGGCGATGGTCGATGATTCCAAAAACCTCGGGGACTTGGTTCAGGCCGCCAGGTCGGTCTTCGACGAGGACTTGAACGAGGGGCATGTAACCGTGCTTGTCGAGATGATCGCCGCTGCCCAGTTCACCCCTGAACTCCGCCCGGAAGTCGCTGCCCGGATCGGCCCGTGGCGCACGTTCGCCGCGAACAGCATCCGCGAAGAACTCGCGGGCTCACCCGCCGCTCGGCTGCTGCCGCCCGACGAACTCGCCCACGCGATCGTAGCCCTGTACCTGGGCCTGGAAATGCTCGCGAACCTCGAAGGGGAACGCGAGCCCGCCCTGGCCCTGTTCGACCGTGCCAGGAAAGTCGCCTCCGTCCTCGACATCTTCAAGCGAAAGAAGAAGACATGACCAGCAACAGGCGGGACTGGTTGCTCTTCACCGGATGGCTCCTGACCGGGGCCTGCTACCTGCTCGTCCTCCTGACCGCGCTCTCGATCGGGATCTTCATCCTGCCTCTGCCCGTCGCGGGCACCCTGCTGCTGGCCACACGCCGAGGCACCGATCGGGGCCTGCCCGGTCTGGTTTCCAGCGCGAGCCTGCCGATGTTCCTTCTCGCCTACCTCAATCGGCATGGCCCCGGCACCTACTGCGAGCATTCGGCCGGCGGCGAGAGCTGCACCGACGGCTTGCTCAACCCCTGGCTCCTTCTTCTCGGGGGGCTACTCGCCCTCGCCGCGGGAGTCGCCCTCTTCCTCAAAGTCCATCGACGTCCCGTGGCCAACTCCCCCGTGCGCAGGCCCTGATAGGGCCAATGGCGTTGCTTCGGGTGGCTGGCGCAGGCTGCTCGGGCGCAGCGGCCGCGTGCCGGCGGGCGCGCGCATTCGCCAGATCGACGTCGGTGGCCCGGGCGAGACCACCCTCCGCACCGGCCTGGACCACGGCGCGGCGAACGCATGTTGCCCGGTGCCGTCGGTCGGACCACCCCGAAGTGGGCCGGCCGACGGCCCCCACTACGCCATGTGGAGGGTGTACCGACGGGAGGTGTGCGCCGTGAGCCGCCAGCCGTCGGGCTGCTTCGCCAGCCGGATGCCCGTGAGGCCGCTCCTCGTGGCCTGCGGGCGGCTGGGGCCGGGGACCCAGACGTCCAGGGTGCCCGCCCCGGAGCCCGACAGCCGCAGGTCCCGCGTGGCGGCGGAGGACCGCAGGGGGCTCAGGGCGACCGCGGGGCGCGGGGGCGCGGCCTAGGCTGGGGGTATGCCCCCGCCGAATCCAGGTGCCGCCCGATCCGTACGATCTGGCCCTCACACTGCGGGTGTTGCGCCGCGGCGCGGCCGATCCGACCTGCCGGTGGGAGCTGGACGGCACCTGGTGGCGTGCGTGCCGCACTCCCGACGGCCCGGCAACCCTGAAGACCACCGCCCACGTCAACCCGGCTGAGGAAACACTGGTCGCAGGCGAAGCATGGGGACCCGGTGCCGCCTGGACGCTGGAAACCCTTCCCGCTCTTCTCGGCGCCGGGGACGATCCCGCCGCCTTCGTCCCCAGGCACCGGATCGTCGCCCAGGCTCACCGCAAACACGCCGGCCTGCGCCTCCCGCGCAACCGGCCTGGTCATGAAAGCGCTCGTGCCCAGCGTGCTGGAGCAGCGGATCACCACCGGCAGCGCCCACTACGACTGGCGCCGCCTCCTTGCCCGCTGCGGAGAACAGCCGCCCGGGCCCGCTCCGCAGGGGATGCGGGTCATCCCCGCCCCGCAGGTGTGGCGGATGATCTCGTCCTGGGAGTGGCATCGCGCCGGCGTCGACCGCGCTCGGGCCACGGCGATCCTGCGCGCCTGCCACCACGCCCCGCACCCGGAAGAAGCCGCGGCCATGACCCTGCCCGACGCCACGCACCGCCTCCAGCTCATCCCCCGGGATCGGTCCCTGGACCGCGGCGGAGACTCTGCAGCGCACCCTCGGCGCGCCGGACGCCCTCACCCTCGGAGACCTCCACTGAAAGCCCGTGAGGATGGGCGCCGCGCAAGAGGCCAGTGATCGTCACGGCGGGGGCTGAAAACACCCCGGCAGGCTTCGGGCGGAGACGGCGCGCCATGGTCTCACCAGGGAATCGGCCCGTCCTCGGCCAAAAAGGCGCCCGTCGGGCCGTCCTCGCCCGCCGTCGCCAGGTCAACCGCGACGGCCGCGCCCTCCTCCGCCGTGCGTATCCCGGTGTGGCGGTTGAGGTCGGTCGCGCAGTAGCCGGGACTCACCGCGTTGACCAGGATCCCCTCGGCGCGCAGTTCATTGGCGTAGAGCACGGTGATCGCGTTCAGCGCGCTCTTCGAGGTGCAGTAAGGGACGAGAGTCGAGAAGTAGGCGGACCACGGGCTGCCCGGGTCGGCCAGGTGGGTGAGGGAGCCGAGTTCGCTGGACATGTTGACGATGCGTGCGGCGGCGGAGCGGCGTAGCAGGGGGAGCATGGCGTGGGTCACCGCGATGACGCCGAACACGTTGGTCTCGTAGACCTGCCGGACGGTAGCGGCTGGGGTTTCACTCGGCTTTTGCGGTCCGGCGGCGATCGCGGCGTTGTTGACGAGGATGTCGAGGCGGCCGAACGTGGCGTCGATGTGCTTGGCGGCGGCCTGGACCGAGGTCTCGTCGGTGACGTCCAGCGGAACGAACCGTACGTCGGCGCCGCCCGCGCGAAGCTCCTCGGCCGCCGCCTCGCCACGCTCGGCGTTGCGGGCGCCGATCAGCACGGTGATGCCGAGGGCTGCGAGCCTGCGCGCCGTTTCCTTGCCGATGCCCTTGTTCGCACCGGTGATCAAAGCAGTCTTCTGCGAAGTCGTCATGGCACCCAGCCTCCCCTCACCCATGGGCGGCAGGGAAAGACCAGAAGCCTCTGGATCTATAGTCCACAGATATGAGTGAGCTAGAGGTGCGGGAGCTGAGGTACTTCATCGCGGTCGCCGAGGAACTGAACTTCAGCCGGGCCGCGCAACGCCTGGGGATGGCGCAGCCCCCGCTGTCCAAGGCGATCGCTCAGATGGAGTCCCGGGTCGGGGTACGCCTGCTGGAGCGCACCACCCGGCAGGTGAGGCTGACCACCGCCGGTCAGGTGCTGCTCGACCAGGCCCGGATCGCGGTCGACGCGGTGCACGCGGCGGCCCGGCGAGCACGCCGGGCCGGTCAGCCGACACCCCAGCTCGTCGTGGCGGTCAAACCGGGAGGCGATGCCGGGCTGCTGCGGGAGATCCTCGCCGCCTACCGGGAAACGGGTTCGCATCTGCCGCCGCCTGAAGTCGTCGTCGGCGGCAGCGGAGAGCCGATCGCCATGCTGCGGGACGGCCGTGCCGACGTAGCGCTGCTGCGCAGCCCGTTCGACGGTCAAGGGCTGGATTCCCAGACACTCGTGGTCGAGCCGCGACTGGCCGTCCTCCCCGCCGCGCACCGCCTGGCCGGACGCCGGCGACTGCGGCTGACCGACCTCAAGGGCGAACCGATCCCGCGCTGGAAGGGGGCCGCCCCCTCGACCACCGCCTACTACACCGGATATGACGGCGCAGAAGCAGACGACGGCCACACAGGCTTGGCGCCGGCTGACACTCCTGAGGGGCCGCTCGTGGCCAGCGTCGAGCAACTCCTGGAGGTGGTCGCGCTGGGGCAGGCGGTGGCGTTCCTGTCACGCTCCACCACCGAGCGGCACCAGCGCCCGGACATCGCATACCGGCCGGTCACCGGCCTCAGCCCCAGCGCGGTCATGGTCGCCTGGCCGGAGACCTCGCGATCCGCAGCCGTCGCCACCTTCGTCCAAGCCGCCCACGACGTCGCCACCCACCACCTTGACCCCATGACCGCACTGGCCTGACCGGCGTACTCAACCCCAGGTCGCGCCGACCACGCGCTTCTTTCCTCGCCCCGATACCAGACGGCAACCGGCGCGAAGAATCGCCAGCCCCCACCCGTCACCGTCATGCGCATGCCGCGGGAACACGGCCAACAGGAAGTGATGACGACTGACCGCTAACCGCTGCCTTCAGTCACGGCAACTACACATAGTTACCTTTCACTTGTCGCGCCGACCCGAACAGGCAGGCACAGCGCCCGTCCGGCCCAGCTACCGGCCCCCGAGCCGGAAACCGTCCGACGCCTCCAGGTCGTCGTAGAAGCCGTCGTCCAGATCGTCGGCCGGCGGGGGCAGCCCTGCACGCACACCGGGTTCCACACGGTCCCGGTCCAGCGGTGCCCGCACGCCAGGGTGCTGTCGTCCAGGTCCGCGAAGGGCTCCGCAGCGAGGGTCTCGCATTGGGCGGTGCAGTAGCCGTCGCAGGCTTCCTTGCTGATCGGGTGCCCGCACTCCAGGAGGTAGCCCACCCGGTCATCCTCGCGCCGGGGCCGGACGGGGCGTGCACACCTTGCGCATGTAATTCCCCATCGACGTCGCGCACTTGGACCGCAGGCTGCGCGTCCCGTCGGTACGCACGATCCCCGGGCCGCCGGGGCCTCCCGTACCCCCGCGCCCGGCACATCCCGGAGGCGGGGGCCGCGGCGACAGTGGACTGAGGGCTGCGGCCGGGGACGCAGGTCGCGGTCGGCGCGGTTACGAACCCTCCGTGAACGCGGTGGCGTGGTCGGCGGCCCATCGGCGAAACGTTCGCGGCGCCGTCCCGAGGATGTCGGCCACCGCAGTGGTGATGTACGCGGGCTGTCCGACTGCCGCGCTCCACGCGGCGAGCAGCATGTCGACGACCGAGCTGGGCGCCGTACCCTCCGACAGGCTTCGGAACTCGTCCGGCGTCATCTCCTCGAATGCGATCCGGCGCTCCAGGGCGTCACCGATGGCACCCACCTGCGCGGCCTGGGTCAGCGATTCGGGGCCCGTCAGGACGTAGTCGCCTCCGACGTGTCCGTCCTGATAGAGCGTCCGCGCCGCGACGGCTGCGACGTCGCGGTCGTCGACCGGTGCCGTCTCGGCAGCGCCGTAAGGCCACCGGACGACCTCACCGGCCCGGATCGCGGGCGCCCACCAGGCCAGCGAGTTCGACGCGAGCATCCCCGGCCGGATGGTCGTCGACTCGAGTCCGGTGGCCGCGATGAGCCGCTCGATGTCGGCGTGCAGCACCGCCATGGGATTGGGCTGCTGGAAGAAGGGGTGCGGCGTCTGGTGCGGGGAGGAGAGGAAGACGACCCGCCGCACGTGGGCTGCCAATTGCTCGACGACTGCCGCGGCGGTCCGAGGCGGGGCGGTCCAGACGAGGAAGACCGCACCGACGCCATTCAATGCCGGGTCGAGCGACTCGGGCACGGTGAGGTCGCCCGTGAAGACCTCGACCTTCGCCGGCAGCGTCGCCGTCGCTTCGGAGCGATGAGTGAGGGCGCGGACCGGCACGCCCGCGCCGAGGAGTTGGTCGATGACGACGCGGCCGACCCGGCCCGTCGCCCCGGTTACGAGCACAGGAGGAATGTCTGTCTGATTCATACCGACCATGAAAACGTTACTCGGTTAAAAAAGCAACCCGGTCATTAATGTTACGGTGGTCAGATGAGCGAGCCGACGGGACTGCGGGCCCGCAAGAAGGAGCGAACGCGCGACGCCATCGGCGACGCGGCCGTCTCGCTGTTCCTGGAGCGCGGCTTCGACCGCGTCTCGGTCAACGAGATCGCCGCGGCGGCCGAGATCTCCAAGCCGACCCTCTTCCGGTACTTCCCCACCAAGGAAGACCTGGTGCTGCACCGGTTTGCGGACCACCAGGGCGAGGCGGCACGCGTCGTACGTGACCGCAGGTCCGGCGTCAAGCCGGTGACGGCACTGCACCAGCACTTCCGGGCCGGCCTCGATCGGCACGACCCCGTCACCGGCCTCAACGATCATCCCGAGGTGGTGGCGTTCCATCGGCTGGTGTTCACCACACCGAGCCTGGCGGGACGGCTCACGCAGTACCAACTCGAGGACGAGGAGGCACTGGCGGATGCCCTCGGCGAAGGCATCCAGGCACGCTTGCGAGCCGCCCAGGTACTCGCGGTCCAACGGGTGCTCGCCCGGACCAACTGGCAGAAGATCGCCGACGGTCGAACCGCCCGCGACGTCCACCCCGAGGCCGTGGCCGACGCCGACCAGGCTTTCAACCAACTGCGGTGACAGCGGCACTCCCGGTCGAAGAAGGCTCCGCGGCCCGGTGCCCGCGTTTGCACGGGCCCGGTCAGGCCGCTTCCGTGGATGCTCGCGCCACCACCCCGTCGGATACACGGCGCCTGCACGGTCCGATCCTGCGGTCACGGAAGGTGACGGGGGCGCTGCCAGACAGCCTCCCGCCAGGTGGCAGCCGACGGGGAATCCGAACCGGCCCCTGCCAGATCACCGAGACGGACGACCCCGCCCGCAGAGACCGTTCGCCAACCGATCCAGTCGAGGCAGGTCAACGCACGCAAACCGACTGACGTCGCTGCCAAAGGACACCCATCCGTGGAAATGGGCGCCTCCCAAACTCATCGACAAGCGACGTCACTATCACTATTGCGGCCCTGGTCCACTTCCTCTTCCTCTTCCTCTTCCTCTTCCTGTGGTTGCGTACGCAGGGTGACTGTCGATCTTCGTTCCTGGCGGTGGCCTGGCTGTCACCGGTATCGGCTTGGATGGGCACGTGACTGTCTATGACGTAGCTCGCCAGCTCCCTGCCATCGCCGACCTGCGGGACCTGTGCCGTTCACTGGCGATGCTCGATGCGATCCTCAGCCCGGACTGGGAAGACCGGTACTACTCCATGAACGCCGATTGGGCCGACGGCGAGGAGATGGCCTCGATGCGCAACGGGTCGGGAAGCGAGTACTCCATCGTGTTCTCGACTGCCGGGGCTTATATACGTGGCTTCGACCATGAATCGCCGATGAGCCCGTACGGCAATGACGGCGAGCCCTGGCCTGGAGTGATCGACGAGGTCCCCGAGCCCTTCAAGCCCTTCGTCGAGGAGTCGGCGTTCACCGACGAGGACGGCGTCCCTGTCGTGACGGCCTGCTTGTGGCGGGGAGCGACGGACGATCGGTGGCATCACGGGACGATCGATTTCCCCGATCGCGCTGTCGATCCTGACGGAGCGACGGGCCTGTTCGAGCTCCTGGTCGACCGTTCGCCAGAAGCGTTCCAGCGCTTCGCCGAGGACTACTACGAGGTCCCCGTGGACCTGGAGGCCGTGAGCCAGGTGTATGCCTTGCGGCCGCTGAGTCCGGAGCTCGTGTCGTTGCTGAACCCTGAGGTCACCTTGACCGGCCTGGCCCAGGACATCTCCGAGGTCGGCTACCCGCAGCCGGACCAGGAGTCGGCCTGAACGCCATTTCGCGGGAAGTGAAACGCGGGCCTGTGTTGTTTCACGATCTCGATGGTCCAGGGGCCATAGCCAGTCAGGGCTACTGTGTGCGGCGGGCCATCGCAGACCGGCAAGAACGATTCGCTCACCGTGTCCGACCCCTCCATCAGCCCGCAGATGGCCAGCAGGTGGCCAGCAGCATATGGCGAGGCTTGGCGATCACGTCCTGAGGAGGATGCGCCTGCGGGGCAGATCAAGGTTGGCGCGGCCGTAGCCCATGCGCTTGAGGAGCTTGGCTCCGTCACCGTTCCGAGCAAGTCCTTGATGTAGTCACGGTGTTGGTCGAACTCGGCCCAGGTGACGTGCCGCAGCCCCCTGTCGACGAGGCTGGGAACCATCCCTCGATCAGCCCGGCCCAATCGGCCTCGGTCATCGGCGGCCCACCCGGAATGACCCCGGACGCCTCCGCCGGCGCCAGGTACTTCCTGGCCGTCTCGCGGTCCACCCCCAGCGACGCGGCCAGCGCGCTCTTCGAGCGGCCCGCGTACCAGTGGACGTAGATCTCGGTGATGCCGACCACGACGAACGTCCTCCTTGCCATCCGGGCTGCGCGTCGGCGTTCGGGACCCACTGGGCGAGGGCCATCCGCAGCTCCGCGATGACCAGGTCCCTCGATCCCGAACTCCCCCATACCCATAGCCAATCAGGAGGATTCAGAATAGAGATCGCATATCTATCAAACCTCCCCATCCGCCGAAAACCCGTTGACTGCGACACCCTCCTGCGGGGCGCGACCACCAAGGAACCCGATGCAAAGGTTCCATTGCAAGCATTCCTTTGCATCGCTATCTTTGTAGGCATGAACGCCCCCCAGGATTCGCACGTCCGCAATCTCGATGCCCGATCCCTACGTGGGCTCGCGCACCCGCTGCGCATGCAGCTGCTGGACGCCCTGCGCTTCGGCGGCCCCGCCACCGCGTCTCAACTCGCCGAAAAGCTGGGCGAGTCAAGCGGTGCGACCAGCTACCACCTGCGGCAGCTCGCCATTCACGGCTTCATTGAGGACGTCCCCGAGCGCGGCAAGGGGAGGGAGCGGTGGTGGAAGGCGGTCCACAAGGGCCTGCGCTTCGACGGCGCACTGCTCACGGACGCCAGCCCGGACGTGCGCGGGGCTGCCGACATGTATCTCCACGAGGTCGCCACCACCCAGACCCGGGACCTGTCGACCTGGCTCGGCAACCGTCAGGCATGGCCGGAGGAATGGAACCGCACCTGGGACATGAGCAGCGCGACACTGCGGCTGACGCCCGAACTGACCCAGGAACTCGTCGAGAAGCTGCACGCGCTCGTCGACACCTACCGCGACCGGGCCGCCCGCGAGGACGACGCCAACACCGCCCAGGTACGCATTCACACACACGCGTTCCCCGTCACCACGGAGTGAAAGGCCACAGCCCGATGCACCCCGAGACCCACCTTGCCCTGCACCATGTCCGCGCCGCCGAACTCCGCGCCGAAGCCGACGCGTACCGTCTCGCCGCAGCGGCCCTGCACCCCCGGCACCCCCGGGACCTCCGTACCCGTCTCGGCTGGGCCCTCGTGGAAGTCGGCCTGCGGCTGGCCGCCGCCCCCAAGGCGGCAGCCGCCATTCCTTAGCGCGTTCGCGACGGCCGCCCCGTGGGGAAACATGACCGTGCGGATGGGGAATTGGCTGACGCCGAGCCCACCTGAGGTGGGGCATTGCATGCCCGTCGACACGACTCTCCGCAACCCCAAGATCCGGGCGGGCAGCCTGTTGACAGCGGACAGGGTCTTCCCACGTACGGCCCGTTGCGAATGTGACGTTCAGTGACCACCCTCGGTGGGCGCCGCCCTGGGCGCGTCTGAGTCGGCTTCAGGCTAGGAATGCTTTCCGGAGGAGCTCAGCGAACTCGTCGGGGTGCGTGGTCAGGCCGGTGTGCCCGCCGGGGAAATGTAGGAGTTCCGTGCCGAGACGGTCGGCCAGGAAGGCGGCCGGCCGGTGGGGCAGCTCGCCGCGTGAGTCCTGGCCGCCGGCGAGCACGAGCCGGTTCGCCAGTGCCTCCAGTCGGTGGATGTCCGGGGCGTAGGACATGAAGCTCGGCACGATGCGCCCGACGAAGTAGGGCAGGTTGGTCATCGTCTGCTCAACCCGCGCCGCTGCCTGCGGCGGAAGCTGGATCTCCGCCTTCGGCTCGATGGATTCCCCGTCCTTCTTGAGACCTGCGGAGAACACGGCCATCGCCGGCATGAGCCCCTCTGTGTGGAACGTTGCCTGTACGCGTCCGAGGAACGCGCGGTGTTCGGGGGCGTCCGGCAGGACCTCCACTACCGGCGGCTCGTGTGCCACGACGCGTTCGACGCGTTCGGGACGGGCGGTGAGCAGGTGCAGCGCGGCGATCGCGCCCGAACTGGAACCGAACACCCGGGCAGGCTCATCGGGCGACAGCAGTTCCACCATCCGGAAGGCGTCGTCGGCGTGCTCGGCCACGCTCTGCTCGGCCTCGGGGTCGTCGAGCGTGCTTCGGGACATGCCGCGGGGGTCGTAGGTCGCGACGGTGTACTCGGCGGCCAAGCCCTCGGCGATGCCGTCGAAGGAAGCAGCGCCCCCCGCCCCTCCGGGGATCAGCAGCAGGAGCGGGCCCTGGCCGCGCACTTCGTAGTGCAGGGTTGCGCCGTTCACGCGCAGGCTGCCGATGGTCGGGTCGTTCATGCGGAGTCTCCTTCTTGGGACGGGGGCCAGTGCTCCAGGAGGGTGTGGAGAGCGTCGAGGGCTCGGACCCAGGACTGCTGCGGCGAACGCTCGTGCGCGAACCCGCCCGCGGCCTCCAAGGCGACGAAGCCGTGGAACGTGCTGCGCAGCAACCGAACCGCGTCGGTCAGGTCAGGCTCGGTGAGTCCGTAGCCGCGCAGCATGCCGTAGGTCAGCTCGACCGCGCGCCGCGGCCCGGCCGCTTTTGCGGCCAGCTCGGGGTCGATCCGGATCGGGGTCTGCGTCGCCATGTAGCGGCCTGGATGCGTGTGGGCGTACTCCCGCCAGGCGTCGGCGAACGCGACCAGTGCGTCCTTGCCTGCCCGTCCGGAGGTCGCCTCTGCGATACGGATGGTCTTCTCGTCTGCCGCCAGCAGCGCGATCCGTCCGCGCAGATCCTCCAGGCTGCGGACATGCGTGTAGAGGCTCGCATCCTTCACGGCGAGTCGCCGTGCCACCTGCGACATGGTCACCTGGCCGAGCCCGACCACGTCCGCCAGTTCGGCGCCCGCGAGCGTCACCCGTTCCGCTGTAAGTCCTGCCCGTGCCATGCACCCTCCTCATCTACCTAGGACCCCTAGTTTTAATCTAGAGGTCCTAGGAATGGCAAGTAGGAGGCATCACTCACGTGGGTACTGCTCCTGCGGATGGCTCACCACGTGCTCGCCCACCGTCGGATTCACGTCTCCGCCTGCGGCCAGACGGCCTCGTCGGCGCTCGACGCGCAGGTTCCGCCACGCCAATCAGCCACTGCGACGATCGCGGCCAGACGGCTCCCCACTACCGAGTTGGTGGGTGATAGCGGGTGATGCGTCGGTGCCGGCTGGTGGCATGATCCGGGTCCGGGTGTGCCGATCATGGTCGATCGGGCGGTTCTGGCGCACCGGCTGTTCACCGGGATCTCGCGGCGTCATCTTGCTTGCTGGTCGAGGAGTTGGCCGGGCCGTGGCGGGCCGGTGTCAAAGGCCGCCGTCATGCTGCGCGAGGCGGGGCAGGAAGCGTGCTGCGGGAGCCGGCGCCCGCCATCGTTTGGTGCTCGTCGACCGAGTGACGGCGACACTCATTTCATCTTCGGCACGACCTGCCGCACGCTGCCCTTGGGCTGCTGTTCGGGGTTGACCGCTCCACCGTCACCCACGCGATCGGCGGGATACGCACCCTCGTGGCCCGAGTGTGGATGCGCGCGCCGCCCGCCCCGGGCGGCAGGCGGCCTGCGGGAACCGTGTCCACTCCCGCCGCGAAACGGGCACATACCCCAAGACACTCCCCGGGCCGGACAACGCCAAGGGATTCAACACTGCCGAAGGACGGTCTGTGGGCTCAGTGGACACCTCTCCGCGCCATTACGTCTTCAGCGATGTGGACGAGACGTTGATCAACCGCAAGAGCATGTTCGACTTCCTCTCCTTCTACCTCACCCGGCGCTACGGACCCCAGGGAGCCCGGAGAGCGACCACTGTCCGGGAGGACCTGGCCGCCCGGGCCGCCGCGGGCGTCCCCCGGGAGGCGTCCAGCCGGACGTACTACCGGGCCTGGGCGGGACAATCCGCGTCGGACGTCACCCGCGAGGCGATCCAATGGCACAGAGAGCGCTCAGCGGACAACAGCTTCTACATTCCCCAGACGCGTGCCGCGCTCGCACGCCACCGCGCGGAGGGTGCCGCAGTCGTGCTGGTCTCCGGGGCCTTTCCAGCAGTGCTCGGACCCATCGCGCACGACGTGGGCGCCGCCCAGGTCCTGTGCACCGTCCCCGAGGAGCGCGACGGCGTACTGACCGGAGAAATCACCGGCCCGCCGATGCTCGGAAAAAACAAGCGCGGGGCGGTACGCGCCCTGCTGCGCGACAACCCCCACATCGACCCCGCCGAATGCTTCGCCTATGGAGACCACATATCCGACCTGCCCATGCTCACAGAAGTCGGACACCCAGTGATCGTCGGCCCCGGCAAAGAACTGGCAGCCGCACTGCCCACAGCCCAGCGACTGCACACAAAGCAGCCCCAATGACAGACGAGTCACAGATGAACCCGGCCACACACCGGGCACCGCACAACCCAAGAACCCCAGACACACCACTCGTTCACTTGAGAGGACGTTCTGAGCCGTTATGCCCGCTTCGGGTGTTGGCTTGGGCTGTGTTCTGGGCGTCCACGCGGTCACCCGCGCCAGGTGGGCGTGGTTTGGTCGGTGAGCCGGCGCGCTATCACGTCGATCATGACCCAGCGCACCCTGGACTCCGAGGTCTTCGGCCGGCTCTCGTAGTCCCGTACGAGCCGGCGGAACAGCATGAGGATGCCGAGTGTCCGCTCCACGATCCAGCGCTTGGCCTGCGGTCGAAGCCGGTGCCCTTGTCAGCGGGGTTGCGTTCGACGATCGCGATGTCGATGCCGACCGTGGTGCCGTGATCGACGAACGGTCTTCTTGAGGCCCTGGTCAACAGGGCCTTCTTGATTGCCCGTTGGGGGCGACCTGGCCGAGCAGTGCGATGCCGAACGCGTTGTCGTGGGCGCTTGCGGCCAGCACGGTCACGGCGATGACCAGGCCGAGGACGCCGACCGCCAGTCCGCGCTTGCGACCCGGCACCTTCCTGGCCGCGTCCCTCCCGGTCCTGGCCGCGGGGACGTTGACCGCCGCGTGGACGGACTGCGTGTCGATCACGACCAGGCTCGGGTCCTCCGACCGTCCGGCCCTTTCCCGAACCTGCCAGCGAAGCAGGTCATTGATCTCCACGTCTGTGACGACGTCCTAACGACCCCCACGCCCTGGTCCACCGCTACACCGATCTCGGCCGCACGCAAGAGGGCAGTACGGCGGTGGTTCTCGCCGAAGCGGTCGCGTCCCGTACCGCCGTGCGTGCGCGACAGGATTCCGATCACCGTGACTGGTCTCAGGTGCCGAAGATCCATGCCGAAAAGATCTCCTGACCGGCCGTCAGGGTGCAGCGACTCGGCACGCAGAGTGCCGAGTCGCCCGGCACGTCCGCTCCGGTGAAGACCGGCCGCACCTGCCTGCTCTGCCGCCTGCCTGCGCGCGGTGGGAAGACCTCGCCGCGCCGCTGCGGGCGCGACTGCTGGCCGACGCCGACGACGCGGTGCGTACGGCGGCGCTGCTCGCCCACCACGACAGCGTGCCCATGCCGCGCGAGGTTTTTGCCGAGCTGCCCGCGCCCCGGCGCGCGCTCGAACAGTGCCGTCTCTCGCCCGAGCTGGAGGCGGAGCTGGTCCGGGACGGGGACGCGGAGGTACGCCGAGCGCTGGCCGCCAATCCGCGGCTCGGTGCACACAGCGTCGCAGTCCTGGCCGAGGACCCATACGACGACATCCGCTCGGCGGTGGCGCTGCGGCCCGATCTCAGCGAGGAGCAGCGGGCCGCGGTGCGCTACGACTTCGACCCGACGTCGATGTCGCGCACTCTGCCCTGGGTCGAGGGCCTGCACGGTGACGCCGACGCGATGCGCCGCCTCGCCGTATCGTCGCATCCGCTCATCCGCCGAAGCGTGGCCCGTGCCCGGCGTCTTCCACCGGACGTCGTGGAGCGTCTGGCGCGGGACGAGGACCGGACGGTCCGCCTGTTCCTCGCCGAATCGTGCGATGACGCGCCGACCGAGATGCTGCTGGAGGTCTGGCGCTGGTGGGACGGCAGCTTCACTCACCCCGACCGCCCCCGCGGCCACCCCAACTTCCCCCGTACGGGCCTGCTGCGCTACGTCGGCGACCCCGGTGGGCGGATGCGCCGCCTGGCCCTGGACGATCCGGAGTCCACGCCTGCCGACGTCGCACATCTCGCCCGCGACCCGGAAGCCGAGGTGCGCCGCCGCGCGGCAGAGGACACCCGGCTGTCACCGGCTGACGCGGTGCGGCTGCTGAACGACCCAGCGGCCCACGTCCGCGACATCGCGATGCGCAATCCGCGGCTGCCGGCCCGCGTGCTTGCCGGGCTGCTGCACGACCGCGACACGGCATGCACTGCGGTCACCAATCCGGCGATCCCGGTCCCCGTCCTGCACCACATCCTGTCCGCGGCCGCGGCAGCCGTGGCAGCCCGGCGCTGAACATCGAAGCCCTGCTCCCCCGCTTCCGCCCCTACCCCAGCGTGCCGGGCGTCCCGGAACTCCTCCGCCTCGCGGCCACATGACGCTGGAGCGTCTCGGCGCCCGGATGTTTCGCCTCGAGAAGGGGACTTGAGGCAGTTCCCCGGTCAACTGGCGCGGTGAGGTCGATGGACTCGACCTCACTCTGAGGTTTCTGGGCAGCAAGCGCGCCCACGCCCACCGGGCCGCCGCGACAGCCGGTGTGGACCTGGGCATGCCCATACGGCCCCAGCCTGGACGCTGATCGAGCACAACGATCTGTGGACGGGGCTGACCTGCGACGACTGGCGTGGCAACAGCGACAGGTCAGCGAACATAAGGCGTCAGTGGGACGACTCCCAGGAATGGCCTGGCGCACGGTCAGCTCAACGCGTCACCACTATCGACGGTCGCCGCCCCGCCGACGAGGCCGCCCATCGCCAAGATCAACCCGCCGCGCGGGCCCGGGCAGCAGCAGCGGCTTCCGCCGCCTCCTGGAAGTCGACGATGGCCCCGCCGTAGTCCCTCGCCCAGTTCGTCAGGACCTCGATGGGCTCGACGAGGGTCCGGCCGAGGTCGGTGAGGCTGTACTCGACCCGCCGTGGCGCTTCGGCATGGCGTTCGACCAGACCGTACTGCTGGAGCCGGCGCAGCGTCTGGGTGAGGACCTTGCGCGAGATGCCGCCGATGAGGTCGACGAGCTCACCGTGCCTGCGAGGCTGATGGCTGAGCCCGAAGAGCACGAGCACGGCCCATTTGTCGGCGATGATCTCGACCGCCAGGCGCGTGGGGCAGTCGGCGAGGAAGGCTGGTCCAGCCACGTTCTGCATGAAAATCGAAGGTACCAGGAGGTAACCCGCGGCTCCGTAACGTCTTCCGCGAGCAACGAAACCAGCACCGGATGCGGAGGAGTCACCATGCCACGAGTCGTCGTGTTCGATGAGTTCGGCGGGCCGGATGTCATGCACGTCGTAGAGGAGCCGGTCGTCGAGCCCACCGCCGGCGAGGTACGGGTCAGGATCGAGGCGTTCGCCGTCAACCCGCTCGACCAGATGATGCGTTCCGGTACCTCGCCCGCAACCGTCCCCCTGCCACACGCTCGCCTCGGCGTCGAAGGGACCGGCGTCGTCGACGCGCTGGGCCCCGAGATCACCGGGCTGAAGATCGGCGATCCGGTCATTCTCACGGCCGTTCCGGACGCGAGCGCCAGGGGCAGCTACGCCGAATACACCACGGTCCCCGCGAGCCAGGTCGTCGCCCGGCCGGCCGGGCTCGGAATCACGGAGGCGGCGGCGATCTGGGTCGCGTACTCCACCGCCTACGGGGCGCTCGTCGAGAAGGCGAGGATACGGCCCGGCGACCACGTCCTCATCACTGCCGCGTCCGGCGGCGTCGGCCGGGCGGCAATGCAGATCGCCAATCAGATCGGTGCCGTGCCCATCGCCATCACTCGGCACACCGCGAGGAAGGACGACCTGCTCGCCGCCGGCGCCGCCGCGGTCATCGCCACCGACCGCATGGACGTCGTCGAAGCCGTCCGCCACCACACCGGCGGGACCGGCGCCGACATCGTCCTCGACGTTGTCATGGGCCCCGGCCAGCAGGATCTGCTGAAGGCGGCCCGTCCCGGCGGGACACTGGTCGCCGCGGGCTTCCTGGACCCTCGGCCCACGTCCTTCCCGAGAAGCGCGCCGCTCACGATCTTCAGCTACGGAAGCTTCGAGCACACCCTCGACGGCGTCGTGGTGAAACGCATGGCGGCCTTCCTGAACGCCGGTGTACGTCTCGGTGCACTGCGGCCCGCCATCGACAAGGTGTTCGCCCTCCACGATGTCGTCGAGGCACACCGCCACCTCGAGAAGGGGCTCCACGCCGGGAAGAAGATCGTCGTCACGGTCTAGGAAGGGACCAGAAGGAGCCGACTTCAGGGAAGTCGGGTGGCTCGCCGGTCAGACCGAGCAGGGACGGGCTGATGTGCTGGTAGGCGGGCTTGTCCGGGGTGGCTGTTCATCTGCTGCACCACGGTGGACACCGACAGGTGGGCGGGTGCGTGCCCGGCGGTGGCTCTGTTGCCACTGCCTGGCTGAGCAGGTCCGGGAACAGTCGGCATTGGGATCGCGCCCCCGCCCCTGAGTTCGGTCACTGGTTCCATCACCGTGTCGGACCCGCCCTTTGGCGCTGTCGCAGTAGATGCGTATACCTCGCCACGGTGGCCGGATCGGTCCGCCGCAGGTCGCGAAGATCACCGTAGGGAGTCTGCCGCAGTGAATCCGGCGTTTACCGCGACAGGCCGTGGGGTGGTGCGGATGCCAGCCGTGCCGCTGGTGGTAGTGGTGCGTGCCGAGGGCAGGCTTCGAACGCCTGGATCACCAGCCCTGAAAAGCGTCGGGAGGCCTTGACCTGGCTGGCGGTCGATGTGGCGTGGATCCCCTTGTTGGCCATGAGTATGAGAATCAGGTCGTCCAGGACGAAGTCGGACCGCAGGTGCCCCGCTTCCTTGGCTCGCTGAGCCAGTTCGGCGACTGCTTTCACCGTGTACTCACGGCCGGCGGCGACGTCCTTCACCTCCGGGTAGGTCGACAGGAAGGCTTCGGTGAAGCCCCGATCTCGTGCGTGCAGCTCACAGATCCTCTCGATCACCAGGCACAGGCCACGCCATGGATCGGGATCGGCGCACCCCTCGTCGACGATGGCGCGACATGCATTCAGCTGGTCCGCGAAGGCCTCGGTGACCAGCATCTGCTTGGTCGGGAAGCGGCGGTACAAGGTGGCAGGTCCCACGCCGGCGCGCCGCGCGACCTCCCGCATCGGCACGTCCAGGCCGTCGGTGGAGAACAGCGCTCGGGCCGCGTCGAGGATGCGTTCGCGGTTGTCCAGCGCGTCGGAGCGCAACGTATGAGGCAAACGGTCGGTCACCACTCTCACTTTACCTAAACGGACGGGGGCGTCCGTTACCGTCCGAGACGTAGAAGCTCTCGCGCTTGAGCTGTCCGGGAACCTGGAGACCACATTGAAGGCCATCTCGATCCAGACGTTCGGAAGTCCTGACGGTCTGGCTGTTGTCGACCTGCCGGTACCCGCGCCTGCTGCCGGGCAGGTACTGATAGCCACCGAGGCGGTGGGCGTCGGTGGTGTCGACACCCTGATCCGAAGCGGGGCTCTGGCCGCTTACGGCTTCGAGGAGGGCCACATCCCGGGCAGCGAGGTGGCGGGCACCGTGACCGCGGTCGGTGACGGCGTCGACGCGTCGTGGATCGGCCTGCGGGTGTGGGGCTTCACCGGCACCGGCGGAGGCTACGTCGAACAGGCCGTCGTACCGGTCGAGCAGATTCTTCCCCTGCCCGGCAGCCTGTCCGCCGCTGCCGCGGTGACGCTCGGCAGCTCCGGTGCGGTGGCCCACTTCGGGCTTCGCCACGCCCATTTCGCTCCCGGGGAGACGGTCTTGGTGCGTGGCGC
Source organism: Streptomyces sp. NPDC002742 (assembly GCF_042888885.1). Taxonomy (NCBI): domain Bacteria; kingdom Bacillati; phylum Actinomycetota; class Actinomycetes; order Kitasatosporales; family Streptomycetaceae; genus Streptomyces; species Streptomyces sp. NPDC002742. The sequence goes on from NZ_JBIAQF010000039.1 coordinate 56,299, forward strand.
GGCCGGCAGTATCGGGATCATGGCAGTGCAGCTCGCGGCTCGCGGTGGTGCCGCGGCGGTGGCGGTCACGACATCGTCGTCCGAGCGCGGCGAGCGGCTGCGCCGTCTCGGCGCGACCCACGTGCTGGACCGCTCCGGCGACGGAGGGGAAGGGGCTCCCGGGGGCTATGACGTCATCATCGACGTTGTGGCGGGTGAGGACATGCCGTCGTTCTTCGACAGGCTCAACCCGAACGGCCGCATGGTGGCCGTGGGCGCTGTCGCAGGTCAGCCGCCTGCGGACTTCGGAACGAAGATCATGGCGGCGTTCCAGAAGTCGATGTCCTTCGCCGCTTTCAGCGCAGCCACCGTCACCCCAGCCGACCTCAGTGCCGTACGCAGCAAGCAGTTCGGCGCAGCCAGCCGTGGCGAGATCGAAGCGGTGGTGCATGCACTGCTGCCGCTGGACGAAGCTGTGCTGGCGCACCAGAAGATGGACGCGGGTGAAGTCTTCGGCAGGATCGTGCTGACACCGTAGCCCCTGCCACCCGGCGGTGCAGCCGAGACCTGAACCCGTGCCCCAGTTGGAGACAGGATGCGACCGCATCGCTTCGCAGCGCCGTGGGGCATGAGGCGATACCGCGTCGATGAGGCGCATCCCCGGACGCTTCAAGGGAACTCGTCCGGTGGACGATCGCGGCCCCCGCATCGTCCGCTGGAAAGGACTTGAGTGATGGACGAACGGCAGACCCGTGGCAGTGGGCAGGGTGTGGGTGTGTGCAAGGCGTGTGGGAGCAGGCCGGCGGTGCCGTCCGAGGGCGGGGCGATGCTGTGCGAGCACTGCACCAGCCTGCTTGAGCTGCCTGACGGGGCGCGATTGGTGGAGGATGACGGGGCCGGAGTCCGGCGAGAGTTCGAAAACCGTGGCGGGCGACCGCGGAAGTGACGGTTTCCGCGCAAGCGGGAAACGGGCAGACGCGGGCTCGCCGACGAGCTCGCGGACATCAGCGTTCGGGTGCCGGCGTTCTGCGCCGCTCCACGCAGCCAGTCGGCGGCCGTCAGGGCGAGTGCGGTGGCATCCTCTTCGCGGTTGTGCCGAGGAGGTCCTCGACCCGGAAGGTGAGACCGCCCAGGGTTCGTCGTTGGTCTCCGGTGTCAGGTAGCCGCGCAGGCCGGTGCGGTGGCGTCCAGCTGCCCGCGCTCGGTCCGGGCGCATCTGCTGGGCTGACGGGGTTTCTCGAAATCGACCAGGGTTACTCCTCGCCTCACTCGATCAGGCGTTCAAGCGAGGGGGGAAGTTCGGTGAGCGCCCAGGGCGGAAGCGGCCTACGCATGACGCGCCCCCTGATGATCAAGGTGTTTGAAACCGTCGACCACGCAGAGGCCCTTCTGCATATCGGCTTTCACGGTCGCGGTCCTCGCCAGTCACCGTGACCGCTTCTCCAAACGTACGCCGTCGAAGCCCAACAGCTGCCGACCCGGGGGCCAGTGAACGTGCAGCCCGATCAGCGGCGCCGCCATGGCCACCGCTACCGCTCGACGCACTGCTGGTCCTGTGTGTTCGCTGTGCTCGGCCGTGCCTCGACGCCGGCCGCGAATCGCCCGTTGCGCGGCCGGCTCCCCCGAGGATGGCCGGGCCCGCCTTGGGCCTGGACTGAGCGGGAAGAGCGCGGAGGCGCTGGCGGTGTCAGTTCGCGGAGAAGGCTTGCGTGCGGTCTCGCACGATGATCTTGCCGGTGTTCTGACCGCTCAGCATTCCCAGGAACGCGTCCACGATGTGCTCGAACCCGTCAACCACCGTCTCGTCCAGAGCGAGTCGGCCGCTCTGCAGATGCGGTACCGCGAACTCGTACAACTCCTCCTGCATATCTAGGTGGTTGCTGACCAAGAAGCCCTCCAGGCGGATGCTCTTCTCGACGATGTCCGCGTAGTTGAAGCGCGGCGGTGGCGCGTCAGGAGTGTTGTACTGACTGATCGTGCCGATGCGGACGATGCGCCCGAACTCTCGCAGTGCTCCCACCGCTGCGGCCAACTGCTCACCGCCGACGTTGTCGACGAACAGGTCGATGCCGTCCGGTGCGGCCTTGCCGAGCAGTTCGGCGGCCGGACCGTCGTGGTAGTTGAAGACAGCGTCATAGCCAACCTCCCGCGTGAGATGGTCGGCCTTCGCCGCCGAGCCTGCGCTGCCTACGAGCCGTCCGGCGCCGAGCAGCCGGGCGAACCTCCCGGTCGCAGTGCCCACACCGCCCGCGGCGGCCGACACGAAAAGGTCCTCGCCCTCCTGGAGCCGGGCGATCTGGGTCAGGCCCACGTAGGCGGTCAGGCCTGTGCCACCGAGGACGCTCAAATATGCGGTCAGAGGCACTCTGTCGAAGCGGGGCAGCTGCCGGATCTCCTCGGGCGTGACCACTGCGTGCGTGCGCCAGCCCTGCCGGTGGAACACGATCTCGCCCTCGGCCAGACGAGGCGTACGCGAGGCGATGATTCGCCCGATGGTACGACCCTCCAGCGGTGCGTCGAGCGCGAAGCCGCCGGGCACGTCGTCCATCAACTCGCGGTGATAGGGGTCGACGGACCAGTAGAGGTTTTCCACAAGCGCGCTGTCTGCTGCGGGGGCGGAAACCATCGACTCGACGAAGGCGAAGTGCTTGGCGCTGGGAAAGCCGTGAGGGCGGGCGGTCTGGTGCACGGTGAGCGCGGTCTCGTTCATGACCGGACCGTAGGAAGGGAATACCCCTGGCGGGAAGCTCGTTGGGCTCATGCAAAACCCCGTTCCATGAACAGTTCTCATACGTTGAGGTGAGCACCCCGTGGCCCGCGCGACCGACTCCGATCTCGCCCCGCATGAACTGCGAGTCCTGCTGGCGGTCGCGGATACTGGCGGCTTCTCGGCCGCGGCCGAGACACTTGGTCTGACTCAGTCCGCGGTCTCCCACTCGGTTCGCGGCAGCGAGCGCAAGATCGGTACCGTGCTCTTCGAACGCGGCCGCACCGGCACCCGCCCCACCCCTGCCGGGGAGAAGGCCGTGGCGCACGCCCGCCGCATCCTGCGCCTGCTGGATGTCCTGATCACTGAGGCGCGCAGTGCGGCCCGATCCGACGCTGCGGAGGGGCCGCTGCGGATCGCGGCCTTCCGTAGCGCGGCTCTCCACCTGCTGCCGGCCGTCCTTCAGCGGCTGCGCGCCCGGCATCCCGGGATTGAGCCGCGGGTGCGGATCGTACGCGAGGTAGGGCGCGGAACCGCGGGCGAAGTGGCCGACGGAAAAGCCGACATCGGCATCGCCACGCTGGGTGGGTCCGGGCCGATTCTCCCGGGACTGGTCACCAACGGACTCTTTGAGGATCCGTATGCTCTGGTACACGTGGTGAATCACGTCGCCCCGCGTTCGCTGCCGCTGGTCGACTGGGCCGAAAACTGTGGCTCGTACACCCGCGACTGGTGGGCTGCACAGGACTGGATTCCGACGGCGACCGTCCTCGCCGAGGACGACGGAGCGGTGCTCTCCTTGGTGAGCGGAGGCCACGGAATGGCGATCATGCCTGCGCTCTCCTTGGTCGGAGCACCGAACTCGGTCGCGGTCACCGATCTCGGCCCCAAGCGTCCGACACGCCAGGTCGGCTATGTCACCACCTCCGAACTGGCCAGATCCGCCGTCGTGCGCGCCTTGGTGAGAGAACTGCGGACCACGGTCCCCCAGGGTGTGAGCCTTCTCAGCGTCGAGACTTGATCAGGTCGGTGCCCGGTAGTGGTCGACGGCCGCGGCCCGGTCGACCCCGCCGGATACGGTGAGTGAGAGCGCCGTGGCCACACTGAGAGGAGATTCCGCATGACGGGAACCAGGCGATTAGGCATGCCGACGGTGGCGTTCGCTCGGCTTGGGCGTGACCGTGGCGTCGGCTACTACGGCGCCGACGGCCTCTGCGGCAGGCGTGGCACGATCACAGCTCGCGGCGCCGGTGAAAGCGGCCACCACCTACTCCTGCACGTACAGGATTGACCCCGATACGATCTACCTGTAGGCCGGGTGGAGCACCACACTCACGACCAACACCAAATACGGCCAGGCCAACGACCGGGTCAAGGAAGTCCAGTGCCTGCTCAACCAGTGGGCCGCTGACCGCGGCTCCAGCTTCAGTCCCAAAGGCGTCGAGACGGGGAGTGATTGTCAAGAGTTGTGGATCAGCAGCGGCTCACCATGATTCGCGGCTCAGGTGCACGAGATCTTGGATGGTGCCCAGGCGGGTGTGCAGGGTGGGCTCCGGGGCCGGCGTATCGGTGAGCAAAAGGACCCGGACCGACGAGTGTTCCGGGGTGTAGAGGTCGTCCTGGCGGTCATCGCCGGGGATGGCGTTCGGCTGGATCTCGATGCGTCCGTAAGTGCCCTGGGCGAGGTGGTAGACACCCCGGTAGTCACTTTCGCGCTCGGTGAAGACCACATCGAGGTGGCCGGTGACGAGGCAGACCAGTTCACTCGCGGTGTGTGTGCTGGTGCCGTAGGTGTTGTAGTCGGTCATGGTGGCTGACCTTATGCCGCGAGCGTCTCGGGGCGTTCGAGGAGCTCGCCGCGTTCGAAGCGGGCTCCGGCCCTCACCAGGGCGACGAGGTGGGGTGCGTTGACGGCCCGCCATCGTGCCTGGGCGGACTCGACGAGCTTGAACACCATCGCCAGGGCGGCCGCGCGGGAGCCGGGTCCCTTGGTGGCCTTCGTCCGCAGCCGCACGGTCGCGAAGGTCGACTCGATCGGGTTCGTGGTCCGCAGATGGATCCAGCGTTCGGCGGGGAAGTCGTAGAAGGCCAGCAGCTCGGCCTCATCATCCGTGATCTTCTTGACGGCCTTGGGGAACTTCGCCTTGTACTGCTTCTCGAACCCCTTGACCGCCTTGGCCGCGTGCTCCTTGTCCTCGGCGTTGTAGATGTCCTGGATGCCTTCTTCGCCGCGGGCTGGGCCGACTTGGGCAGGCAGCCGAGGACGTTGGCCGTCTTGTGAACCCAACACCCCGTGCCTGCGCCTGTACTGGTAGACGGGCCGAGCCGGCTGCGTGCGCGGGGCACCGCGCCGATCACGGCATCCGGCCACGCCGGGAACCCACGGGCAGGCAGCCGTCAGTGCTCGCCTGCGTCATGTCGGGCAATTCCGCCGGAGCGCCACCCGGCCAGCCGACTCCGCACGAGGCGGGTTCGTACCGTACGCAGTCGAACGGACTCGTCTTGACGACGGTGACGCCCGGAATCATCACCGGCGCATGCCGGGGGCGTCGAGGCCGGTGCGGCGTTCCGAGCCCACTCGGCTTCGCGCCCTGCTGCGGGACCTGCCTACGGGGGCGAGGGGTCGCCTGCACCGTTCCCGGGGAGAGCGGCCGACAGCGACAGCGTCGCCGTCGTGTGTCGTGCGGTTCCTGCTGCGGGCGGGATCCGTATGGCCGCGGGTGTGGCTTAAATGACGCCCTGCTGGCCTCATGGAGAAGGGCGTCACCGAACTACTCGGAGCCCTGCTCCCCGGTTCCAGCCCTTCGCCAGCGCCCAGAGCGTACCCGAATTCCCCTACGTCGCGGCGGTATGCCGACGCGCATCGAATCCGGCGCGGTGAACTACTCCGGTCCACGGCTCCAAGACGGCTCCCTGTGTTCAGGGTTTCCAGTCCCTGTACGCAGGAAGGAAGCGATCCGCGTGTTCAGGGTTTCCAGGTACGCAGGAAGGAAGCGATCCGCGCGGCGGTGGAGCGCGGGTTGTTCAGCTCGTGGGCCAGTGCGGTGAGCTGTTCGCGTGTGGGGTTCACCGGAATGTTGCTGGCCTCGAGGTACATGACGGCGACCGCGCAGGCGACGGTGAGGTTGGAACGCTCCAGCCAGCGGCAGCGGCCCAGGCTGTGGACCAGGGCAGCGGCGCGGGCGTAGGCACCGTCGTAGACCGGCGTGTCGAGGAGTTCGCCCCGGTGACGGGCGACGGCGGCGATGGGCACGCCGTAGTCGTCGGGGGCCGGGTCGCGACGCCCGGCCCGTTCCGCCACTTCGAGGATCCAGGATTCGTCGACGTGCAGAATCACGCGGCGGCGCCCGGCCGCGGATCAGCGTACGGGGCGTCGAGCTGCTGCTCCAGATCGTCGAGGAACGTTCCGTGCTCATCGATGAGCCGCTGGGCGGCCGTCATCCCGGCAGCGCGGGCACCGGTGGTGTCCTCGATGATGAGCCGCTCCACGTACCTATTGAAATCCAGCCGACGAGCGGCCGCGGCGGCCTTTCCGGCCGCTAGCACTTCCTCTTCCAGCCGGACCTGCGTCTGCTTCCTCGTGGTATCCACCTCCCCATGGTAGCAGGGTGGTAGCAGGCGCGGACGTGGAACCAGCACGTAGACGCGTGGACCGCGGTCCCAGGTTTCGGTGACCTGTGGCGTCACCCCGGCAGACGCGAACGCGCCCGGCCTGATCCGGACTGGGCGTCCCCGCGAGTGATCATTGATCCTCTTGCTGCCACGCCGACAAGCCAACCGCCCGCTCGAAGTTGGTTCAGGGAAGCCACGGCCGGCTGGAGTCGTCCAGCTCGGGATGTCGAGGTTCACCTGAGAACTGGTGGGGCCGCGGCCGACGGCCGTGGCCCCACCGCTGAGGTCAGCTGTCCTGACCACCGTCCTGATCTTCACCGCGACTACGGCGACTACGGCGACGGCGGCTACGGATGATCTCTGATGCGATCACCACGATGGCCGACGCTGACGTCAAGACGGACTCACAGATCGACAGGTAGTTCTGCACCGGCTGGGCCAGGCCTTTCCGCCCGGGATCCAACGCATGACAGGACCCCGGACATTTGGTCCGGTTCCTGCCGTTGACCTCTACGTCGGCCGGCTGGCGCCTGACGGCAGTCCAGCGCAAAAGTCCCGTCTGGTGGCCCATTCTCGGCTGATCGCGTGTCAATCGCCGACACCGACCGATGGTGAGTACCCTCCCGCGCCAACGGCTACGGACCCTGAGGAACGGGCGCTCCACCCACACATGCTGACACGACGGCACTCAGACGTCGAACTCATATGTCAGAGCGGCTAGTTCAGAGCAGGTCGGCGTACAGCCTGGTGGTCAGCCGAAGGCCGGAGCCGCCGAGCAGCAGCCCCCACCAGGACCTGTCGTGCTCGTGCCAGAGACGGAAGGCGGCCAGCTCGATCGCCTCCAGCGGCAGCATCAGCGGCTCCTCCGAGTCCGCTCCGCCCAGAACTGCCGTCTGGAGTGTCCAGCCCCGGGGCACGCGGCGGCGGTGCGGTATGCGCGCCGAGCGGGCCGAACTGTGCCGTGGGCGCGAAGCGTCGCGCGCAGTGCAGCGCCGACCTGCATTCACGTGCGCCGGCCGTCCGCATCACCGTTTGCGGTGGTGCGGGCCCGGCCTATTCGTCCTGGCGGGTATCCGGTGCGGACTTCGATGCCGTCTGATGAGGTCGTCCGAAGCCCGGTTCGCGTCAGGGGGTTGAGGGGCGGCGGTGACGATGATTGCGCCGGCGGGACGGTCGGGGGTGGGCTGCGCCGCGTACTGACTGTGTGCTGTGAACCGGGTCTCCTGGCACGCGAGAGCCAGGGCGGCGGCCAGGTCCAGGTCCAGGACGGTGATGCCAGGAAGGGAAGCCAGCTGCTCGACGGTGCCGGGCCGGGCCCGGTCGGCTTCCACTGACGCGCGCGTCGGCTCCTCGGCGGCCGTGGGGGCGTATCCGGTTCCGCTCCGTCAATGCGGCCCGGGCCCGCTCGGCCGGGGTCAGCAGCGTCTCAGGCCCGCTGGAAGCGCTCATGCTTCACAGGTCACAGTCAACATCCGGGATCTCTACCGAACCCGGACCGGTTCAGATCAAGGTACGGCGGGCCGGTGGGGAGGGGCCCTGGTTCCGCGTGTTGACGGCAGATGTTCTTTCGGGGTTCGGGGACGAGTATGCCGAGCGGGTCGAGTTGCCTGTGCCGGACGAGTGCTCCTCCGGGCGGAGCGCGCGTCTCACACGTTCGTACGGCCATCCATGTCAGCCTCGTCTCCGGCGGGACATGATCTTGCAAGCGGCCGAGAAGCTCAGCGTCGACAATCCGTGGTGGTTCGCATGATTGACCTTTACGCGATCGGTTCCCAGCATCCGGGCACCGATCCCACCTGGACCACCATCGATGTCCAGGGCACCGTGAAGCAGCAGCCGATCGGGACGACGAAGGAACTCGCCGGGCTGGCCTACAACCCGTCGACGCGGCTCTACTACACCGTGGCACCGGCCAATGGCGCCGGTCCTCTCCTGTGCAGCCTGAGCACAGGAGGGACACTGCAGACCGTGGCTCCGGTCGGCGCGAAGCTGAACGGCGGTATCGCCTACCGCGGCACGGACAACTGCTTCTACGCGGTCGCGAACGGCTCCGACGGAATCGCCAGGTTCCATCAGGTCACGATGGGCGGCGGGACCTCCGAACTCTTCTCGGTCGCCGTGGGCGTGGTCAACGGCCTGACCTACGTGCAGGCAACCGACACGTTCTACGCCTTGATCACGCACGACGACTTCACATGGTTCTATTCGATCAAGCTGAGCGGAACCGTGACCGAGCTTTTCGGTGCGGGACTGCGCGTGTTCGGCGGTCTGTGCCACTCGCCGTCAGAAGACCGCTTCTACTTCGTGGCAAACCAGGCCGACGGCTTCTCTCGGCTGTGGACACTCGCGCTCAACGGCAGCGTCGTCGACCGGATGGGCCTCGGATTCCGGTTCAACCACGCCGGGATCAGCATGTCCCCGTGGTTCGGCGGGTCCGTGAACATCAAGAGTCCGCTCGAAGGAGAGCGTTTCGTCAGCGGCGAGAACACCGTGCTCGACGCCAACATCCTCAGTACGACCGGGCCGTCCTGGAACAGCGACGGCATCACCTGGGAGTCGGACCGTGACGGCCTGCTCGGCACGGGGGCGCCGACCGTCACGTTGTCACCAGGAACGCATGTGATCACCGCTTCCAAGGAGCGCCTGAAGCGGAGCATCAGCGTCCGCGTATTCGCCGATCTGTGGGAGCTGTACCGGGCGGCACCGGCGCAGGCGGAGATCGACCGTGTGCTCGGCGACTTCGCGTTCATCTGGGTGGACGGCGCTGCCGGTGATCCGTCCCGGCAGTGGGCGTCGTACCCCGGCTATCCGTTCGCCCAGACCTCCCCGAACCCGTCGCGGACCGCTGTCATCTGCAAGCTCGACGCGCTCCGGCATCAGCGGTTCCTCCAGCCCCTTCCATTCGGAACGGCCCAGAGCGCCTACGAACAGGTGCGCCTGAACACCCACACCGTCCGCGTCTCGCTGGATACCACGGGCAACACGGCAGGCGGCGGGGTGATGAACCTCGACCGCACGTTCACGCTGTGGTCGAACAACCCGGCGCAGCCGACCGTGGCCACCCCGTACATCCACTCGCTCTACCTGTTCATGCACGAGGCCCGCCACAACGAGGTGGGCGATCCCGGCCACACCTCATGCACCGCCTGGACAGGCGCCACCGGCACTCCGAACGGCATGGACGCGCAGTTCGACCCCGGCAGCGGCTTCACGCGTGCCGCGCTCTACCTCATGTGGATCTACAAGTACGGCCGCTACGACCCCGCGTCGATCCGCACGGAGGCGAAGGACGTCGCTGCGACCCTCAAGGATCGCTTCTGCGCCCGCCCCGCGAGCGCGAACCCCCTGGTGAAGGCGCTGCTCGCCGAATTGTGGAACGCTTAGCCGAATTGCGGAACGCTTAGACGGGGCGATTGGGAATCGGTACTCCAGCCGCAGATCGTGATCTTCATCCCTGGGATGCGGCATTTTGGCGGTAAACAGCAACGTCGACCGCGGACACCGGCCATTGCAGTGCGTGGCGCCTTCCGATTCCAGCGACTCATCCTCCGCTAGGAAATCGTTGCCGGTCCGAGACGGCGGCGACGTGCTCGCTGTCGGCAAGTCGCTCCGCAGTAGCGGGCCGGGCGGCCAGTGGGCCGGGCGTCGAGCCGGGTCCCGCACTGCTCGCACCGTGGCGCCGCGTGAAGCGTGCCGGGCGCGTCACGAAACACCCGCCCTTCCGTGACGGATCCGGAATTCCGCAGGCTCTCCAGCGCCAGCCGCACCATGCGGGTGCCGCCGTTCCGGTCGTGGTGGGCGCCCCGCATCGTCGCGCACCCGACGGTGAGCGCGGCGACGTCGTCCGCGCTGACGTCAGTGCGGACCCCGCCGACCTGCTGGGCTGCGCGGAGCAGCTCGTCGAGTGCCTGGCGGAACCGTCGCGCCGACGCGGCCAGGCTCGGGCGCGGCCAGCTCGTGTCCGTGGTCAAGGCGTCGCACGCGTGCTTACGCCCGTGGGACGTGTCGACGACCTCCAAGAGGAAGCCGAAGAACGCCGCAACAGGGTCAGTGCGGGCTTCCCACCGTCGAGCGGCGTCCACCAGGTCGTCGACCTGCTGGACGAGTACGGCCTCCAGCAGGATCTCCTTGCTCGGGAAGTGCCGGTACACGGTGCCGGCACCGACCCCCGCCTGCCGTGCGATCGCGCCGAGCGAGATGTCCAGGCCGTGCTCGTCGAACGCCCGGGAAGCGGCGGCGAGGACCTTCGTACGATTGCGGCGGGCATCGGCCCGGCCGACGTCGTGGGGGGCTGCGGTCATGTCACGAAATCCCTTGTCCGTCGGACTCAACCGGGTGGAGCATTCCACATCGACCCCGGGCCCAACCCGACCGTGCCCACCGACAATCCCGGGGTGGAGGACGACATGACCACTGACCGCTTGGTCGTAGTGACCGGTGCGACCGGTCGGCAGGGCGGCGCCACCGCACGTCGGCTCCTGGCCGCCGGCAGGCCGGTGCGCGCGCTCGTGCGGGACACGACCGCCCCCGCCGCCAAGGCACTCGAGACCGCCGGGGCCGAACTCGTCCGCGGCGACTTCGACGACCCCTCAAGTCTGCCTGCGGCGCTGGAGGGAGCAGCGGCACTGTTCGCCGTACCGCCCGTGGCATTTGGGCCGGCCGGCTCCGACGTGGAACGGGAGTTCGCCCGGGGCCGGGCACTGATCGATGCCGCGGCCGCCGTGGGGGTCGAGCACGTCGTGTTCACGGGCGTGGCGTCCACACCGGGTCGTCCGGGTGGCTCCGAGGGGAAGAAACGCATCGAGGACCACCTGCGTGAGCGGATCCGGTCGGTGACCGTGCTGCGCCCGGTGCGCTTCATGTCGAACTATCTCGGTTCGACACCCATCGGTCTCGACGGCATCTTCCACGGCGTGCACCGGCACATCTTCCCGCCGGACGAACCTGTCCAGATCATCGCGGTGGAGGACATCGCCGAATTCGCCGCGCTGGCCTTCGACCAGCCGGACCGGTTCGCGGGACGGAGTCTGGAGCTGGCCGGGGACGCCCCCACCCCGGCCGAGGCGGTTGCCGCGATCAGCGAGGCCACCGGTACCGCGGTGCGCTACGAGCAGATCACCCCCGCCGAAGCCGCCGCGCTCAACCCCGAGATCGCCCAGGCCCGGGAGCGCTGGGCAGCCGGATCGCGTTGGCACGCCGACATCGAGGTACTGCGCATCATCCACCCCGGACTGCGTACGCTCGCAGGCTGGCTCACCGAATCCGGCGCCGCCCTGCGGCGGAAGCGACTCCTCGAAACCGCCTAGTACCCCAGCTGTTGGCCGTGATCTTGCTAATCGAAGCCGGTGCGGACATGGGTGCGGCCACCGTTGATCATCGCGAGTTCTGTGGACTGACGAAGAGACGGTGGCTGCAGGTCACAACATAGATCCCGCGCGTTGGCGGGGGGCGTTCGAGGTGGCCATAGGCCGTATCGCGGGCCGGTTCGCGCAGGTCGAACCCCACCTGCGGGCCGGGCGGTTGGTGATGGGCCTGCTGTCTTCGCGACCAAGCCGGAACTGGCCGGGGTGATGATCGAACGGTTCCTGGGCGCCGGGCGCCGCGTCGGCTGGGTCACGGTGACGAGGTCTACGGCGGCAACCCGAAACTACGGGTCGCCTTGGAAGAACACGGCATCGGCTATGTGCTCGCGGCGGCCTGCTCGGCCGAAGTGCCCACCGCCGCAGGCACGTTCCGAGCCGATGCCCTGGCGCGGAAGGTGCCGAAACGGGCCTGACAGAAGCCCTCGGCCGGACGCGGCGCAAAGGGACAGCGGTTCTACGACTGGGCCGTCATCGACCTCACCAACCCGTCGCCGGGCCGCCACCAGCTGCTGATCCGCCGCAACCGCACCACCGGCGAACTCGCCTGCTACCGCTGTCACTCCATCACGCCGGCACCCCTGCCCACCCTGGTCAAGGTCGCAGGTTTCCAGATGGCGAGTGGAAGAGACCTTCCAGAGCGACAAGGGACTTAGCCGGGCTGGATGAGCACCAGGTTCGCCGCTACCCCTTCTGGACCCGCTGGGTCACCCTCGCCATGCTCGCCCACGCATTCCTCGCCGTCGTCCGCGCCGACGAACACGCACACCGCTCCACGTCCGACGACCTGATCCCGCTGACCTGCAACGAGATCCGGCGCCTGTTCATCGCTGTCGCTGTCCGGCCCGATCACAGCCCGGCCCACCGGCTCAACTGGTCCGCCTGGCGACGCCGCCGTCCCGGCCGTCGGCGTCGACGGGCGGGACGGTCCGGGCGAGCTCGAGGATCCGACACCTTGAGGGGGGACTGCGCTGTCGGTGGGTACTGCCAGGATGGCTGGCATGACGATCAAAGCAGTAGCACGTCACACAGTCGTGGAAGAGCGGATCGCCCAGGCCCTTGAGGACATGTGGAGTCGGGCCTTCGGCCGGTGGCACGAGATGCGTTACGGCGACATGCCGCTACAGCGAGGGCTCAGGGACCTCGGCGAGGAGCTGGCCGACCACGTCGCCGCGCGCACCGTACCCGACCCGGCCCTGCGTACGTCCGACTCTCGCACCGCCCTGATCACAGCCGCGGAGTGCGCCCTGGGCGTGCTGAGTCTCGCGTGTTTCCCCGACGGCGACTTCTCGGTCCCTCTCCCGCTCGTGACGAAGACCCTCAGCAGCGAGGAGCTGCACTATGAGGAGGAGTGGGAGCCGGACCACCCGGCAACCACGGCACGGACGTGGACCGATGCGTTCGCGTGGTCCGTGATCAGCGGGCTGATATGGGAGCGGGACCGGGTGATAGGCCCCCTGCTGTGCGATGACTATGCGCCCGACATCCGTGACGGCGTTCCGTACTCGAAGCGGGAGTCGGTGTCGGACCCGGCCGATCTCGCCGAGATGGACGCCCTGTGCGGCTACCTGAACGTCGTCCAGGGACGCTATCCCGGCGCACTTCCCGGGCTGGTACCGCTGGGCAAGCCGGATCATGCCGAGCGGGCGCGCGCGGCCGAACAGCTCGACGCGGCCGGGACACTGACTGGGGACCAACAGCTGTTGCGCGTCCTGCTCGACGACGACCAGGCCGCGTTCGAGAGGGCCCTTGAGGAACGACTCGTAGCGCACCGCGAGAGCGTCGGCGCCGACCCGGCTGCCCGGAGCCTCCTTCCGGTGGGCGCCGCCACGCTGGCCGCCCTCGCCTGCCTTGCGCACGGCTGGCAATTGGGCATCCGGTCCGCCTATCTGCCCGAAGGGCTGCTGGCTGCCCCGCAGCTGTAGGCAGCCGCCGGGCCGCCGCCACCCCCGCCGCGTGGGAAGGGGCGCCCCCGCCAGACGGCCGAGCAGTCGGGTAGCCGGGACGCATTGCTGCGCCCCGGCCCCCTCAGAACCGGACGTGCGAGTCATCCCCGCATCCGGCTCAAGCTGGCCTGTGGCTGCCGGTGGGTGTCAAGCTTCCGGTCGCCAGCGTGTACCTGGCGATGACAGGTCGTGTGGATCAGCTCCAGGTTGCTCGGGTGATCACTGCCGCCCTTGCTGCGGTAGGTCAGGTGGTGCACGTGGATCGCCCGGAGGCTCCCCGTGAACCACTTGACCCAGTCCTGAGAAGGCTTCCGCATACCGGTCGATGGGCGTGGTCAGTCGAACTGGGTTCTGGATCGGGTGATCGCGGCGGCGCCGGTGCATGAAGACAGGGTCC
>NZ_JBIAQF010000040.1:0-68120 GCF_042888885.1 Streptomyces sp. NPDC002742
TCCGAGACGGCACCTTCTACGAACCCCGCCTCCCCGAAACCACCCCTGCATGACCAGCACGGCCTTGACGAAGGACATAGAGGCACCCCCCCCCGCCCCCGCACGCGGACGGCGGCGGGGAAGGGGTGGCGGTCATACCGGGCGGGCGGTCACACCGTGAAGCCTGCGACGCGCAGGGCATGGACCAGGTCCCACTGACATTCGTCGGACACGCTCCGGGCCGCCTGCAGGAGGAGCGGCACGAGACGCTGCGGGTCCGTCTCGGCGCTACGGGCGGCCTCCTCCGGGGGGCATACGCGGACGTAGGCGTCCAGGAAGGCCCCTATCTCGCGCCCTCGGCCCTCGTCGGCCAGCCCGAGTACCGCGGCGCCGATCTCGGGTGCGGGACGGGTGACGCCCTGGCGCAGCATCCGCCGGCCGTCGGCGGTGCGGCCGCTGGCGGTGAGCGCGTCGGCCGCGGCGACCAGCCGGTCGGCGGGCAGCGAGGCCGCCTCCCAGAGCAGGGTGGCCCAGTCCGCGTCGAGGCCGGCGCGATGGAGTTCGGCGGCGAGCAGGGGGAAGCGTGCCGGGGGCCAGTACGCCGCTTCCACGAGCAGGGCGTGCGCCTCGCCGCTGCGGCCCTCGCTCCGCAGCCGTGTGAGGGCCCCGACGGTCTCCGCGGTGAGCTGTCTGGCGTCCTCGTCCGGCGGCTGCGTCCCGGAATTCGTCCGCGGACGCGCGGGCTCCTCCGCGGCACCCGCGAAGCGTGCGCCGCGGGGTGTACGCCTGCCCTGCGCGGGTGGGGCGGGCAGCACCGGTGCCGTCTCCGGTACAGCCGCGGGCGCCGCGTCCGGTGCCGTCATCCCGGCGAAGCGGGCGCTGCCCCGCGGACGGCGCTTGGAGCGTTGCTTCGGATACGCGCCTGGGCCGGGCGGGGTCGGGTCGTCCGTCGGGGCGGGCACCGGGGCTTGGCCATAGGCCCGATCACCGCCCTGCGCGGGGTCCGCCGACGGGGAGCCGGCGCGCCCCTGGCCGCCGGGCGCGTGGCCCGCCGGAGGAGACCAGGTCCCCGTGTGCTCAGAGACCGTCGGGCCTGAGCCTGAGCCGAAGTCTGAGCCAGGTCCGGGGCCGGAGCCAGGTCCGGGGCCAGGTCCAGGTCCAGGGCCGGGGGCTTGGAGGCGGGCCGTGGGGCTCGCCCCGGCGCCATGCGCACCCGGGCTCGCCCCGGCGTCATGTACGCCCGCTTGCACTCCGGTACGTGCGCCGGAGTGCGCGCCTGGAGTTCCCGCCTCCGGACCGCGCCAGGCGCCTCCCCTGCCGGACCGGTCGCCTTCGGAGGGATCCACTTCGGACGGATCCGCCCAGTTCTCCGGCTGCCTCGTCCACGCGCCGTCCCCGTCGGCGGGGGCCGGAAAGCCCGGCGCGCCCTGTGCGCGGGTGCGCAGGGCGCGGCGCTCGACATCGTCCATTCGGTGGCGCAGTTCGGCGCAGCGCGCGGTGGCGCGTTCGTGATCGTCCTGAGCCCAGGCGAGGTCCAGGCGGATCGCCTCGGCCTCTTCCCGGGAGGCGGCCGAAGGGAGCAGCCTGTTCAGTTCGGCCTGGCGTTCGACGGCGTAGCGCTGTTCGCGAAGCATGACGTCGAGGCGGTCACCGAGGGCGTCCCGGCCACCGGGACGGGCGTCGTACGCGGCCAGCGAGGCGCCGTGCAGAGCGCGGGCCCGTTCGGTCTCCTGAGCGGCGGCTCGCTCCCCGTACTCCGCGACGACGTCCTGGAGGAGCGCCTCCACGACGTCCCAGGGCGGCACCTCCCAGCCTTCCAGGCACGCCCGCATTCCCTCGGGGTCGCGTTGCCAGAAGACTCCGCACCAGCCGCCACCGCGGTCGAGTCGGTCCACCAGCCCGTTCAGGTACCTGGCGAACTCCAGCACCTGTCCCGGGAGTTGTTCTACAGCCATCACCCAACTCCCCGCCCGACGTGAGTACTCCGACCCGATAGAAAACACCAGCCGTGTTACGGATCGACTACGGGGAGTTTTCGGCACGGACGCGGAGCTCTCGCCGGCGGGCACATCGACGTGTCCCCGTACGGGCGCGCCGACCGAAGCCCTCGTACGCCCGCCGCACCGAGGGGAGTTCAGGCCGAACCCCCGTGCAGACGGGAGCGACCCCACGCCCGGCCGGCGGGGACCCCCGCGCACACCGGGCCCCGCCTGGACCCGCGCCGGAGTGGCGGACGTCGGGGCGGCCTCGGATGCGGCACGCCTCCCCCGCAGTCGCGCGTGGCGGACCAGCCGGACGAGGGCGGCGGCGCCTCCGCCGTAGTTGCCGGGCAGCACGAGCTCGGCGGCTCGCGGTGCGTCCTCACGGGCGCCCGCGACGGCGCCGGCCGGCACGCCCTGTCATGAGGGGC
Organism: Streptomyces sp. NPDC002742; assembly: GCF_042888885.1. Taxonomy (NCBI): domain Bacteria; kingdom Bacillati; phylum Actinomycetota; class Actinomycetes; order Kitasatosporales; family Streptomycetaceae; genus Streptomyces; species Streptomyces sp. NPDC002742. Next base: position 2,390 of record NZ_JBIAQF010000040.1, read on the forward strand.
AGCAGACCGGGACGAACGCCGGGGCCGTCAGGCCACCGGCACCAACGCGCACCGCACGACGAGGTCGTCCATCGAGATCCCGAGGACCCGGGCCAGCGCCGCAACCGTGAAGAAGGCCGGCGTGGGCGCCCGCCCGGTCTCGATCTTGCGCAGTGTCTCCGCGGAGATCCCGGCCACTCCGGCGATGTCCGCCATGCTGCGGCGTCCGCGGGCCTCGCGCAGCAATCGGCCGAGCCGCTCGCCGCGCTCGCGCTCTTCAGGGGTCAGGGGGGTTCGCACCATGAACCCATTCTAATACCGGTATAGTAATTGGCATGGTGGAACTGAAGACGGACACGTCGATCGACGAGATGTACGCGGCCGGACAGGTCGTGGGCAGGGCACTCACGGCGGTGCGGGAGGCGGCCGACGTGGGCGTCTCCCTCCTGGAGCTGGACGAGGTGGCGCACCAGGTCCTGCGCGACGCGGGCGCGAGCTCACCCTTCCTCGGCTATCGCCCCTCCTTCGCGCCCACACCTTTCCCCGCGGTCATCTGCGCCTCCGTGAACGAGGCGATCGTGCACGGCATCCCGACCGGCCACCGGCTGCGCGACGGCGACCTGGTCTCCATCGACTTCGGCGCCGAACTGGGCGGCTGGGTGGGCGACTCGGCGATCAGCTTCATCGTCGGCAGGCCCCGCGCCGCCGACGTGCGGCTCGTGGAGACCGCCGAGCGGGCCCTGGCCGCCGGTATCGAGGCGGCCGTCGTCGGCAACCGCATCGGGGACATCGCGCACGCCATCGGCACGGTGTGCCGTACGGCGGGATACGGGATCCCGGACGGCTTCGGCGGGCACGGCGTGGGCCGCCGGATGCACGAGGACCCTCCCGTCCCGAACGAGGGCCGTCCCGGCCGCGGACTGCGCCTGCGACACGGGATGGTCCTCGCCATCGAGCCGATGCTCATCGGCGGCGGCACGGACGGCTATCACGAGGCCCCCGACGGCTGGACGCTGCGCACCAACGACGGCTCCCGAGCGGCCCACGCGGAGCACACGGTGGCCATCACGGACTCGGGCCCGCGCATCCTGACGGCGCGCTGACCGCTCGGACGACGGCTGCCGCGGGGCGGGGCGGTCCCGCCCCGCGGCACGGCCGTCAAGGCGTGGGCCGGACGACCATGGCCGATCCGCCGCCGCGCCGGACCTTCTCCGCCGCGGCCAGCCACTCGCCGTTCGCGAGGCGCTGGACACCCGTTGCCGCGCCGATCTCCGGGTTCAGTTTGAAGGAGTGGCCGATGCCTTCGAGCTGCGCCCTCAACGGACCGTCGTACAGACCGGGTTCGAGTTCGGTCTGGGCGGCGTTGCGCTGGCTGGCGCGTGGCGTGGTGATCGCGTCGACCAGGGGGAGACCCCGGTCGACGAACTCGGTCAGTGTCTGCAGAACCGTCGTGATGATGCTCGCGCCGCCCGGCGAACCGAGCGCCACGACGGGCCTGTTGTTCCGGTCGAGCACGATCGTCGGCGAGATCGACGAGCGCGGGCGCTTGCCGGGACCCGGCAGGTTGGGGTCGTGCACGGCCGGGTTGGCCGGCACGAAGGAGAAGTCCGTCAGCTCGTTGTTGAGGAGGAAGCCGCGTCCCGGGACGGTGATCCCGCTGCCGCCGGTCTGCTCGATCGTCAGTGTGTAGGCGACGACGTCGCCCCACTTGTCGGCCACCGTCAGATGGGTCGTGTTCTCACCCTCGTACGTCGTGGGGGCGGCCGTCCCGGCGGTGGCGCAGGCGGCGGGACGGCTCGGGTCGCCCGGCGCGAGCGGGCTCGTCAGCACCGCGTCGTCCTTGACGAGGCAGGCCCGACCGTCCGCGTACTTCTGCGAGAGCAGGCCCTTGGTGGGCACGTCCTCGAAGGCCGGGTCGCCGACCCAGCGACCCCGGTCCGCGAACGCGATCCGGCTCGCCTCGATGTAGTGGTGCAGGTACTGCGCCTCGCTCGCCTTCGAAAGGTCCGTCTTCTCCAGGATGTTGAGCGCTTCGCCGACGGTCGTGCCGCCGGAGGAGGAGGGCGCGATCGAGTAGACGTTCAGACCGCGGTACGAGGTCCTGGTGGGCGCCTGGCGCTTCGCCCCGTACGCCGCGAGGTCCTTCAAGGACAGTTCGCCGGGCCGGGCGTCGTAGCCGGAGGCCGGGTCCACCGGCGGCCGGTCGACGGTGTCGACGATCTCCCGGCCGAGGTCACCGTCGTAGACCGCGCCCATGCCCTTCCTGCCCAACTCCTCGTATGTACGAGCCAGTTCGGGGTTCTTGAAGGTCGACCCGACGACCGGCAGCGAGCCGCCGGGCAGGAAGAGCTTCGCGGTGTCGGGGAAGTTCTTGAAGCGGTCCTGGTTCAGCCCGGTCTGCGAGCGGAAGGTCGCGTCGACCGTGAACCCGGCGCGGGCGATGCGCTCGGCCGGTTTCAGGACACTGGCCAGGCGCTCGCTGCCCCAGGTGTCCAGGGCGGTCTGCCAGGTGGCGGGCGTGCCCGGTGTGCCCACGCTCAGCCCGCTGGTGACGGCGTCCGCGAAGGCGAGCGGCTTGCCGTTCTCCAGGAACAGCCCGGAGTCGGCGGTCAGGGGCGCCGTCTCACGTCCGTCGATCGTGTGCACCGTGCGGGACCTGGCGTCGTAGTAGACGAAATAGCCGCCCCCGCCGATGCCGGACGAGTAGGGCTCGGTGACGCCGAGGGCCGCCGCCGTGGCGACGGCCGCGTCGACGGCGTTGCCGCCCCTCCTCAGCACCTCGATGCCGGCGGCGGAGGCGTCCGCGTCGACGCTCGCCACGGCACCTCCGTAGCCGACCGCGACAGGCACCTTCGCGACGGGCGTCCTCGCGACCGTACCCCCGGCCGTACCCCCGGCCGCACCCTCGGCCGGTGCCCCGGGGGGCGCCGCCGCACCGACCAGCACCGTCGCGGCCGAAACCGCCAAGACCGTCAGATTCCGCACAAGAGGGCGTCGCATCCGTACCTCCAGTCAACAGCCGTCTGCGCAGCGTAACTTCACCGCCGTACCCGCGTCAGGCCCCCTCGAACACGGTTCCGTGAGCCCGCTAGCATGCGCGCACATGACTGACGACGTGCGCAACATCGTTCTCGGCGTCCTGGCGGCCGGCATCAGTGCCGCGCTCGGCTGGCTCGCCCGCACCTACCTGTGGAGACGCAAGCTCCGCCGCAAGCAGGCGTTCTTCGGGCTGCCCGACAACTCCGAGTCGCTGCTGGTGGTGAACCGCGAGGCGGGCGGCCCCGAGCTCACGGTGATGCGCCACGACGTGTTCGCGCTCCTCGAACTGTCCGCACTGATCAAGGACTGCGGCGCGCACGCCCAGGTCATCGCGCACGACGCGACCCAGCAGGGTTTCGGCGAGCGGACGGAGTTCTGCGTGGGCGGGCCGGCGTCGAACCGGCGCATGGCCGCGCATCTGCACTCCCTGCTGCCCGGCATACATGTCAACGTCGACTCCGAACCGGGGCCCGACCGGGGCGCCTTCCAGATCGGCACCGAGCGCCACCGCCTGGAGCCGGGCAAGGCCGAGTACGTGATCCTGGCCCGGCTCACCGCGGGCCAGAGCCGTGACGTGAGACCGGTCTTCCTCTTCTGCGGCCAGCGCGCGATCACCAACCAGGCGGCGACCCGCTATCTCGCCCGCAACCACACCCGTCTCGCCCGCAAGCACGGCGGCAGCAGCTTCGTCCTGCTCCTGAAGGTCGTGAACTCCCAGGCGTACGGCCCCGATGTCGTCGAGGTCGTCGCGGACGTCACCCGCGCCGCCCAGACCCCGCTGCCGACGCCACCGGCACCGGACCCGGCATCGGACCCCAAGCCGGACGAGGAGTCCGCGGCGAAGCCGGCCACGCCCCGGCCGCGTCGGCGCACCTGACGCCCGGCGCGCCCGCCGACCGGCCTGCCCGAGGACCGGCCCGCCCGGCGTCTTGGCGGCCGGACACCGACGCTTTCCGGCCGTCCGCGCGGACACACGCCGAAAAGGTTTCGACCGCTAGAAATGAACACTTCAATAATCGTTACTCGCACGTAACTTACCGACGGGTTACTTCAAGTGAGCCACCAAGGTTACCGTCGGGTCACTTTGCACTGACCATGTGAGGAGTGACCCGGTGGGACACGGTCGCAAAACCCTGCGCACATCCGCCGTCGGCGCCGTCTCCGCGACGCTGATCGCCGCGGCGGGCCTGGGCCTCGCGCCCACCGCCCAGGCAGCCACTGGCGCGAACAGCGTCCGCTTCGTCGACATCTCCGGTGACGGCGGCACGACCCTCAAGGCCAACGTCGTCACCCCCGCGGGAGCCGACGGCACCCGCGACTACCCGCTCATCGTGCTGCCCACGAGCTGGGGCCTGCCCCAGCTCGAGTACCTCGCACAGGCCCAGAAGCTCGCGAACTCCGGCTATGTGGTGGTCAGTTACAACGTCCGCGGCTTCTGGCAGTCGGGCGGGGAGATCGACGTCGCGGGCCCCCGCGACACAGCCGACGTGTCCAAGATCATCGACTGGGCGCTCGCCAACACCCCAGCCGACGCGGGGAAGGTCGGCGTGGCGGGAGTCTCGTACGGCGCCGGGATCAGCCTGCTCGCCGCCGCGCACGACAAGCGCATCAAGGCGGTCGCCGCGCTGAGCGGCTGGGGGGACCTGACCGAGTCCATCTACTCCGGCCGCACCGAACACGTCCAGGCGGCCGCCCTGTTGGACAGCGTCGGAAACATCGTCGGCCGTCCCAGCGCCGAGACCCAGCAGGTGTTCAAGGACTTCTTCGCCTCGAACCTGTCGAAGGAGCAGGATCTGATCGACTGGGGGAAGAAACGTTCCCCCGAGACCTACGTCGACCAGCTCAACAAGAACGGCGCCGCCGTCTTCATGGCCAACGCCTGGGGCGACACGGTCTTCTCGCCCAACCAGTACGCGAAGTTCTACGGGGAGCTGACCGGGCCCAAGCGGCTCGAGCTCCGCCCGGGCGACCATGCCACCCCGGAGATAGCCGGCCTGTTCGGGCTCCCCAACGACGTGTGGACCGACACCGGCCGCTGGTTCGACCACTATCTGGCGGGCAGGGAGAACGGCGTCGACAGCGAACAGCCGGTACAGCTCAAGTCCCGTTCCACGGGCGGCTACGAGGGTTACCCGGACTGGAAATCGGTCGGCGCGACCACACGGAGGATCGCCCTCGGGGGCACCACCAGGATCCACGCGAACGTCGACTCGGGCGCGGACGGCGGGGTCATCTTCCTTTCCAGCATCCTCGACCAGCTCACGCGGATTCCGCCGATGGCCGCGATCCCGCTGCTGCCGCGCTACTGGGCCGCGGTGTGGCAGTCGGAGCGCTACGCGAGCACCCAGCGCATACGCGGCACCGTCAGACTGCACACGACGGTCACCGGGACCAAGGAGAGCGGCACCCTCGTCGCCTACCTCTACGACGTGGGCCCGCTCGGCCTCGGCAAGCTGGTCAGCAACGCGCCGTACACCTTCCACGGGCAGACGCCCGGCGAGCCGTTCGGTGTGGACCTCGACCTGTTCTCCACCGCCTACGACGTCCCGGCGGGGCATCGTCTCGCCCTGGTGGTCGACACGGTCGACCCGCTCTACATCGAGCACAACCCGTCCGGCGCGCAGCTGACCTTCTCCTCGCCGGAGCACGACCCGTCCTACGTGTCGGTGCCCCTGCGCGAGCAGTGATCTCCGGCTGCCGCCGGCCGGGCCTGGCCCTGTGAGCTGCTGCTCCCCCTACAGCGTCGGGGCTGTGGGGGGTACCCCACCCGGCAGCAGCGTCCCTGGTTCGGCCGGAGCCACGTCCACGGCCTCGGTCTCGGGACTGCGCCGCTCCCACCCGCACGCCCGCGGGGCGAACCAGGAGAGCAGCACACACATCCCGATGCAGGCCGGCGCGATGACCGTCACCACGGGGATGAACGGCAAATCGTAGTCCAGGATCGACGCGATCAGCTTCCCGGCGCCGAGGAAGTCTTCGTACGTGAAGCGCGCGGACCCTTGCCTCGCCCCCGGTGCCAGGAGAATCGTCACCACCGACAGGCGCACAAGCGGCCGCTCCTGGGCGGCCGGGCTCGGCGCGTCGCCCCCGCGTGGAACGCGATCGCCGTACGGCCGAACCTGCTTGCCGGCGGCGGTGAGGCGGGCTCGCTCGCACGCCCACCAACGGGTCGGCCGGTCCGAACGCTGATTCCCTCGGCTGACGCGGCAGTTGACCATCCGTCCGGGGACAGGTTCCGCGAACTATCGACGCAAACCGATCGATAAGGGACGACACGCACTCAGGGCAACCAACCGTATTCGAGGCCGGGTGACGGGCGAATCGCGACACTCCGGCAGATCCCCCGGATGCCGCTCCGGTCACCTTCAGGCCTCCGAGGCCTCGGCGTACATCTGGGACAGCTCGGGGACACCCTGCACGGCCCAGTCGAGGCCCGCCTCGACGACCGGGATCTCACGGCCCGAGGGGAGCCGTACCGCCGGGCTGCCGCCGGGCCAGACGTGCCAGGCGGCCCCCGGCACCGTGCGCACCACGACCGTGCCGAGGTAGAGGCCGGCGTCGTTGCCGAGCCAGGGCAGCGCCTCGGGGTCGTCGCGCCACAGCGGCAGAAGCTGGTCGAGCGCCGCCAACGAGGCCGGGGTGTCGTCCAGTTCGAGACCGACGGCCGCCGCCTGGGAGCGGAGCAGGTCGCACTCCGACAGCAACTCGGCGACGCCCGCCGGATCGTCCTCGAAGGCGGCGGCGAGGCCCCGGTCCCGCCGCGCCGGGTGCCGCTTGAGCCACTTGTCCAAGAAGGGGATGTTCATGACCGGCCTCTCCGTGGGGTGCGATCGTCAAAGCTACGCATTCCCGACATGTGAGCACAATGTAGCTTGCGGCAGCTGACCACCGGATCAGGCGAATCGTGACGCCCTTCGGACTGCTCCCGGGGCTCACCACACTCATTCCCCGACGGGGCGGGGCGCACCCTTGCCAAGGATATTCATCATCCGTAGAGTTCAACGCGACATGATTTCAGTGGATGTTGACTTTCATGTTCCTCACCCCGGCGTCAGGAGAGGCAGGGCCCGTGCAGAAGATCCCCTTCCAGGTGAACGAGGGCGGGATCGTCGCCCTGCTGCCGAACGGGCACGTAGAGTTTCTCGCCGCCTCCGCGCGGGAGTTGATCGATCGACACAACGCGGGGACGGCGGTCGCGGCGGCGGAACTGATGACCCACGCGCTCACCGATCCGCTGGTCACACCGGACCGGTTCCATCTGCCCGCGCCGGCCATCGCCTTCGTGGAGACCACGAACCTCTGCAACCTGCGCTGCCGCCACTGCTACGCGGACTCCGCGTTCAGGCGCCCCGATGAGATATCCACCCCGCGCATCAAGCAACTCCTCGACGAGTTCGCGGAGATGGGCGTCCTTCAGGTGTTCCTGACCGGTGGTGAGATCTTCTCGCACCGGGACGCGGTCGAGATCATCCAGCACGCGCGGAGCAAACCCTTCAGCACCCAGATCTTCACCAACGGACTCCTGGTCACCGAGGAGAAGCTCGCCCGGATAGCGCCCGGCCAGTCCTTCTTCATCAGCTTCGACACCGCCGACCCCGAACGCACCGTGCGCGGCAGGATGGACTTCCCCAAGCTCCAGCACGCGTTCGAGTTGATGCGCAAGCACGGGCATGTGTTCCGCACCGCGATCTCCGTCCACCGCAACAACATCCAGGACGCGGAGGAGATCTTCGAGTGGTGCGCGGACCGCGGGTACCCCCGGCCCCAGTGGCTGGAGACGCACCCGGTCGGCCGGGCCCTGCTGCATCCGGGCATGCTGCTGCGCCCCGAGGACATCGACGAGGTCTTCGCCGTCTACCAGCGGTGCATGGACCTCTACTCCACCGAACCCGACGAAGAGCCCGCCGAGACGCCCACCGGTCCGGCCCGGCGCGCCGCCGACGAGATCCGCGGGGTGGACACCATCCAGTTCTGCCAGCGCCTGGAGCGCGCCGTGGGCCAGGAGAAGTGCGGCCGCTCGGTCGTCTACGTCAACAGCCGCGGCGACGTCTACCCGTGCAGCAACTGCATGGCCGGCCAGCTCCACAAGGCCGGCAACACGGCCCGGACGCCGTTCGCCGAGATCTGGGAGCACGGCTTCGACGCGTTCCGCGACATCCGCTTCGAGGACCACACGGTGTGCGCCTCGTGCCCGGTGGCCGCCGAGGACATCTGGTGCCAGTTCCGCTGCCCACCGCTGGCCAAGAACATCACCGGTGACCCCAGGGGCTGTGGCGCCACCGAGTATCTCCAGGAGTTCACGCTGCGCTCCGGCCGCTACTGGAGGGCGCGCAAACAGCGCAACGTACGCCTGACTCTGACGCCACGTCAGGTGACGCCGGGCGGCCCGGACAGCCCCGACCGACTCCCGCTCCCGACGAAGTGAGCGGGCCCTGTCCCACGGCGGCGCGACCGCTGCCGCCTCCACCGAAGGGAAGACACCCATGCCCGAAGAGAAGAAGGTCATCCGCATCCACCTGGAGCCGGGAGAGGAGGGCGTGACCCTGAGCGCGGTCGGAGCCGCCTCGGCCACCGCTCCCGCCGAGACGCTGGTGGAGGCCACCAACATCACGGAGGCCACCGTCATCGAGGTCGAGATCTGACACCAGGCCTTTGCCGGTAGGTGACGAAGCGGTGGACCACTCCCGGCCCGTCGAGGGGCGGGCCGGGAAGGCCCGCCGACGGCAAAGGCCCGCCCGGCATCCGTTCTTTCCTGTCGAGGAGACGAGGTCGCGATGAGCAAGACGGCTGCTTCGGCCGGCCCCACAGCACTGCACCCCGGTACGGGAACCGCACTGCACCCCGGTACGGGAACCGCACTGCACCCCGGTACGGGACCCGCGCCGCGCCCCGGAACAGGACTCGCGCGGCTGCTCAGGGAGAACCCCGCACTGCGGATGGGCCAGGACGACTACAACATCAACGTCACGGCCAACTACGGTGACCGGCTGTCGGTTTCGGAGGTCTCCGACGCGCTGCGTGACCACCCGGGAAGCGGCCGGCCCGTCCATCTCTACTTCCACGTGCCGCTGTGCGCGTACATCTGCCACTTCTGCAACTACGTCAAGCGCAAGGTCGCCGACGGCCCCGAGGGCGAGGCGGCTCCGCGGATCTGGACGGATCTGCTGCTGGAGGAGTCGAGCCGGCGCCTCGCCCACTCCCCCTGGCTCGCGCACTCCCCGATCGAGTCCGTCTACCTCGGCGGCGGCACCGCGTCCCTGCTCGGCACCGAGCAACTGGCGCGCCTGCTCGACCACGTACGCGCCCGCCACACCCTCACCGACGACTGCGAGATATCCCTCGAAGGCAACCCCGACAACTTCCAGCGGGACGAACTCGCCGAGGCCTGCGCCATCGGCTTCAACCGCTTCAGCGTCGGCGTCCAGTCCCTGCAGAGCGAGGTCAACGCGTTCGCGGGCCGCGGCCACGACGCCGCCATGTCGCTGCGGGCCATCGCGAAACTGCGCGCCACCGGAAAACCTTTCAACGTCGACATGATGTTCGGGCTGCCGCACCAGACGCCCGCGAAGGTCGCCGACGACATCCGCAGCCTGATCGACCTCGACGTCCCCACCATCACCATCTACCGGCTGCGCAACGCGGACCGGGCCAAGATGGGCATCGGCAACCGGGCGCTGTGGAACGTCGAGAGCGTCAAGAACCGGCTGCGCGAACAGCACCTGTTCCCCTCGCTCGGCGCGACCTACGCCATGCGGGAGGCCATAGTGGAGTTACTGCTCGACGGCGGCTACCACCCGAGCCCGTGCGGATGGTGGAACCGTCCCGGCGTCTACCCCGACGGCAACATCCCCCGTGTCTCCCGCAACAAGTGGCAGCGCCACGACTCCATGATCGCCTACGGCCCCGGCGCGTACGGCTGGCTGACCGGCGACGGCGACACCGTGACGCAGACCCACAACATCGCCGACATCTCCGGGTACGCCCGCCGGCTGAGGGAGGGGCCGGGTCTGCCGCTCGCCTCCGGGCGCCGGCTCGCCGGACACCAGGCCGCCGGGATGGTGCTGGGCTTCGCCTTCAAGGCGAACCAGCCCATCGACGCGGGCCGGTTCCGGCAGCGGTTCGGCGTCGAGTTGTTCCACGACGAGCCGTTCGCGCCCGTATTCACCGAACTCATGGAGCGCGGCCTCGTCGAGCCGGTGCCCGGCACCCGGGAGAGCGTCGTCCCCACTCTGGACGGCGAGGCGCTCCACGAGGAGATCATCAGCGTCTACTTCCACCAGCGCGTCGGCGGGTTCGCCGGGGCCGTCTGCCACAGGTGACCCGATGACCGTGCACCGGCGGACCCAATGGCGCAGGGCCCCGGACCGATCCCTGTATCGCATCCGGCGGACCTTTCCCGCCCGCCCGGCGAACGCCACCGTGCTCCTCGCGGGACCCGGCAGTGTGTCCGTACTGGACGGGCAGGGCCGCGACGACCTGCTGCAGGAGGAACTGAGCGAACGGCTGGCCGGCTCCGGTGCGCAGGTACTCACCTGCGACCTGCCCGTCCGCGACCCCGCGGAACCCGCCACCGAGGCCGACCTGCTCGCGCGCGCAGGGCGCCTGGCCCAGCTGTTCGACGCGCACGCGCACCAACTGGTGCGGCCCGTCGTCCTGGTGGGCTTCTCCCTCGGCGGGCTCGCACTGCTGGAGCTGCTGCGTTCAGGTGCGCCGCGCGACGCCGACGGGGTGGTGCTGGTGGGCACGGTGATCGAGGAGGACACGTTCCTGACCTCACGCGTCACCTCGCTCGACCTGGTGTACGGCAGCTTCGACCTGATCGGCTACGTGGCCGACGAGGCCCAGAAGCCGACCGTGTTCGCCCCCGACATGTACGGCCAGTGGTCGGCCGGCCGACTGGTCGGGCAGCGCTCCTTCGAGGTTCGTGTGCATCTGCTGGAAGGACTCGGACACACCCTCCAGCCGTGCGGCCCCGGCCCCTTCCGTGACGCGGTCTCGGAACTCACCTCCTTGGTGGGACAAGCAAAGTGACGTTCGGTCAGCGACAGGCCGGCAGACGAGGAAAGGCGGCGCGCGACATGCTCTCCAGCCAGCGATTCGACAAGATCGCCGAGAACTTCGCGAACAGCGAGGTCCACCGGTCCAGCCCCACGATGGAGGCCCTGCACGAGACGCTCGGGCCGCAGACGGGCAGCGCGATCTGCGATGTCGCCTGCGGCGCGGGTCACTTGGCGCTGTCGTTCGCCGATGACCGCCCGGCCCGTCTCGTCGCCGTGGATCCCGCACCCAACATGCTGGCCTCCGTCCGTCGACTGGCCGCGGAGCGCGCCGCAACCGTCGAGACGGCCGAGGCGTTCGCTGAGGAACTCCCTTTCGAGGACGGCTCCTTCGACCTCGTTGTGTCCCGCCTGGCCCCGCACCACTTCCGTGACCTGCCGAAGGCGGTGGGGGAGATGGCGCGGCTGCTGCGCCCCGGCGGGCGGCTCGCCGTCATCGACCTGGAAGGGCACGAGGATCCCGGCGTCGACGCGCTCAACCACGAGCTGGAGATGCTGCACGATCCGACCCACCGGCGCAGCTACACCCTCACCGAGTGGATCGGCTTCCTCCAGGACGCCGGTCTCAACGTTCCCGTCGCCCGGGGCGAGCAGTCCGAGAGCCGTACCGGGGTGCCCGTCGGACGCTGGTGCGAGATCGCCTCGTCCGGCGCCGAGGCCGAGCGGGCGATCCGGGCGCGGCTCGCCGGGGCTCCCGCGTCGTACCGCGATGCCCTCGGTATCCGCGCCGACGGCGACGAGTTCTTCATCCCCGTCCGCACCTGCATGGTGATCGGCGTCAAACCGCTCGCCGGGGTGCGCTGACATGCCGGTGATCAGACTCTTCTCCCCCGCGCCCAGCCCGGGAACGGCCGTGCTCGGGGAACTCGCCGACGCGGTGACCACGCTGCTCGGCCTGGAACGCGGCCACTGCTGGCTGTGGTGGCAGCGGCTGGAGGCGGACACCTTCCACCGGCCGGAGTGGCACCAGGGGGCGGGAGCCCCGGCCCCGGTCGGCTTCGTCGTGTGCAAGGAGAGCTACAGCGGGACGCAGGTCCGTCAACTGCTGCGGCTGCTCCGGGACCGGCTCGCCGACCTCCTGGGCGTGGCGCGCGAAGAGATCTACCTGGCCGTACAGCGCGCCGGGGACGGGGAGTTGCTCGTACGGGACGAAGTGTGGTCCCTGAAGGGGAACGCCGCGGGAACCGCCTCGGCAGACGAAGACGGAAGGACGGACATGACCGGAGAAGCGATCACGGACCTGGTGCCGATCGCCCAGGTGCACAACGAGCGGCGCGAACTCATCGACGACGACTGGGGCGAGGTGTCCTCCGTCATCCGGCTGGACGCCGGACGGTTCACCACGGACGCGCTGCTCTCCCTCGACTCCTTCTCCCACCTCGAAGTCGTCTTCCACTTCCACCGCGTGCCGCCCGGCAAGGTGCAGGAGGGCGCACGTCATCCGCGCAACAACCCGGAATGGCCGCTGGCCGGCATCTTCGCCCAGCGCGGCAAGAACCGGCCCAACCGCATCGGGGTGTCCCGCTGCCGGCTGGTCAGGACGGACGGCCTCGATCTGCACGTGGTCGGGCTGGACGCCGTCGACGGCACTCCGGTGCTCGACATCAAGCCGTATCTGCGGCAGTTCGGGCCGCGCGAGGAGGTCGTCCAGCCGGAGTGGGTGGACGACCTGATGCGCCACTACTACTGAACTCCGGCCGAGTGAGGGCGATATGGCACAGGAAGCGGAGCGGGAGCGGCGGGGACCGGTGTCCGGGGCGGCGGCCGCCCTGCTCGTCGCGGTGTTCGCCGACGCCCTCGGCAGCGGGCTGTACATGTCCGTGTCCGTCATCTTCTTCACCCGGTACCTGCATCTGGGCAGCGGCCAGGTGGGCATCGGGCTGTCGGTCGCCGGCGGGCTGTCCTTCGTGTCGCTGGTGCCGATCGGGATACTCGCCGACCGGGTCGGACCGCGGCGTATGCTCCTCGGCGCCCATCTGGCGCGGGCCGCCCTGCTCGCCTGCTACCCCTTCGTGTCACGCTTTTCCGCGTTCCTCCTGGTGGTCGCCCTGCTCGGGGTGGCCGACCGGGCCGCCTCCCCCTTGGTACAGGGACTGCTCGGGACGGCGGTCGGCAAGGAGGAACGCGTCCGCGCCATGGGGCGCGCGCGGTCGCTGCAGAACCTCGGTCTCGCGCTCGGCGGGCTGGTTGCCGGTGCGGTCCTGCTGCCGGACAGCGGCCGTGTGTACGTCGCCATCGTGTACGCCGACGCGCTCTCGTTCGTGCTCGCCGCGGTCCTGGTGGCGCGGCTGAGGACGCCCGGGTCCGGACCGCCGGCCGGCGGACGGCCGCTGCCGTGGAGGCAGCGGCTCAGTGTCTTCCGGGACCGGCGCTTCGCCCTGCTCACCGGACTGAACTCGGTGGTGAGCCTGCATGTCACCGTACTCACCGCCGGTGTTCCGCTGTGGGTGCTCGCCCACGACCGGATCCCACGGGCGGCGATCGCCTGGACCCTCGTGCTGAACACGGTCGTCGTGGTGCTCTTCCAGGTCCGGGCCACCCGGGGCGTCGAAGGCGCGGGCGACGGCGGGCGGGCGCTGCGGCGCAGCGGACTGCTGCTCGCGGTGGGCTGCTGCGTGCTCGCGGTCACGGGGGCGGTCCCCGCGGTGGCTGCCGTGGCGCTGATCCTCGGCGCTGTCGCCTTCCAGGCGTTCGCCGAGATGTCTCAGCAGGCCGGGGCCTGGGCTATCTCCTACGACCTGGCGCCCGAGGACCGCCGCCAGGTCTACCTGGCCTTCTTCAGTCTGGGAAACGCCGCGCGGAACACCTACGGGCCGCTGGTCATCACGTTCCTCGTGGTCCAACGGGGGGCGGTGGGCTGGCTGTTGCTCGCCCTGCTCGTGCTGGGGGCGGGCGCCTGGGCGGGCCGGTTCGGGCGGTCGCTCTCCGTGCCCGCCCTGCCGTCGCCTGTGTCCACCGTCCAAGGAGGAATCCGTGGCCATCGCTCCTGAACAGTCCGTCATCGTCGTCGGGGCCGGTCCCACCGGTCTCGCTCTGGCCTGTGAACTGGCCGCCGCGGGCGTGTCCTGCACGGTCCTCGAACGCCGGCTCGCGCCGTCCGCCCAGTCCCGCGCCATGGGTCTGTACAGCAGGACCATGGAGGTGCTCGACCTGCGCGGCCACGCCGACACGCTGGCCGCCCTCGGCCGGCCGGTCGGCCGGATGGTGCCCGTGCGCGGCGCCCGCATCGACTTCGCCGGACTCGACACCCGGTTCCCCTATCTCAACGTCATCCCGCAGAACCGCACCGAAGAGGTGCTTCAGCGGCGCGCCCTCGGCCTCGGGGTCACCGTCGAGCGCGGCGCCGAGGTGTTCGGGCTGGCGCAGGACGGCTCGGGCGTCACGCTCCAGGTACGGGCGGGCGGCGGCGAATGGGAGGAGAGCGCCGACTTCGTCGTGGGCTGCGACGGCGCCCACAGCGCCGTACGCGAACTCGCCGGCATCGCCTTCCGGGGCCGTACGTATCCGATCGCGCCGATCCTCGCCGATGTGCGGCTTCGTCAGCCGCCGCCCGACGACGTACTGATCATGTCCGGCGGGGGCGGTGTCACGGTCTCGGTGCCCTACGGCGAGGGCCTGTACAGGATCGCGGTGGCGCGGCGGGACCGGCCCTGGACGCGGGAGCCGGTGACGCTGGACGAACTGCGCGAGACGCTCACCGACGCGCTCGGCTTCGATCCCGGGCCGCACGAGCCGGAGTGGCTGGCCCGGTTCAAGATCCACCAGCGGATCGCGGACCAGTACCGGACCGGGCGGGTGCTGCTCGCCGGGGACGCGGCGCATCTGCACTCGCCGCTCGGTGGGCAGGGGCTCAACCTCGGGATCCAGGACGCCGTGAACCTGGGGTGGAAGCTCGGCGCGGAGGTTCAGGGGTGGGCGCCGGCGGGGCTGCTGGACACCTACGAGGCGGAGCGGCGACCGCAGGCCGAACGGATTCTGCGGGCGACGGACCGGGCCACGTGGCTGGCGACCTCGCCGTCCGCGACGGTCACCGCGGTGCGGCGGATGGTGATGGCGAAGGCACTGTCGTCCCGGCGGGTCCGCAGGGTGGCCGGGGAGGCGATCTCCGGGCTGCGGAACGGGTACACGGAGCGGGCCGCCGGAGGCTTCCGGGGCGCGGGGACCGCAGGGGGTCCCGGCGGCCGCAAGGGACTGGCGGTGCGGGCCGGGCAGCGGGTGCCGGACCTGACGGTGCCTCAAGTCGGCGGCGCGGCGGTGCGGTTGTACGCGCTGATGCGCGATGGTCGGTTCGTGTTGCTCGACCTCGGCGAGGACGGGGGGTGCGCGGCGCTCACGGAGGCGTGGGGGTCGCGGGTGAGTCCCGTGCGAGTGGGGGGTGCGGTGCCTGAACTTCCCGGTGTGGGAGTGGTGTTGGTGCGGCCGGACGGGTACGCGGCATGGGTGGACGGTGTGGGGGATCCGGAGGGGCGTCGGGCCCGGGTGCGGGGCGCTCTGCGGCGGTGGTGCGGGGAGGAGGGACCGGTGGCGCGGGTGCCCGGTGGGGCGCCGGTCGTGGTGGAGGAAGAGGACGTGGCGGCTGCCCCGGCGGAGCCGGAGCCTACTGCGGCGGCGGAGCAGGCCTGAGGGATGGGGCTTGGTCGGCCCGGTGGGCTCGGTCCCCTTCGACGCGGCCCACTGGCGCGAGCACCTCGGCCCCGCGGTGCGGGGTGCGGGGCCGGATCGGGGCCGGGGCCGGAACGGATCGGGGCCGGGGCGGGAACGGATCGGGGCCGGGGCGGAGGGCGCCGCACGAGCGGCACGCGAGCACCTCGCGAGCACTCTGACGGGTGTCCGGGGCCGGGTGGGCAAGCCGTGCGCCGGTCGCCGCTCGGCTTCTGGAGGTTGTGTCCACCCCGCCGCCTGCCACGGTTGCGGCCGATCGCCGAGCTGCCGGTGCCCGACTCGGCCGATCGGTCGCCCCCTCCGAGCGGGCCACGCCGATCGGCCACTCCCCCCGAGCGGGCCACGCCCATCGGCCACTCCCCCCGAGCAGGCCACGCCGACGGGCCTCCGAGGGACCCGCGTACGACGCGCGGCGCCTGTTGCCCTCGGGGGCGACGGGCGCCGTGCGTCGGTCAGTTGCGCCAGCTCACCGGGGAACGGTAGGACGCCGGGCGGTCCCAGAGCGGGACGACGGACGTGGTGGTGCGCGGCTCGCCGCCGGCCGTCGTCGCCCGGGCCAGGAGGACGGCGGTCAGGGCGGCCAGTTCCTCGGGGAGGACGTCGCCGCCTTTGACGACGCGGACGAGGGGCGAGGCTGCTTCGGTGGCGGTGGTCATGACGCTCCTTGTCACTGGGGCGGGTTGCCGTGTTTGCGGACGGCCAGGTCGGCGTGCTTGGTGCGCAGCACGCGGAGGGACTCGATGAGCACGTGGCGGGTCCCGGCGGGGTCGATGACGTCGTCGAGGAGGCCGCGTTCGGCGGCGTGGTACGGATGCATCAGCTCGGCCTTGTACTCCTTGACGAGCTGGCGGCGGGTGGCCTCGGGGTCGTCGGCCGACTGGATACGGCGCCGGAAGACGACGTTGGCGGCACCCTCCGCGCCCATCACCG
Organism: Streptomyces sp. NPDC002742; assembly: GCF_042888885.1. NCBI lineage: Bacteria > Bacillati > Actinomycetota > Actinomycetes > Kitasatosporales > Streptomycetaceae > Streptomyces > Streptomyces sp. NPDC002742. The sequence continues at coordinate 19,057 of NZ_JBIAQF010000040.1, forward strand.
CGATCTCGTTGGACGGCCAGGCGTAGGAGAGGTCGGCGCCGACCGAGCGGGAGTCCATGACGATGTAGGCGCCGCCGTACGCCTTGCGGAGGATCAGTGAGATCCGCGGGACGGTGGCGTTGCAGTAGGCGTAGAGGAGCTTGGCGCCACGCCGGATGATCCCGTTGTGCTCCTGGTCCACGCCGGGAAGGAAGCCGGGTACATCGACCAGGGTGACCAATGGAATGTTGAAGGCGTCGCACATCTGGACGAAGCGGGCAGCCTTTTCGCTGGCGTCGATGTCGAGGACTCCGGCGAGGACCAGGGGCTGGTTGGCGACGATCCCCACGACCTGGCCGCCCAGGCGGGCGAGGGCGACGATCACGTTGGCCGCCCAGCGTTCGTGGACCTCCAGGTACTCGCCGTCGTCGACGATCTCCTCGATGACCCGCCGCATGTCGTACGGGCGGTGCCCGCCGGCGGGGACGAGGTCGAGGAGGGAGTCGCAGGAGCGGTCCGGGGGATCCTCGGGGAGGCCGGCGGGGGCGGTCTCCCGGTTGTTCTGCGGAAGCAGGGAGAGGAGGAAGCGGACCTCCTCCAGGCAGGTCTCCTCGTCGTCGTAGGCGAAGTGCGCGACTCCCGACACCTCGGCGTGCACGTCCGCGCCGCCGAGGCCGCCCAGGGTGACCTTCTCGCCGGTGACCGTCTGGACCACGTCGGGTCCCGTGATGAACATCTGTGAGGTCTCACGGACCATGAAGACGAAGTCGGTGAGGGCCGGGGAGTACGCGGCGCCGCCGGCGCAGGGCCCGAGCATCACGCTGATCTGCGGGATCACCCCGGAGGCGCGTGCGTTGCGGCGGAAGATGCCGCCGTAGCCGGAGAGCGCGGTGACGCCTTCCTGGATACGGGCGCCCGCGCCGTCGTTGAGGGAGACGAGCGGGGCGCCGGCGGCGAGGGCGCGGTCCATGATGCGGTGGATCTTCTCGGCGTGGGCCTCGCCGAGGGCGCCGCCGAAGATGCGGAAGTCATGGGCGTACACGAAGACCGTACGTCCGTGGACCGTGCCCCACCCGGTGACGACTCCGTCGGTGTGGGGCCTGCGGTCCTCCAGGCCGAATCCGGTCGCCCGGTGCCGGCGCAGCGGCTCGACCTCGTTGAACGTGCCGTCGTCCAGGAGGAGTCCGATGCGTTCGCGGGCCGTGAGTTTGCCCTTGGCGTGCTGGGCGGCCGTCGCCTTCTCGCCGGGGCCCTGCCGGATCTGTTCGCGCAGCGCGCGGAGTTGGGCGACCCGTCCCCTGATGTCCGGGGCGGCGGCCTCGTCGGCGCTCACGGCGCGAGCGGCGCGACGGGATCGCCGGCCGTGAGGAGATGCGGGACCGAGGGGTGCGTGCCGAGCGCGGGGGCACCCTCGCGGGCGTCCATCGACCAGTTCAGCAGGGCGATGCCGAGACTCATGCCGCCGCCGAACGCGGCGAGTACGACCAGGTCGCCGGGCTCCGCCGCTCCCCCGCGGTGCATCTCGGCGAGGGTGACGGGCACGGACGCGGCACCGGTGTTGGCGTAGCGCTCCAGCGTGAGGTGGAGGGCCGCGCGGCGCAGGCCGAGGCCGGGCCAGAGTTCGGCGAGCATGATGCCGTTGGCCTGGTGCGGGACGAAGTGCCGTACGGCGTCGGCGGGGACGGCGGCGTGGCGCAGCAGCCGGTCCGTCTCGTACGGGAGCGTACGGGTGACGAAGTCGCGTACGCCCCGGCCGTCCATGCGGAAGTAGTGGTCGCCGTCGGTCAGTGTCCGCGGCGAGGAGGGGCGGCGGCTGCCGCCCGCGGTGACCTCGATGAGCCGGTGGGCGTCGCCTCGGGAGACGAGGGAGATCTCCCGCAGGCCGAGGCCGGGCGCGACGGGGCCGAGGACCGTCGCGCCGGCGCCGTCCCCGAAGAGTGCGGCCGTACGGCGGTCGGTGTAGTCGAGGATGCGGGAGTAGACGTCGGCGCCGATGACCAGTCCGTGACGGGGTGCGCCGTCGGCGGCTCCGGCCAGCAGCTTCTGCACGGCCTTGAGGGCGTACACGAATCCGCTGCACACCGCGTTGACGTCGAAGGCGGCTGCGTGGACGGCGCCGATGCGGTGCTGGACGAGGGCTGCGGTGGCCGGTTGCGGATGGTCGGGCGTGGAGGTGGCGACGACGACGTAGGCCAGCCGGTCGGCCGTCAGGCCCGCGCTCCGCAGGGCGCGCACGGCCGCCGCGGCGGCCAGGTCCGAGGTGGCCTCGTGCGGAGCGGCGCGGCGCCGCTCGCGGATTCCGGTCTTGCGGACGATCCACTCGTCGGTCACACCGGCACCGTGCCCGATCTCCGCGTTGCTGATGATGGCCTCGGGCAGGTACGAGCCCACTCCGATGATGCCGATGGACTGCACGATTCCTCCTCGGGCGGCGGCGAGCCACGAGTTAACTCACCGGGCGTTGAAATCATCGCAGAGCGCCTTGACAAATTCAACACCGAAAGAGTTCACTTGAGCATGAATTAATGGCCGGCTGGCAGTCCGACCCTCGCGACGGACCCGCCCCGAACCGGCCGACACGTCGTACGACATGGGGAGTTGCCGTCATGACCGCCAGCAGCGCAGAGACCGCGGCCGAGACCCTGGCCGAGGCGACCGAGGCCCTGATCTCCGCGGGCCGTTCCCTCTTCACGGAGTTCGGCTACCGGCAGACCGACTTCCCTCGGCTGGCGGAGAAGGCCGGCCTGCCCGAGGCGTTCGCCCGCGAGCTCCTCCCGGACAAGGCGGCGGTCTTCGGCGCCCTGATCGAGCGGACCGCCCGGGTGGCCGGAATCCTGCGCCCGGCGGTGAGCGAGGGCCTCGACGACGATCTGCCCGCGCGGCTCGCCCGCACCTACCTGGCACTGTGGGAGCCCAACGAGGAGGACTCCCCGCTGATCGAGCTGTACCGGGTCGCGCTCTCCGACCGGGAGGCCTCCCACATCATGCGCGAACGCTTCACCAAGGCCCTCAACGGACAGGTCGACCATGAACTGGCGGGCGGGGAAGCCGGATTGCGCACGGCGCTCTTCGGGGCGCAGCTCGGCGGAGTAGCCTTCGTGCGGCACCTCATGAGGGTGGACGCCGTCGCCGCGGCGGATCTGGACACGGTGATCCGGACGATCTCGCCGGGACTGCGGCGGACCCTGCTCGGGAGCGACGGCGAGCAGTGACCGCGAACCCGGCGGTGGACAGCGCACGGCCGAGAGCCGGCAGTCCCGCCAACAGGCGGACATCTTCCCGCCGTTGACGGAGCTGTCGTTGATCGAGGCTGCCCGTGGATGGAATTCCTGGGGGACCGCCTGCTAGGATAGTTTTCACTACCCAGTGAATTACTCGCTCACAGAACCCCCGAAGTGCAGTGATCCCATGACACCCAGTCGCGCAGACGGTTCGTCCACCCCCGCCCGTAAGCCCGCTCCCCCTCGACGGGCCCCCTCCCCGGCAGCGAAGAAGCCACGCCCGGTGCGCGCGCGCAGCGGACGCCGGCCCGGGGACAGCGGCACCCGTGAGCAGATCCTGGAGTCCGCTCTCCAGCTCTTCGCCGACCGCGGATACGCCCGCACGACCATCCGCGCGATCGCGGAGGACGCCCAGGTGGATCCGGCGCTGGTGCACCACTTCTTCGACAACAAGGAAGGAGTGTTCGACGCCGCGGTCAACTCACCGCTGAGCGTCGCCTCCATCTTCGACGAACTGCCGCCGTCCCTGGAGGGCGACGTCACCTCGGAGGCACCTTGGCTGGCCCGGACCTATCTGTCCTTCTGGGAGAGCGACGAGACCCGGTACGGCATGACCGCCATCTACCGGGCCGGCCTCGCCGACAGCGCCACGTCGGAGACGCTCCGCGCCAGGGTGGAGGAGTCCACCATGAAGTGGGCGGCGACCTCCGGGTACAAGGACCGGCCGGACGCCGAGACCCGCGCCGCCCTGGCGTCGGGCCACCTGGTCGGCCTCGCCCTCATGCGCTACGTGCTCAAGATCCAACCGCTGGCCTCCATGGACTTCGAGGAATTCCTCGCCTGGGTCGTCCCGGCCCTTGAGCTTCGCCTGTCCGCCGAGCTGGAGCCCCGCAGGGCGGGGACACAGGCCTGACCCTCGCCCGGCGGGCTCTCGCCCGCACGGGCGGGAGCCGGTGCGGGCGGGAGCCGGTGCGGGCGGGAGCCGGTGCGGGCGGGAGCCGGTGCGGGCGGGAGCCGGTGCGGGCGGGAGCCGGTGCGGGCGTTCGGGAAGCTCGGCACCTTCGGATCGCTCTCGCCCGCACGGGCGGGAGCCGGTGACTTCGGGCCGGAGTCACCGGCTCGCCCCGAGGCCATCGCCCCGGAGGGCCGGGGCAGAAGGCACCGCATCGCGCTCGCTTCACCCCCAGGGGTGCCAGACGGCTCTTATGCCGAACAGGGAGACCCCGGGGCCGGCGGCGAACAGCAGGCCGTGGGCACCTTCGGCCGGCAACTTGGCGAAGGTGCGCTCCAGTACGTCGAGCACCGATACCGACCCCAGATTGCCCAGTTCCTGCATCGAGTCGCGAGCGAGGTCGATCATCGCGGGCTCGCAGCCCAGGCCGCTGACGATGGCGTCCAGAATCCTGGGGCCCCCGGTGTGCGAGACGAGGAACCTCGGCGCGGGATCCGTTCCGGGCGGTGCGGTCCGCGCCAGCCAGTCAAGGAGCGGCGGCATCGCGCCTTCGATCACATGCCGCAGCTGGGGCGAGTTGAAGGCGTGCAGTCCGTCGCCGGCCACCCGGCTGCCCACGAGGCCGTGACTCCCGGGATGCAGGTACTCCCAGGAGTCGGTGAGTTCCATGTGGGGACCCTCGGCCTCGGTACGCACCACACAGGCACCCGCCGCGTCGCCGAACAGCCCCTTCAGAATCATGCCGTCCAGGGCGGAATCACCCCGGTGCAGGTAGTGGCTGAACACGTCGGAGCAGACCACCAGGATCGTTGACCCCGGCCGGGCGGTCACCAGTTCCATCGCGCGGACGAGGCCGAACACCCCGCCCGCACACCCAACTTGCGCTATCGGTATGCGGCGGACCGCGGGAGGCAGGTCGAGCCTCTCCATCAGGAAGACGTCGAGCCCCGGCATCGTGTGCCCCGTGGCGCTGAGGACGATCAGGCCGTCGATGTCGTCCGCGGTGAGCCCCGTTTCGAAGAGCGCTCCGCGTGCGGCCTTCTCCGCCAGTTCCAGGCTGTCCAGCAGATGCAGGCGGGTCCGTTCCGCGAGCGGGAGGTCGGGGTCGAACTGCTGCCGGAGCGGCCTGGAGTACCAGCGCGTGCGCACGGTGGTGGACCTGATGACGCGCCGGGCCGCGGCGAGGCCGGGGTCTCCCGGGTACAACTCCGTGATGCGGTCGAGCAGTTCGTCGGTGGTCACCTGATGGCGAGGCAGGGACACGACGGGGGCGCTGACGACGGGCATGGGACCTCCAGAGGCTTGGACAGTTGCCGAACCGAGAACGAGCCCGTTCCGAGGGGCGCGATGCCGCCCCTTGCCCGAGCCCGATGACGGCCGCCGGTACGTTCGACAGCTCGCGCCATGGAAGTCTGCGCACGCGAGACACCCACCAGGCGCCTGCCCCGTGCTCCCCCGTCGGGGGCTCTGTACAACGCGGATGAAGAACGTCGAGCTCGATGGCACATGACGATCTGAAGCGTGGTGCGGGGTCGCCCGTCTTGAGAGCGCGCTGCGAACGGTGGGGTGCCGGGCATGGTCCGGGACACGTCTGTCGGCGCTTCCCAGGGGGCCCAGGAGCGGCCCCGGCGGGTAAAACCAACGCGACCGTACGCCAGCCGAGTTGATGCCAGCAAGCCCCTATTTCAACAAGCGTGGAATCCACAGGAAGACCGTCCCACCTTCAACTTTTCCTCGCGCCCACGACTCCGTCCCGCGCCTCCGGAGACCTCATATCAACAAGCATTGAAATCATCGACCGTTGAGTTTATTGTCGGTCTGTGTGAACTGTCCACGCCCACACCGAGGAAGGCCCGAACGCCATGCACCCACCGGCGCAGCACCGTGCGGACACCGACCCCTGGGTGGAGCGCGCGGCCTGCCGTGACGCCGACCCCGAGACCTTCTTTCCGCCCGCCGGAGGAACGGACGACGAACGGGACGCGGTGGCGAAGCGGCTGTGCGCCGGCTGCCCCGTGTCCCGGCAGTGCCTGGACGAGGCGCTCCTGAACGGCGAGAGCACCGGCATCTGGGGCGGCCTCGACGTCCGCGAACGCCGGGAGCTGCTCCGGGTCGCCGGCACCCTCGGCGCGATCAGCCCCGAGCTGGCCGCGTTCCTGGCCGACGGCGGACGACGGATCAGTCCGGAGGCACGGCAGCGCCCGGCGTACGTCTGGTTCCTGCGACACCACGGCTGGAGTCCCCAACGGATCTGCCGAACGCTGGGATTGACCCACGGGCAGGTGCAACAGGCCTGGCGGACAGCCGAGTCGGCCTCGCCCTACGCCCGCATTCACGAGTCGCACCCGCTCGGGGCCCCTACGCACAGAACCCGCAGGCGCCGGTCCGGAGCGCTCGCCGCCGACCGCGGCCCGGCCTCATGACCGCCCTCGCCCTCGCCGGACCCCGCTGCCCGGCGCGGCCGGTGACCACCGACGACGGTGCCGAGATCGCCGTCTACGAGCACGGTGATCCCGATGCGCCGGTGACCGTACTGCTGTGTCACGGCTGGACGATGTCCGCCCAGGACTGGCGGCCGCACATCGACGCGCTGACCCGCCCCCGTCAGGGATTCCCCGCGGTCCGCGCGATCAGCTACGACCAGCGCGGGCACGGGCGTTCGACGCGCGGCGCCGGGACGCTCGACATGGCGCTGCTCGGCCGGGACCTGGGCCGGGTGCTGGCCGAGGCCACCCGGGACGACGTCCCGGTGGTGGTCCTGGGCCACTCCATGGGGGGCATGGCCATCCAGCAGCTCGCGGCCCACCGGCCCGCCCTGTTCGGGGACCGGGTGCGAGGCGTCGGCCTGATCTCGACCTGTCTGAGCGAGGTGGCCGAAGGACTGACCGTCCCCGCCGACCGGCCGGGCGCGGCCGTACGGCGGCTGTCCCAGGCCCGTCGGCACCTCGCCGACGGGCTGCTGCGCTCACCGCGCTCGGCCAGGACCGTGCACCGGCTGCTCACCGGTCCGCTGTCCCATCCCCACACCGCGCCTCTGTGGCGCGCGGTGTTCGGGGCGGGCCCTCACACCGAGTCGGTCCGCGAGGGCGCCCGCGCCTTCCGGGACATTCCCGCGATGGCCATCGCCGAGTTCTACGCCGCGCTGACCACCCACGACTGCGCGGGCCGCCTCGGCGCGCTCGCCCAGGTGCCCACCCGGATCCTGGTCGGCGCCCTGGACTGCGTCACCCCGCCCGCGCAGGCGCGCCGACTCGCCGACGACATCCCCGGGGCCGTACTGCAGACGGTTCCCGGCCAAGGTCACGACCTGCCCTACGAACGGCCCGTACTCGTCGTGGAGACCGTGCACACGCTCCTGCGCGAGATGCCACGGCGCCGGACCGGCGGGTTCGCCCTCGCCGCCCCGGCCGCGCTGTGAACCGGCCCGCGCCCACCGGACCGACCGGTGAACCGCCTCTGCGCGCGGATGTCCTGACGGCCCGACGAGTCGTCGTCAAGGTGGGCTCCTCCTCACTCACCACCGCCGCGGGCGGGCTCGATTCGGACCGGGTGGACGCCCTCGTGGACGTTCTCGCGCGAGCGCGTTCGGCCGGGACCGAGGTCGTCCTCGTCTCCTCGGGCGCGATCGCCGCGGGACTCGCACCGCTGGGTCTCGACGAGCGCCCGCGCGACCTCGCCAGACAGCAGGCCGCGGCCTGCGTCGGCCAGGGCCTGCTCGTCGCCCGCTACACCGCCTCCTTCGCCCGCTACGGGCTGCGGGTCGGCCAGGTCCTGCTCACCGCGGACGACATCAGCCGCCGCGCCCACTACCGCAACGCCTACCGCGCGCTCGCCCAGGTTCTCGCGATGGGCGCCGTGCCCGTGGTCAACGAGAACGACACGGTCGCGACGGCGGAGATCAGGTTCGGTGACAACGACCGGCTCGCCGCGCTGGTCGCCCATCTCGTCCGGGCCGATCTGCTGGTCCTCCTCTCGGACGTCGACGGCCTCTACGACGGCGACCCCGGCCGGCCCGAATCGCGGCGGCTGCGTGAGGTGCGCGGCCGACAGGATCTGGCGGGCGTGGAGATCGGCAGCACCGGAAGCTCGGGGGTCGGCACCGGGGGCATGGTGACCAAGGTGGAGGCCGCCCGTATCGCCACCGACGCCGGAATCCCCGTCGTCCTCACGGCGGCCCGGCACGCCACCGACGCCCTCGCGGGCCGCGAGACCGGGACGTTCTTCCACCGCACCGGAGAGCGGTCCGCCGACCATCTGCTCTGGCTGGAGCACGCGAGCAGCCCGCGCGGCGCGGTACGGCTCACCCCGCACGCCGTACGGATCATCGCCCAGCGCCGGGGGCCGCTGCTCGCGGCCGGGGTCATCCGCGTCGACGGGGACTTCGTCGCCGGCGATCCGGTTGAGCTGACGGACGAGACGGGCCGGGTGGTCGCACGCGGCCTGGCCGGCCTCGACGCGCGTGAACTCCCCCGGTTGCAGGGCCACTCGACGCGCGAGGTGGTGCACCAGGACGACCTGGTACGGCTGATCGTCCCCGCCGACGCCCCGGCCGGCGCCCCGGTCCCACCCGCACCGGCTGCAACGGCCACCCCGCCAGCCACAGCCCGTGTCAGCATCAGGATCCGCACAGCGGAGGAGTACGCGCGAGCGGGCACCGGCGACGACCGGCCGACCCGGTGAACGGGCCTGCCCGTGAGAGCTCCGAAGGCCGGGGCGGGCCGGGGCGGGGCGGCTGCCGCCGACGGGGCTGGTGCAGGTGCGGTGGCCGGACCCTTCCCGTGGCGGGGCGGTGACCGGACCCTTCGCCTGGCGGGCGTGTCCGGGCCCTTCGCCTGGGGGCCGTGGCCCTATCGCTGCGATGCCGGACCCCTCCCGTGGCGAGGCGATGGCCGAACCCATCCCTGGCGGGCGGTGACCGGACCCTTCGCCTGGCGGGCGGTGGCCCGATCGCTGCGGTGGCTGGCCCCCTCCCGTGGCGGGGCGTGGCCGAACCCATCCCTGGCGGGCGGTGACCGGATCGCTCGGGTGCCGGTCCGGTTGGCGGACCGCTCCCGGGCAGGCGGCGTCCGGGGCACCACGGTGCCCCGGACGCCGTCCCCGTGCGGCCCCTGAGAGGTGCGAGGTCGCCCGGCCGGGGAGGGAGCACCCGGCCGGGCGCGGCCTAACCCCTTACAGGGACCTAGTCGATGCCGCGGACGATGTGGAACTCGGCCGGATCGTCGTCGACCCCGGCCAGTCCCAGCCAGGGGCGCCCCACGGCCACGGCCGACCGTTCCCGCGGCGGCTCCTCCTCGTACAGCAGCCGACCGGACGGCTCCGTCGCCGTGATGATGCGTACGTACATGACCGGACCTCCTGATCTAGGCGAGCGGGGCGGCGGCTCCGCCCCGGATGTGCCCGTCGCCCACGAGGACGTACTTGGTGGTGGTCAGCGCGGTGAGCCCCATCGGGCCGCGCGCGTGCAGTTTCTGGGTGGAGATGCCGAGTTCGGTGCCGAGACCGATCTCCCCGCCGTCGGCGAACCGGGTGGAGGCGTTCACCGCGACCACCGCTGTGTCCAGGGCCGCGACGAAGCGGCGGGCGGCGCTCTGTGAGTCGGTGACGATCGCCTCGGTGTGTCCCGTGCCGTACGCGCGGATGTGGTCGACGGCTGTGTCCAGCGAGTCGACCACGGCGGCCGCGAGATCCAGGGAGAGGTACTCGCATGCCCAGTCCTCGTCGGTGGCGGGCACCACGGCGGGGTGGAAGGACCGCACCCCCGCGTCACCGTGCACGGTCACCCCGTGAGCGGTCAGCGCGGACAGGGCGCGGGGCAGGAAGGCGTGCGCGACGGCCTCGTGGACGAGCAGCGACTCGGCTGCGTTGCAGACCGACGGACGCTGCGTCTTGGCGTTCAGCAGGATCGCCAACGCCTTGTCCAGGTCGGCGTGTTGGTCGACGTAGACATGGCAGTTGCCGACGCCCGTCTCGATGACCGGGACCGCCGAGTCGCGCACGGTGGCCTGGATGAGGTCGTGGCCGCCGCGCGGGACGAGAACGTCCACCAGGCCCCGCAGGGACATGAGTTCGCGCACGGAGGCATGGGTGACGCCGGGCACGAGCTGGACGGCGTCGACGGGCACGTCGGTGTCCGCGAGGGCCTCGCGGATCACCTGGACGAGGACCCCGTTGGTGTGCCGGGCGGTCGAAGAGCCCCGAAGCAGGGCCGCGTTGCCGCTCTTGAGACAGAGCGCCGCGGCGTCGACGGTGACGTTCGGACGGCCCTCGTAGATCATGCCGACGACGCCCAGGGGCACCCGGATCCGGCGCACCTCAAGGCCGTTGGGCATGACGGATCCGTTCGCGACCTCGCCGACCGGATCGGGCTCGTCGGCCAGGGACCCTACCGTCCGCGCCAGCGCCGCGAGCTGATCCGCCGAGACGGCGAGCCGGTCCAGCACGGTCGTGGACCGTCCGGCCGCGCTGGCGGCGTCCACGTCCTGCCGGTTCGCCGCGAGGATCCGCCACGAACTCGCCGCCAGATGGCGGGCGACGGCCATGAGCGCGGTGTTCCGCTCGGCGCCGGTCGTCGTGGACAGCCGGGTGGCGGCGGCACGAGCCGCCAGCGCCGCCTCCCGGACGGTGGACGCGTCCGCGATGGACGCGAAATCACTCACGGCGGCTGCCGTTCGGCAGGCCGCGCTCACCGGTGCCGCGGTGACGTCGGCCGTTCGGCTGCCAGGAGTCGCGGGACCGGCCGTGCCGGCTCGGGGCTCGGTGGGGTGGGCCGTACCGGCGGGCGGGGAGCCGCCGGGCGTAGCGGCGGGTCGGGTGCACGGATCGGCGGCAGGTGGGGAGCCGGGCGGGGCTTCGGGCGGGGAGCCGGGCAGGGTGGCCCGTGCGGGCCCGGTCATCGGTCGGCTCCGTCCGGTGGGGTGGACTCCGGTCCTTCGGACGGCGCCGGGCTGAGGGCCCGGAACACCTCGGCGCAGCCGGTCAGTTCCGCCAGCATGGCCCAGCCGAGGTTGTCGGCGGCCGAGGTCCGGTCGGGGTCTGTCATCATCTGCTTCCTCCTTCGGTCGGGCCGCCGGCCGTCCGCCGCCCGGGTGCGGGCCATCAGCCGTAGACCCGGAATCCGGCGCCGGACTTGCGTCCCGCGCGGCCGGCGGCGACCAGGTGCCCGAGCAGGGGCGCGGGGACGGTACGGGGATGACGGTCCGCGTCGTGCAGGACGTGCTGGATGCTCAGCGAGATGTCGAGGCCGATGATGTCGAGCAGCTCGAAGGGGCCGAGCGGGTAGCCGCAGCCCCGCTTCATCACGTCGTCGATCTCGTCGGTGTCCGCGTAGTGACTCTCCGTCAGACGGACCGCGCTGTTGAGGTACGGGAAGAGCAGCGCGTTGACGATGAAGCCGGGGCGGTCCATGCACCGCACCGGGTGCTTGCCCAACGAGCGGCACAGCTCCTTGGCGGTGTCCGCGTGTTGGGGCGACGTCGCCAGCGAGGGGATCACCTCGACGAGCCGCATGAGGGGTGCCGGGTTGAAGAAGTGCAGCCCGATCACGTCCTCGGGGCGCCCGGAGGCCAGACCGCATTCGATCACGGGCAGGCTGGAGGTGGTGGTGGCGAGCAGGGCACCGGGACGGCAGAGTCCGCCCAGTGTGCGAAAGAGCCGCTTCTTCACGTCCAGGTCTTCGGCGATGGCCTCGATCACCAGGTCGCAGTCGGCCAGCTGGTCCAGATCTCCGGTCGGGGCCAGCCGCTCCAGGGCGGCCTCACGATCGGCCTCGGTCAGCTTGCCTCGTCGTACGGCGCGGGCCGTCGACGTGGCGACCGCCTCCCAGGCGGACTTGGCGCGTTCGTCCGTGCGGCCGACCAGCACGGTGGTGATGCCGCCCTTGGCGAAGACCTCCGCGATGCCGGTGGCCATGGTGCCGGTCCCGACGATGCCGACGCTGCGGACGGCGCGGTCCGTCGTCGCGGCGGGCGAGGCCGGCTCGGGTGCGGGCGTCCTTCCGTCGGCTCCCCGGTAGTCGTAGAAGCCGCGTCCCGACTTGCGGCCGAGGAGTCCCGCGAGCGACATGTGCCTCAGCCTGCGGGCGGGTTGGAACGCGGACTCGCCCGAGCGGGCGGCGAGGACGTCGAGGATGTCGCAGGCGGTGTCCGTGCCGATCAGGTCGAGCAGTTCGAGCGGCCCGAGCGGGAGTCCGCAGCCGTAGCGCATCGCGGCGTCGATGTCGTCGCGTCCGGCGAGCCGCTGGTCGTACATCGTGACGGCCTGGTTGAGGAAGCCGAAGAGCAGCGCGGCGGAGATCAGTCCGGCCCGGTCGCCTACGGTGACCTGGGCCAGACCGATGCCTTCGACGAGCCCTCGGACCTGGCGGAGGGCGGCGTCGTCGGTCATCACGGTCCGGCCGATCTCCGCGAGGCCCGCGGTGGGCAGGGCGAGATGGAGGCCGACGAGCCGGTCGGGCCGCCCAGAGGCGGCCGCGAGGCCGGTGAGCGAGAGGGCTGCCGCGCTGCAGGCCAGAACGGTCCCGGCCGGGCACGCCGCGTCGAGGGCGCTCAGCACCTCGGCCTTCGTGTCGCGTCGCTCGGGCACCGCCTCCAGCACGGTTGCGGCCGGGGCGAGTTCCTCCCAGCCGGTGACGAGACGGACGCGCCCGCGCGCCTCGGGGGTCAGGTCGAGGAGCTGCCGCAGCCGCTCCTCGGCCCGCTCACCGGGGTCGAGGGCGAGAACCGGGTGTCCGGCTGCCGCGGCCCGGATGGCGAACGCGGCGCCGATGGCCCCGAGGCCGACCACGCCCACCGTGTCGCGCGGGGCGCTCATGCGGCGATCCCGTTCAGTGAGGGCGCGCTCTTCTCGGTCCGGGGTGTGCGGAAGCGGTTGATGGCACTCTCGTGGCGGGCGCGGAACTCGGGGGCCGTGACACCGAGTCCCTCGGCCGGCGCCAGGCAGCGGACGCCGACCTTGCCGTGGTGTTCGTTGCGGTGGATCGACTCGACGGCCCTGGCCACCTCGTCGAGGGCGTACGTCCGTGACAGGGTCGGATGGATCCTGCCCTTGACGATCAGACGGTTGGCCTCCCAGGCCTCGCGGTAGTTGGCGCAGTGCGAGCCGACGATCCGCTTCAGGCTCATCCAGAGGTAGCGGTTGTCGTACTCGTGGGTGTAGCCGGCCGTGGAGGCACACGTGACGATGGTGCCGCCCTTGCGGGTGACGTAGACGGACGCGCCGAAGGTCTCCCGGCCCGGGTGCTCGAAGACGATGTCCACGTCCTCGCCGCCGGTCAACTCGCGTATGCGGGAACCGAATCGGCGCCACTCCTTGGGGTCCTGGGTGTGCGGGTCCTGCCAGAAGCGGTAGCCCTCCTCCTTGCGGTCGATGATCAGTTCCGCTCCCAGTTCGCGGGCGAGCGCGGCCTTCTCGGGCGAGGAGACGACACAGATGGGGTTGGCGCCGCCGGCCAGGGCGAGCTGTGTGGCGTACGAGCCGAGTCCGCCGACAGCGCCCCAGACGAGGACGTTGTCGCCCTGCTTCATGCCCGCGCCGTTGCGGGTGACGAGCTGGCGGTACGCGGTGGAGTTGACCAGTCCGGGCGAGGCGGCCTCCTCCCAGGTGAGGTGTTCGGCCTTCGGGAGCAGTTGCGTCGACTTGACCAGGGCGAGCTGGGCGAGTCCTCCGTAGTTGGTCTCGTAGCCCCAGATGCGCTGCTCGGGGTCGAGCATCGGATCGCCATGGCCCTCGGCGTGCTCCAGTTCGACCGAGACGCAGTGCGCCACGACGCGTTCGCCGACCCCCCAACGTCGCACGCCGGCACCGCACTTGAGAACCACGCCGGACAGGTCGGAGCCGATGACGTGATACGGCTGATCATGCCGGGCGGCGAGACCGCCGAGGCGCGCGTAGCGGCGCAGTGCCGCGAAGGTGGGCACCGGCGAGAACAGGGCGCTCCAGACGGTGTTGTAGTTCACGGCGCTGGCCATGACGGCCACCAGCACCTCGCCCGGGCCCGGTTCGGGCGTCGGCACCTCCTGGACGTGGAGGGAGTCCGCGGGGCGCCGGTCGCGCAGCTCGACGCCCTCGAACATGCCCACCTCCTCCTTGTGGAGGACGGCGGCCCGGAAGGACTCGGGAACCCCCAGGGCCGTCACATCGGCCGGCGTCGAGTCCGGGGACTCGATCACCTCCACCAGTTCGCGCATGGTCAGGCACCACCTTCCGCGGTTCACACTCGACAAAAAAACTCAACACATAGTGAACTCAACAAGGAGGGAGTTTTGCATGAAGCGGCGACCCGGACAAGCCCCGAACCCCGAGCAGCGCAAGGACCCCGCGCCGGCCGGACCCAAGCGCCACAAGGGCTCCACTTCGGCCAGACCCCGAACACCACAAGCGCTCCACTTCGGCCGGGCCCCGAACACCACAAGGGCCCGCTCCAGCCGAATCCCGAGCCACACAAGGACTCCACTCCAGAGCGAGGCGGACCCGACGGGTCGTTCCGCCCTCCACGCGGAGACCTTCGCGCGTCACCCCCGACCCCTCCGGGACACCCCCCGCGCACCCCTTGACTTCGGGGTGGACATCCGGTCGACGCCCCTTGTGTGAGCGCCGCCCCGCATGCAAAACTCATCATCGGTTGAGTTCAACAGTGAGTGAATTAAGTTCAATGTCCGACGAGTTTCGATGCCGGAGGAGATGCCGTGACGCATCCGCACGCAGCCGAAGCACTGCAGGCCACCGCGATCGCCGGGATCGCCGGAATCCTGATCGCGGGTACGGCCCTCGCCCACCTCGCCCGACGCGTACGCCAGCCCGCCGTCATCGGCGAGATCACGGCTGGAATCCTGTTGGGCCCAAGTCTGCTGGGGCTGCTGCCGGGGAACCCGACGCAGCGCCTGTTTCCCGACGAGGTGCGCCCCTTACTCTCGATGGTCGCCCAACTCGGGCTCCTGCTCTTCATGTTCACCGTGGGATGGGAACTCGACTGGACGACCATGCAACGCCAGAAGAGTTCCGTCGCCGGAGTCACGGCGGGGAGCATCCTGGCCCCGATGGTGCTCGGCATCGGAGTCGCCGCTCTCATCTACCACAACCACTCGCACGTCAACAGCGAGAAGGTGCCCTTCAGTTCGTTCGGTCTCTATCTCGGCGTCAGCATGTCGATCACCGCGTTCCCGGTGCTCGCCCGCATCCTCAAGGACAACAACCTCAGCCGCACGAAGATCGGCGCGCTCGCGCTCACCAGCGCGGCCTTCGGTGACGTACTGGCCTGGTGCCTGCTGGCCGGAGTGGTCGCCGTCGTCACCGCGTCCGGGCCCTCCGGGTTCACCGACACCCTCTGGATGTCCGCCGGTTACGGGGCCACGATGGTCGTGGTCGTCCGCCCGCTGCTCGCCCGGGGTGTCGCCTCGATATCGAGGCGCGGCACGGGTGCCCATCTGGCGACGCTGGTCACGGCGGGCCTGCTGCTCTCCGCGTACACCACCTCGAAGATCGGTATCCATCCCATCTTCGGCGCCTTCGCCTTCGGTCTGGTCATGCCCCGCAAGCCGGAGGCACTGCTGGAGGAGAGGATGCTGCGCCCCCTGCAGCACGCCGGTGAACTGATGCTGCCCGTCTACTTCATCGTCACCGGGCTCTCGGTCGACGTCGCGGCCATGTCGCCGGCCGCCTGGGGCGAGCTGTGCCTGATCCTCGCCGCGGCCATCGTCGGCAAGCTGCTCGGCGCCGGGCTGCCGGCCAAGTCCTTCGGCCTCGGCTGGAAGGAGTCGACGGGGGTCGGCGTACTGATGAACACCCGGGGCCTGACCGAGCTGATCATCCTCGGCGTCGGACTCAGTCTGGGGGTGCTCGACCAGACCCTGTTCACCGAGATGGTCCTGATGGCGCTGATCACCACGGCCATGACCGGCCCCCTCCTCCCCCTTCTCTTCCCCCGCTCCCGGATGGATCTCGTCGCGGGCCGGGCGAAGGCCTCCGCCCTCCTCCGTATCCCCGAACCCGCGGGCGAGCAGTCCTCGGACCTCGCCGGATAGCCGGGAAGAGGCCGCACACGCGGCCTGCCGCGCCCGCGCCGCGGCACCACACCCCCCTTCGTCGCTCGGCAACCGCGGTCGAAGCGACGCCCAGACAAGGAGATGGCCCTGGTGCACCCCGTCATCAGCACTCTTTCCCGCGTCTTCGACATGCCGTCGGAGTTCATCGGCAACGAGATGCGATTACGCGCCGTGGCCAGCTGGGACGACCTCACCGCCGTGGAGCTCCAGGTCCACCTGGAGCACGAGCTGGGCACCACCCTTGACGACCATCTGATCGAACACATCGACTCCGTAGGCCAGTTGCGCGCCTTCTACGACGAACGGCTCGCCGAACTCGGCCGCTTCAAGGCTCCGGCGGACGCCTCGGCCATCGCCCCCGCGCTGCCGGGCCCGCTGTCGCCGTCCGGCGAACAGCGGCTGACCGACATCTCCGACGTGATCGTGGGCGACACGGCGATCTCCGAGGTGGATCCGGCCCGCGGCCGGCTCGCCTACCGGGGTTACCCCATCGAGGAGTTGATCGGCCGGGTGACCTTCGAGGAGGTCGTCCATCTGCTGATCCGCGGCTGGCTGCCGGACACGGAGGAGCTGAGCGCCTTCAAGGCCCGGCTCGCCGTCGCCCGTGACCTGCCGCCCATGGTCGCGACGAACCTCGTCCTGAACGCCAACTCCACCACGTCGTCCGTGCTGCGCACCGCGGTTCCCGCACTCGGCGTCGCCGCGGAGGCGAACGCCGACCCGGCCGCCCACATCGACCTGCGCGAGCGCCTGGTCGCACGGATCCCCACGATCTTCGCGACCCAGCAGGCGGCGCGCGCCGGACGGCGCATGCCGGGCCCCGCGCCCGAGCTGTCGCACGCCGAGAACATCCTCCACATGCTGGGGCTGCCCCGCGATCCCGAGCGCGTACGCCTCGTCGACCTGTGCCTGATCCTCCAGGCCGAACACGGCTGCAACGCCTCGGCGTTCGCCGCCCGGGTCGCCGCGGGCACCGGCGCCGACACCTTCGCCGCCATCACCGTCGCACTCGCCACCTTCACCGGACCGCTGCACGGCGGCGCCGCCCACCAGGTCATCGACCTGGCCCGCCAGGGCGGCAGCCCGGACGCCACGGCCGCCTATCTGCGCGGCCGCGCCGACCAGGCCTCCGCCGCCCGGACGCGCCCCGTCCCGCACGCCGAGGAGGACCCCAGAGTGCGACCCCTGCGCGAGGCGGCCCGCCGGTTCAACGCGGTCCCCGGAGGCGACCGCATCTTCCAGGTCCTGGACGCCGTGCGGGCCGCGGCCCACCCGTCGAAGGGCCCACGCCCCTACCTGACCGTGGACTGCTACGCGGCCGCGATCTACCACCTGCTCGGCATGCCCTCCGACCTGTTCGTCCCCATGTTCGCGGCGGCCCGGGTGCCGGGCTGGCTGGCCCACGTCGAGGAGCAGCGCGCCCGGCAAGGACGCATCCATCCCCGGCTGCGCTACGTCGGACCGCGCAACCTGCACCACTCCCCCGAGCAGAGCTGACCAGCGATCCGTTGTGGGAGGGCGCCCCCTTCCCCGTACCCCAGGAGCAGATGTGGAGTTCGGCTGGAACGAGGGTCAACAGGCCCGCTACGACAAGGTGTTCGACGCGACCAGGGCCGCTTTTCCCACCCCGCCCGGGGCGGGGCACGGCTTCTACTCCCGCAAGGACTGGCTGCGGCTCGGCGAGATCGGCATGCTCGGGTCCTGCCTGCCCGCGGAATTCGGCGGCCAGGACCTCGGCGCGCTCGACACCGCACGGATGGTGGAGGCAGTGGGTCGTGGCTGCGCCGACACGGGTCTGGTGTTCGGCGCGGCGGCGCACACCTTCGCCTGCGCCGTGCCGATCGACCGCTTCGGCACCGCGTCCGTACGCCGCCGGCTGCTGCCCGAACTCGCCTCGGGGCGGCTGATCGCGGGCAACGCGATGACCGAGCCGGAGGCGGGCTCGGACTCCTCCCGGCTCGGCACCGTCGCCACACCCACCGACGGAGGGTACGTCCTCAACGGCACCAAGAGCTTCGTCTCCAACGGACCGGTGGCCGACGTCTACGTCACGTACGCGACCGTCGATCCGAAGGCGGGCTTCCTCGGAGTCACCGGCCTGGTCGTCGACCGGAACACGCCCGGGGTCGTCGTGGGCAGGCCCTACGAGAAGATGGGCCTGCACTCCTGTCCGGCGGGCCCGGTCACGTTCGAGGACTGCTTCGTTCCCGAGGAGCGGGTCCTCGGCGGCGCCGGTGCGGGCGCGGCCATCTTCCAGCACTCCATGGGCTGGGAGCGCGCCTGCCTCTTCGCCCTCTACACCGGTCTCCTCGACCGGCTCCTGGAGCAGTGCGTGACGCACGCCCGGGAGCGCCGCCAGTTCGGCCACAGGATCGGCGAGTTCCAGTCGGTGTCCAACCGGATCGCCGACATGAAGCTGCGCCTGGAGAGCGCCCGGCTGCTGCTGTACCGGGCCTGCTGGTCGATGGACCGGGGCGACCCCTCCGTGCTCGCGATCGCCCTGTCGAAGCTGGCGGTGTCCGAGGGTGTGCTGGCCTCCGCCGCCGACGCGGTCCGGATCTTCGGGGGCCGCGGCTATCTGCGCGAGGACGGCATCGAGGCCGCGCTCCGCGACGCCGTGCCGAGCACGATCTTCTCGGGAACCTCGGACATCCAGCGTCAGTTGATAGTGAAGGAGATGGGCCTGTGAGGCTCCACCAGCTCGTCATCGACTCCGCCCGGCGAGCCCCTGACTCCCCAGCCGTGCGCTCGTCCCAGGGGGTGGTCAGCTACCGGGAGCTGGACGACCTCGCCGACCGGTACGCGGCCGCGCTGCACCGCCGCGGGGTCCGCCCCGGCGACCGGGTCGTGATGTGGACGCACAAGACGGTGGACGCCGTCGCCCTCATGCAGGGCGCCCTGCGCGTCGGCGCGATCTACGCACCGGTCAGCGCCAACAACCCGGCCGCCCGCGTCCGTCGTATCGCCGCCGGCTGCACACCCGCCCTGGTGGTGGCGGACAGCGACGGGATCCGCCGCGCCACGGAGGCAGGCTGGGACGACAGCTTTCCGCTGGTCTCCTTCGCCGAGGTGCGCGAGGAGGCACCGGCCGCGGACGCCCCGGCACCGTACGCCAACGAGCCCGACGAGCCGGCGTACATCCTCTACACCTCGGGGTCGACCGGGGAGCCGAAGGGCGTCTGCATCAGCCACCGCAACGCCCTGTCCTTCATCCGATGGGCCGCCGACGAGTTGGCCGTCACCGCGAAGGACCGGCTGTCCAACCACGCGCCGTTCAACTTCGACCTCTCCGTCTTCGACCTGTACGCCACCTTCCTGGCCGGCGCCTCGGTCGTCCTGATTCCCGAGGGGCTCGCCTACGACCCCTCCCAGCTGGGCACGTTGATGCGCCGGGAGCGGATCACCGTCTGGTACTCCGTGCCGTCGGCGCTGGTGCTCATGATGCAGCGCGGCGAGCTGCTGGCCGGGGAGCCGCCGGCCGATCTACGGGTGTGCGTCTTCGCCGGTGAGCCGTTCCCGATCCAGCAGGTCCACGAGCTGCGCAAGGCATGGCCGGACGTACGGCTGCTCAACTGGTACGGGCCGACCGAGACCAATGTGTGCACCAGTTACGAGGTCACCGACCGCGATCTGGGCAGCACCCGTCCACTGCCGATCGGCACCGCCGTCAGCGGCGACCGGATCCGGATCCACCCGCCGCGCGAGCGGGAGGGCGAGATCGTGGTGAGCGGTCCGACGGTGATGCTCGGCTACTGGGGCCAGGAGCCGCAGAAGGGCGCGTACTTCACCGGTGACATCGGCCGGATGGGGCCCGACGGCATGGTGGAGTACGTGGGCCGGCGCGACCACATGGTCAAGGTGCGCGGGCATCGCATCGAGCTGGGTGACATCGAGGCGGTGGTCGCGGCCAACCCCAAGGTGACCTCGGCGGCCTGTGTCGTGGTGGGCGAGGGTCTCGACGCGAAGATCCACGCCGTCGTCGTTCCGGATGGACCCCAGGGCCCGGGGCTGCTCGAACTCAAGCGGGACTGCGCCGACCGGCTGCCGCTCTACATGGTGGTCGACGTGGTCCACTCGGTACCCGAACTGCCCCTGACCGACAATGGCAAGACGGACCGTCAGGCGCTGCTGAAGCAGATCGCCTCCGTCGACGGTCCGTGAGCCGGGGCGACGGACGGCCCATGTATCCGATGACATACATCCGGTGAACCCCGATGAACTCCGCGGCCCTGACCCGCCTCGGCATCAGAGACGAGGACCTGCCCATGTCCGAACGATTCACCACCCCCGAGAGCCTGTTGGACCAGGTGGACCTGCACACCTTCCGTTCCGTGATGGGTTCCCTGCCGACCGGGGTGAGTGTCGTCACCAGCATCACCGGCGATGGTGAGCCACGCGGTCTCACCTGCAGCGCGGTGTGCAGTGTGTCGGCCTCCCCACCACTGCTGCTGGTCTGCGTCAAGCAGCCGAGCGCCACCCTCGAAGCGATTCACCAGAGCTCGGTCTTCGCGGTGAACTTCCTCTCGGCCGGAATGACCGAGACCGCCCGCACGTTCGCGTCGCCGGTGCCCGAGCGGTTCGCGGACGTCCCCTGGACCGCGGGGAAGCGCACCGGCGCGCCCCTGCTGGACACCACCGTCGCCTACGCGGAGTGCATCCTGACGAGCAGTCATCTGGCGGGCGACCACCAGGTATTGATCGGTCGCCTGGTGCACGGCGACGTCTCGACCGCTCACACTCCGCTCGCCTACTGGCGGGCCCAGTTCTCCGAGGTGCGGGCCCACCCCGCCGGCTGAGACGTCCGCGCGTGCCGCCGGCCCTCCCCCTGCTCGTCAGGGCGAGGGCCGGCGGCGTGCGAGCGGTCGGGCCGCCGTCGGGGTTCAGATCCGCGCCCCGGTGTCGGGCAGCGCGCGCAGCACACCCGCCACGTACGCGTGGAAGGCGGGATCGTCGAGGAGGAAGTGGCCGCCGGGGAGCCATTCGACGGCGACCTCGGCGGTTCCGTGGTTCTCCCAGTCGCGCAGTCCGGCGTCGTCCACCATCGGGTCGTCCACGCCCGCGCACACCCACAGCGGACAGGCCAACGGCGGCCCGGACAGCGGCGTGTACGTCTCCGAGATGGTGAAGTCGGCACGGAGCAGCGGGGTGAACAGCTTGACCAGCTCGGGGTGCTCGAAGAGCTGTGGCGGGGTGCCGCCCAAACGCCGGACGGACTCCAGGAACGCCGTGGCCGACAACGTGTGCAGATCGGGCAGCGTGCGACGGGCGGTGGGGCCGTTCCGGCCGACGACGACCACACCGGCCGGGGGTCGTCCGAGGGCGCTCCAGTGGCGGCCCAGCTCGTACGCGAAAGCGGCGCCCATGCTGTGGCCGAGCAGGACGTACTGACCCGTCGTGTGCGGGGCGGAACCGCCGATCAGGTCCTCCAGGACGGTGCGGAAGTCGTCGCGCGGCGGCTCGGCCATCCTGGTGCCGTGTCCCGGCAGTTCCAGGAGCGCAGTTCGCGCGGCTGTCGGCAACGCCGCCTCCAGACTCGCGAAGGCCCGCGCCGCGCCGCCCGCATGCGGCAGACACAGCAGCGTGGGGCGGTCCTGGCGGGTGGCTGCGGAGGGTGCGGCGCCGTTCGAGGCGGCCGGTCCGGAAGTGCTCAACTGCTGCATGGCGGGCTCTCCTTGATGAGGCGTGCACGGGAACGTCCGGACGAAGACGTGGCGCGGCCCGGAGCGGCGGGCGGGATCGGGCGTACGGGCGGATGCGGGGGCGCGGACGTGCGCGGCGGCGGCGTGAGGGGCTCCGAAGCGGGGGCCACGGGTGCCGGGGGCACGCCGGCAGCCCCCGGCAAGGAGGACGCCGCCGCCGCGTCCCCGCGGTCGTCCCCCGGTATGGAGGGAGCCGCCGCGCCCGCGTTCCGGGAAGCGTCAACCGGCCCGAAGGGAGCCGCCGACCCCGGACCCCTGGATTCGGCCCCCGCCGTCCGGGCCCCCGCACGCGCCGGGACACGTGCGGGCGCCGAAGGGCCCGGGGCGGCCGGGGCCCGATCCGGCCTCCGGCCCCTGGAGGGCAGCACCCGTGCCGACGGTTCCTCGGCGCCGGGGAGTCGGGGCCGTTCGCCCGGGGCGAGGGGGAAGACGCGGACGGCGGCAGCGCCCCCGGCGACCGCGACGGCCGCCCTGAACTCGCTTCCCAGGTCGATGAGTCGAAGGTCCCAGGAGCGGGCGGCCGAGCCGGGTGCAGCCAGTACCCTGACCGGCCCTGAGCGGCGCGCTCCGGGATGGACCCGCACCGCGGCGAGGTCCCCGGCGAGGCCGCTGCCGAGGGCCTTGAGGACGGCTTCCTTGCAGACCCAGTGGGTGAACAGGCCGCTGTTCAGCGGGCCTTCGCGGTCGGCGGGCCACCGGGCCGCCTCGTCGTCGCGGAGCACCTGGCGGCGCAGGCCCGCCGGGTCCCTGAGCGGCCTGATCCGTTCGACGTCGACGCCGGTGGGGCCGTCCCTGCCGACCGCCACCAGGGACATCCCCTCGGTATGGGCGAGGCTGATCCGCAGGCCGGGGCAGCCGGACACGTAAGGCTTGCCGAACCTGCCTTTCAGGAAGCGGACCTGATGGGGCGCCAGTTCCGTGTACGCGGCGGTCACGGTCCGCAGCGCGGCGTGCGCCGAGGCGTACAGCGCGCGCTGCGAGGGCACCATGTGCCGCCAGCGCCGCAGCTCTTCCGGTGAGAGGAGGGCCAGGCAGTCCCCCAGCGCCGCTTCCTGCCCGGGGCCCGGCTCCCGCACGGCCCACACATGGACTTCCCCGGTCGGCGGGCCGGGCCGGGAGGCGCCCACCGATGCCTGGGTCACTCGGTTCATCGCTCTCTCCAACCACTCGGTCATCACTGTCGGTTGGCCTCTTGACGATGAACTCAACACTAGTAGAGTTCATCAGCAAATGACATCATCAGATGTTGAAATCAACGGACGTTGAACTCCGTTGGACCTCCCGTTGGCCCCGCTGGACCACGGCGGGACCACCCGCCCCCCGACGCAATCCCAGGAGGTACGACGTGGCCAGTAACCGCGACGAACTGATCGACCAGCTCACCGAGTTCATCCAGGAACGGCTGCTCGCGGAACCCGACGCCCAGGGCATCAAACCGGACACCCCGTTGCTGGAGTGGGGCATCCTCACCTCGATCAACACCGCTCAGCTGCTGACCTTCATCCGCGACGAGCTGGGAACGAGCATCCCGCCGACCGAGCTGACCGGCACCAACTTCCAGAACCTGGACAGCATCACCGACCTGCTGCTGTCCCTGCGCGCGCCCGCTCACTGACCGGGGCCCGCCCGCCGGACCGGCCAAGCCGTCCACGGCACCGCGTCACCCACCCGAATTCGCGACAGGAGATCACGTTGTCCGAGACATCGGCGAACTACGACTACGACATCGGCATCATCGGCGGCGGTCCGGCCGGCGCCACCGCCGCCTCCTACCTCGCCAAGGAGGGGCTGTCCGTGGTGGTCTTCGAATCGGAGACCTTTCCGCGCGAGCACGTCGGCGAGTCACTGGTCCCGGCCACGACGCCCGTGCTCATCGAGACCGGCGCCATGGAGAAGGTCGAGGCAGCGGGCTTCCCGAAGAAGTACGGGGCCGCCTGGACCTCCGCGGAGGACCGCGACATCGACCACATGGGCTTCCAGGGTCTGGACCACGACTTCCGCGCCGCCGAGGTCCTCTTCAGCGAGCGCGACCAGGCCGGCGTCGACCGGGACCACACCTTCCACGTGGACCGCGGCAAGTTCGACCAGATCCTGCTCCAGCACGCCGAGAGCCTGGGTGCGAAGGTCTACCACGGAGTCCGCGTCAACCGCGTCGACTTCACCGACCGCGACCGCCCGGTCATCCAGGCGAAGGTCGGCAGCCAGTCGGTCGGCGTCCCCGTCCGCATGGTCATCGACGCGAGCGGCCGCCGCACCATGATGGGCAGCCAGCTCAAGGTCAAGGAACCGGACCCGGTCTTCAACCAGTACGCGGTGCACACCTGGTTCGACGACTTCGACCGCAAGGCCCTCGCGGTCAACAAGGACCAGGCGGACTACATCTTCATCCACTTCCTCCCGCTGGAGGACACCTGGGTCTGGCAGATCCCGATCACCGACACCATCACCTCCATAGGTGTCGTGACGCAGAAGGCCCGCTTCAAGGAGGCCAAGAACGACCTGGAGACCTTCTTCTGGGACACCATCGGCAGCCGTCCGGCCCTCCAGGACGCCCTGAAGAACGCCAAGCGGGTCAAGGAGTTCAAGGCCGAGGGCGACTACAGCTACGCGCTCACCAAGGTCGCCGACGACTCGCTGGTCATGATCGGTGACGCGGCCCGGTTCGTGGACCCGATCTTCTCCAGTGGTGTGAGCGTCGCGCTGAACAGCGCCCGCCTGGCCGCCGCCGACATCATCGCCGCGCACAAGGCCGGCGACTTCCGCAAGGATCGGTTCGACGGCTACGTCAACACCCTCCGCGGGGCGGTCAACAACTGGTACGAGTTCATCTCGATCTACTACCGCCTCAACATCCTCTTCACGGCGTTCGTCCAGGACCCGCGCTACCGCCTGGACGTGCTGAAGATGCTCCAGGGCGACGTGTACGACGGTGAGCCCAAGGCCCTCTCCGCCATGCGGGAGATCGTCGAGGCCGTCGAGGCCGACCCGGACCACCTCTGGCACAAGTATCTGGGGACGCTCAAGGCACCCTCCGCGGCAGCCAAGTTCTAGGCGCCGCGAGACAGCCGACCGCTGCCGGGCACGACCGCCGGGTGGCGTGGACGCCCTTCCCGCCACCCGGACCCGGCTCCGGCTCGGCTCCGACCCGAAATCCGGACGTCCGTCCGCACCATCCGTCTGTCGCACTCCTGGAGGGGGATCCATGCCCGCCCGCAACGGAATCACCACCGATCCGGCCATAGCCCTTGTCGGCATCGGGTGCCGTTATCCGGGCGGAGTGACCGGCCCCGAATCCTTCTGGCGCGTGCTGCGGGACGGCGTCGACGTGATCGGGGAGATCCCCCCGGAGCGGTGGGGCCCCGAGTACATCAGCGCGGACGGAGCCGCACCCGGCACCGGTTACTGCCGCTACGCGGGCGTACTGCCGGGCCTCGACCGGTTCGACGCCGACTTCTTCGGCATCTCGTTCCGCGAGGCACGCGAGATGGACCCGCAGCAGCGGCTCCTGCTGGAGGTCTCCTGGGAGGCCCTGGAGCACGCCGGGCTCACCAAGCCCCAGCTCGCGGGCTCCCGCACCGGGGTGTTCTTCGGAATGCTCGGCGCGGACTACACGCTGCTGCACTCCAAGACGCGGGGCGTGAAGGGCATCGACCCGTACTACGCGAGCGGCAAGGAGTTCAGCTTCGCGCCCGGCCGGGTGGCGTACACCCTGGGGCTGCACGGTCCGGCGCTCGCCGTGAACACGGCGTGCTCCTCCTCCCTGGTCGCCGTGCACCTGGCGTGCCGGGCGCTGGCGAGCGGCGAGGCGGACGCGGCGCTCGCGGGTGGCGTCAACGTCCTCGCCTCCCCCGAACTGTCCATCTTCATGAGCAAGGTGCAGGCCCTGTCGCCCACCGGGAGGTGCAAGCCCTTCGCCGCCGAGGCGGACGGCATCGTGCGCGGCGAAGGCTGCGGTGTCGTCGTCCTGAAGCGGCTCGACGACGCGCTCGCCGACGGCGACCAGGTGCTCGCGGTCATCCGCGGCAGCGCCTTCAACCACGACGGCCGCAGCGCCGGCCTGACCGTTCCCAACGCCTCCGCCCAGGAGGCCCTGCTGCGCGAGGCGCTGCGCCGCGCCGACGCCACGGCGAACGAGGTCGCGTTCGTCGAGACGCACGGCACGGGTACGCCGCTGGGCGACCCCATCGAGGCCTTCGCGCTGTCCGAGGTCTTCGGACCCGGCCGCGATCCGGGCCGCAAGCTCCACATCGGCTCGCACAAGGCCAACTTCGGGCACACCGACGCGGCGGCCGGTGTCGCCGCGCTCATCAAGACCGTACTGACGGCCCGGCACCGGCTGGTGCCGCCGCAGTTGCATCTGCGCACGCCCAACCCCGCCATCCCCTGGGCCGACGGTCCGCTGAGCATCTCGGCCGGGGCCAGGCCGCTGGACGCCACCGAGGACACCCTCTTCGGCGTGAGCGCGTTCGGGCTCAGCGGCACGAACGCGCATCTGCTGCTCAGCGCGCCCGCCCCGTCCGTGCCCGACCTGTCCGCGGCCGGGCCGGACTCGTCCGGACAGGGCGCCACCCCCCGGGTGCTGCTGCTGTCCGGGTCCACGGAGAGGGCCCTCCAGGAACGGGCCCGGGATCTGACCGAAACCCTGGACGGGGAGCGGCCGTTGGCCGACGTGCTGTACACGGCCGCGGTACGGCGCACCCACCACGAGGCCCGGGCCACGGTGATCGGCACCGACGCGCGGGAGTTACGCGCCTCACTGCTCGAACTGGCCGCGGGCAGCCCCGACGAGCGCACCGTCACCGGCGTTGCCGAGCCCCGGCGGCGCCACCACACCGTCTTCGTCTTCTCCGGGCAGGGTTCCCAGTGGCGCGGCATGGGCCTGGACCTGTGGGACCGCGAGCCGATCGCGGCCGCGAGCCTGGAGCGCAGTGACGAGGTGCTGCGCACGGCCGGCCTGCCCGGCCTGCGGGAGCTGCTCGGCGACTGTGATCTCGCCGCCACCGAACTGGCCCAACCAGCCTTGGTGGCACTGCAGTTGGCGGTCGCCGAAATGTGGCGGTCGCGAGGCGTGGAGCCCTCCCGGGTGATCGGGCACAGCCTCGGCGAGATCTCGGCCGCCTGCTTCACCGGCGCCCTCGACCTGCCCACGGCGCTCGATCTGGCAGTGCGGCGCGGGCGCGTCATGGCCGGCGCCGCGGGCACCGGGCGGATGCTCGCGGTGGCGCTTCCCGAGGAGGAGGCCGTCCAGGTCACCGCCGGGACCGGCCGGGCCGTCACCGTCGCCACCGTCAACGGACCCAACGCCACGGTCCTCGCCGGCTCCGAGGACGATCTGACCGCGATCGCCTCCCTGCTGCGCGAGCGATCGGTCACCGCCCGCTTCGTGCCGGGTGACTACGCCTTCCACAGTCCCGCGATGGCGCCCTTCGCCGATGAACTCCGGTCGGAATTGCGCGACCTGGAGGCCGTGGAGCGGCCCGAGGCGTTCGTCTCCACTGTCTGGCCCGACGATCCTCCGGTCACTCTGGACGCGGAGTACTGGGCGGCCAACGTACTGCGGCCGGTTCGCTTCTGGCCCGCCGTGCGCAATCTGCTCCAGGACCGGGGCGCCGACTTCATCGAGATCGGTCCGCACCCCACCCTCGTGCGTCCGATGACCGACGCCCTCACGACACTGCGCCGTCAGGGCGTGGCGGTCGGCTCACTGCGCCGGGACACCGACGGGCCCGCGACACTGCTGACCTCGCTCGCCGCACTGCACTGCGCGGGCGCCGACGTCCGCTGGGAGGCCCTGGTGCCGGGCCGGCTCACGCCGCTGCCCCGGCACCCCTGGCAGCACGAGTCGTTCTGGCTGCCCGAGGTGACGCCCGGCACCCAGTACACCGCCGGGGCGGTGCCCGGTGCGCCGGAGGCGCCGGCCCGGCTCGCAGTGCAGTTGCTCGACCCGTCGGGCAACCCGCTCGGTCCGGCCCGGCAGCTCGAACTGACCGGCACTCCCACGGGCACCGCCCCCACGACTCCGCCGCAGCCGCTCGGCTCCGGCGGTCCAGCCCCCGGCGCGCTCCCCACCCCCCTGGGAGCCGGCCGGGAAGCCGCCTCGTCCGTCACCGCACCGCTCCATCCCCCGGCGGGTGCGGTGGCGGACGAGACCGGAGCCCCCGCGGCACGCCCGGAGCCCGGGAGCGCACCGGGCCCGTCCGCCACCGGAGGCGACACGGCCACGGGCGCCGATCGCGAGCGCAGGTCCCTGATACGGCTGACCTCGGAAGTGCTGGCGGAGATCCTCGGCCAGGATCCGGGCCGGCGCATCCCGCCCCGGCGCGGCTTCGCCGACCTCGGCCTCGACTCGCTGAGCATCGTGGAGTTCGTGGACCGGCTCGGTCTGCGGCTCGGCCTCGACATCCCCCTGTCCACTCCCTTCGAGCGCCCCTGCCTGGACGAGCTGGTCGACCACCTGCTGCCGCGGACGCTCGCGAAGAAGGCACCGCCGGCACCGGCCGCGGATTCCGCCGCCCCGCCGGCGCCGGAGGCCAGGAGCGGCCCCGCCCCCGCCGACGACCCGATCGTCGTGGTCGGCATGAGCTGCCGATTCCCCGGCAGTCCCACGGTGCCCGACTACTGGCGGCTGCTCCTCGACGGCCGCGAGGTCATCCGCGACGTGCCCTCCGACCGCTGGGACGGCCAGGCCTTCCTGTCCGACGGCCCGTGGACGCCCGGCACCATCACCTCGCTGCGCGGCGGCTATCTCGACGACGTCCGCGGCTTCGACGCCGCCTTCTTCCGCGTCTCGCCGCGCGAAGCACGCAGTCTCGACCCGCAGCACCGGCTCTTCCTCGAAGTGGCCTACGAGGCGCTGGAGGACGCCGGCGCGACCAGGGACCGGCTGCGCGGCTCGGCGACCGGCGTGTTCGTCGGCATGAACAGCTCGGACCACGCCCAGCACGTCGGCAGCCGCCTCCAGGACGTGGACCTCTACTACGGCACCGGAAACTCCTTCGCCGGAGCCGCCGGACGGCTCTCCTACTTCCTCGGCCTCTCCGGGCCCAGCATGGCCGTGGACACCGCCTGCTCGTCCTCGCTGACCGCCGTGCACCTGGCCATGCAGAGCCTGCGCCAGGGCGAGAGCGACCTCGCGGTGGCCGGCGGCGTCAACGTGATCCTCAGTCCGGTGATCCCGGTGGCGGTCTCGGCCGGCGGTGCCCTCTCCCCCAGCGGCCACTGCCGTACGTTCGACGACACGGCCGACGGCTATCTGCGGGGCGAGGGCTCCGGTGCCGTCGTCCTCAAGCGGCTCTCGACCGCGCTCGCCGACGGCGACCGGATCTACGCGGTGCTGCCGGGCAGCGCCGTGAACCAGGACGGCGCGAGCAGCGGGCTGACCGTGCCCAACGGCACCGCGCAGCGCGCCCTGATCGAACAGGCCCTGGAACGCGCCGGATTGAGCGGCCGTGAGGTCGGGTACGCCGAGGCGCACGGCACCGGCACCCCGCTCGGTGACCCCATCGAGCTGCGCGCCCTGGCCCAGGCGCTGCGCCCCCGGGGCGCCGAAGGGGCGCCGCTCCTGGTCGGCTCCGCCAAGCCCAACATCGGGCATCTGGAGGCCTCGTCCGGGATGGCCGGCCTCATCAAGGCGGTTCTGTCGGTGCACCACGGCCGGATCGCCCCGCACATCGGGGTGACCACCGCACCCACCCGCCACGTCGACTGGGAAGGGCTGGGGCTGGCGCTCGCCGTGGGCGCCGAGCGGTGGCCCGAGGACGGGCGGCGGCGGATCGCGGGCGTCAGCTCCTTCGGCTTCACCGGCACCAACGCGCACATCCTGGTGGCCGAGGCCCCTGCCCCCGGAGGGACGGGCGGGGAACCCCCGGCGCGGTTCGCGCTCCCCCTGTCCGCCGCCCAGGAACCGGCACTGCCCGCCGCCGCCCGGCAGTACCTGGCACTGCTGGAGCAGGGCGACGCGAACAGCCTCGCCGACCTGGCGTACACGGCGTCCGCGCGCCGCAGCCACCTCGATCACCGGGCCGTCGTCGTGGGCCGGGACGTCGTCGGCGTCCGCTCCGCCCTGCGTGCCCTGGCCAGAGGCGAGGAGAGCCCGCACGTCGTCACCGGGACCGCCGAACAGGACCGCTCCTGCGTGTTCGTCTTCTCCGGCTTCGGCTCCCAGTGGGCGGGGATGGGGCGTGAACTCCTGCAGAGCGAAACGGTGTTCCGGGACGCCGTACTGGCCTGCGAGAAGGAGATGCGCAAATGGATCGGCTGGTCCCCGCTGGCCTCGCTGCGCGGTGATCCGGACAGCCGGCCGTTCGACGACGGCATCCCGCAGGAGCTGATCTTCACCGTGCAGGTCGGGCTGGTCGAACTGTGGCGCAGCTGGGGTGTGGTGCCGCAGGCCGTGGTCGGGCACAGCATGGGCGAGGTCACCGCCGCCTGGGCCGCCGGGGCGCTGACCCTCGCGCAGGCCGCGGAGATCCTGTGCCTGCGTTCGCGGCTGCTGGACACCCTGGTCGGTACCGGCGGTTCGATCGTCGTCGGGCTGCCGCGCGAGGAACTCGCGCCGTATCTGGTGCTGTACGAGGACACGCTGGGCATCGCGACGATCAACGGGCCGCGCAGCACGGTCGTCGCCGGTGACGTGGCCGCCCTGGAGGAGCTGACCCAGGAGCTGACCGAGGCGAACGTCTTTGTCCGCCGGGTCAAGGTGCCGGTCGCACCGCACTCTCCGCTGATGGAACCGCTGCGCGAGCGGTTGGTGTCCGGCCTCGGGCACCTGGTGCCCGTCGAGGCGCGGATCCCGCTCTACTCCTCCGTGGAGGGCGGCGAGATCGCGGGCTCCGCGCTGACCGCCGAGTACTGGGGCCGCAACCTGCGCGACACGGTGCTCTTCCAGGACGCGGTGAGCGCGGTCGAGGACCCGCAGGACCGGGTGTTCGTCGAGGTGTCCCCGCACCCGGTGCTGGTCTCGGGGATCGAGGAGTCCCTGCGGGCCGCCGGGGTGCGGCGTCCGCTGGTGCTGCCCTCACTGATCCGTGACGAGGACGAGGTGAGCAGCCTGCTCACCGGGCTCGGCACCCTGCACGCGCAGGGTGTCCCGGTCGACTGGGCGGCGTTCGCCGGCCGGGGCCGACGCGTGGTGGACCTGCCCGGCTATCCGTGGCAGCGCAAGGAGCACTGGCTGCCGGACACTCCTGTGGACCGGGCCGCCGATTCGGGCGTCCTCGTCGGTGCCCCGGTGCGGCCGACGACGGCCGCGTGGACGGCGCTGTTCCCGGTGACGGTCGACGGCACCCGCAGCCCCTGGCAGGTCAGCGGCTCCGGTTCCCGTACGACGGTGTCGGCGTCCGCGCTCCTGGAGGCCGCCCTCGCCGGGGCGGCGGCGACCGGCTCGCCCACACCCTCCCTCGACGACGTGCGGTTCGGCATCGCGCCCCACGCCGACGGCG
This sequence comes from Streptomyces sp. NPDC002742, assembly GCF_042888885.1. Classification (NCBI taxonomy): domain Bacteria; kingdom Bacillati; phylum Actinomycetota; class Actinomycetes; order Kitasatosporales; family Streptomycetaceae; genus Streptomyces; species Streptomyces sp. NPDC002742. Next base: position 50,386 of record NZ_JBIAQF010000040.1, read on the forward strand.
AGGGGCGGGCGGAACTCCAGGCCGTGGTGGACACCCGGCAGGGCACGATCGTGCTGCGCCCGCTCGCCGGGGACGGCGCCCAGGCCGCGCTGAGCGCGTCGACCGACGCCGCGCCGCGGCCCGCCTGTGACGCGGCCTGCCCCGTCCCCCTGGCAGACGACGAGCCCCTCCGGGCCACACTGGCCGACCGCCTCCCAGGACTCGGGGTGCGCTCGGCCGGCAGCGGCCCAGGCGCCGCCGACGTCACCGTGGAGCTGCCCGACGGGACCTCGCGCAACCGGATGCCCGCCGAACTGCTGCGCCTCGCACTGCGCTTGGTAGCGGACGGCGCGGGCGCCGGGGACAGGACGGCGGACACCGAACCGCTCCCCTCGGTCATCGCTTCGATCCGGGTCAGGGCCGCGCTGGAAGGCACCGTGCGGGTGCTGCGCGGTCCGGTGCGCACGGCGGCGGACGGCCGGCCGGAGGCGGACGTGACCGTACTCGACGCGGCCGGGCGGCCCGTGCTGGAGCTGACCGGGCTGCGGCTCGCCGCGGACCCCGGTCCGGCCGCGGCCGACGAGGACCGGGACCGGCTCGCGGGTCTGCTCTACCGGATGGTCTGGCATCCCGCGTCCCGGCCGCCGGCCGGCCGGGACGGCGCGCAGGCAGCGCCCGCGACGCGCTGGCTGGTGTGCGGTGACACCGAGCATCTGGCGGGCACCGTGGCCGCGGGGCTGCGTGCGGCGGGCTGCGAGGTGCGCCGGGTGCGCTCGACGGACGTACCGGGCGCGGAAGGACTTGTCCTCGACCCGGCCGACCGGGCCGCGTGGGAGACGCTGCTGGCGGTGCACGCCAACGAGGCGACCACCGGGATCTGCGACCTGTGGCCCCTGGAGGATCTGGACTCGCGGCCCGCGGGGTGGCGGGTCACCACAGCGCTGACCGCCGCGCTGGCCGATGCGGGCGGTACCCCGCCCCGGTTGTGGCTGGTCACCCGGTACGCGCTGCTGCCCGCCGGCCACGAGGGGTTCCCCGACGGCAACCAGGGGGCCCACGCCGGGCTCGGCCGCACCCTGGCCATGACCCGTCCCGAGGCCTGGGGCGGCCACGTCGACCTCGGCCGGGGCAGCGCGGAGGAGCTGCGCGCCCTGGTGACCCGGCTGCTGTGCCCGCCGGGCGACGAGCACATTCGTGTGGAGCACTCCTCGGTCCAGGTCGGTTCGCTGGTGCGGGCCGAGGTGCCGGAACGGTCCGCTCGACAGCCGATGTCCGCCGAACGCTGGCACCTGGTGACCGGCGCGGGCGGAGCCCTGGCGCCGCCCGTGGTGGACTGGCTCGTCGGCGCGGGTGCCCGGCGGATCGTCCTCGCCGACACGGAAGCGGCTCGGGCCGAACGACTGCCCGTCGAGGACAGGATCGCCCGGTGGCGTGCCGCGGGCGCCGAGATCAGGATCGTACGCACCGAGGGTTCCCGGGAAGAACTGACCACCCTGGTCGAGCGGTTGCGTGCGGACACCGGGATCGCCGGGGTGGTGTGCGCGGCGGCTCCGGAGCTGGCCACGCCGCTGGAGGAGACCACCGAGAGCGCGCTGCGTGCCGAGTGGAACCGTGCCGGGACGGCCGAGTTGCTGCACCGGCTGACCGCCAAGGACCCGGTGCGCCTCTTCGTCCTGCTGGGTTCGGTGCCGGGCACCTGGGGCGGCGCGGTCACGGGCGCCGCGGCGCCGTCCGACTGGTCGCTGCGGGCGCTGGCCGCACGGCGCAAGGCGAGCGGTCTGCCGGTCACGCACGTGGAGCTGATGCCGCTCAAGGGCAGTCAACTCCTCGACGAACGAACGACTTTACTGCTGAAGTCGAGCGGGGTCACTCCGCTGCGGGAGCGGGACCTGGTCACCGCGCTCGACCTGCTCGCCCGGGACCACACGGTGCACACGTGTGTGGCCGACGTGGACTGGGAGCTGTTCGGCAGTGCGCTCGCCGAAGCGCCGCACCGGTCGCTGTTCCGCACCGTGCTCGGGGCTGCGAAGCAGACCGGCGGGACCGAGTTCGTGGCCGGGCTGCGCGGTCTGGACCCCGTGCAGCGCCGGGACCGGATGCTCGACTGGGTGTGCGGGCAGGTAGCCGCGGTGCTCGGGCTGCCGGAGGACGAACTCCGGTCCGACCAGGGCTTCTTCGAGCTCGGGATGGACTCGGTGATGTCGCTGACGCTGCGGCTGCGGCTGTCCCGGGAGCTGGAGACCGAACTGTCCTCGACGGTCGCCTTCGAGTACCCGACCGCGCTGGCACTCGGCACCCATCTGCTGGAGCGGCTCGGCCATCCGGCCGCCGGTGCCGAGGGCGCCACCGCGGGCCGGGCCGAACCCGACGAGGCCGGGAGCGAGCCCTCCGACGGCCTGGACGACCTCGACGACGACGAACTGCTACGCCAGTTGGAGGCGGAGATCTCCGGCTCACAGACGCTGGGATTTGAGGAGAACTCATGACGAAGAGCCACGCCGAGCAGCCGAGCCAGGACGTCCTCCGCGGCCGGCTCAAGGACTCCCTCGGCACCATCCGCAGCCTGCGCGCGCGGGTCCAGGAGCTCTCCCGGCCACAGCCACTGGCGGTGATCGGTCTCTCCTGCCGGCTGCCGGGCGGCGGCACGCCCGAGGAGTTCTGGCAGTCCCTGGCCGACGGCCGCGACTCCACGTCGCGGTTCCCCGAGGAACGCCACTCCGTCGCGGGTTTCTACAACCCCGATCCTGACCACCCGGGCACCGCGTACACCCTGTCGGGGAACTTCCTCGACGGGCCGGTGGACGCCTTCGACCCGACCGTCTTCGGTATCTCGCCGCGTGAGGCGGCGGGTATGGACCCGCAACAGCGCCTCGTCCTCGAACTGGCCTGGGAGGCCATGGAGAACGCCTGCCTGCCGCCGAGCGAACTGGAGGGCAGCCGCGTCGGTGTCTTCCTCGGTGCCAGTACGAGTGACTACGTCCGGATGCGGCAGCAGAAGGGGGCGATGGCCGACGTCGACGCCTATCAGCTGATCGGGGAGCCCAGCTTCCTGGCCGGCCGCATCTCGTACACCTTCGGGTTCCAGGGCCCCAGCATGGTCATCGACACGGCGTGCTCCTCGTCGCTGGTGGCACTGGAGCAGGCTGTCCTGTCGCTGCGGTCCGGCGCCTGCGACACGGCCCTGGTCGGCGGTGTGAACCTGATGCTGTCGCCGTACGGTTTCGTGCTGGTCAGCAAGTTGCGGGCACTGTCACCCGACGGGCGCTGCAAGACGTTCGACGCCTCCGCGGACGGCTACGCCCGCGGCGAGGGCGGCGCCCTGTTCGTGCTGAAGCGGCTGAGCGAGGCCGAGGCCGCAGGGGACCGGGTTCTCGCGGTGGTGCGCGGTGTGGCGACCGAGCACGACGGACGCAGCAGCGGTCTGACCGTGCCGAACCCCGCGGCGCAGCAGAACGTCATCACCTCCGCGCTCAAGGACGCCGGGGTCTCCCCCGCCGACCTCACCTACGTCGAGGCGCACGGCACCGGCACACAGCTGGGCGACCCGATCGAACTCAAGGCGCTCGACGCGGTCACGAGCGCCGGGCGTCCGGCCGAACGGCCGCTGCTGGTCGGCTCGGTGAAGACCAACATCGGCCACCTGGAGCCGGCCGCCGGTGCGGCGGGCCTGCTGAAGGTCGTCCTCGCCCTCCAGCACGACACGCTCCCCCGCCATCTGCACCTGGACAACCCCAACCCCCAGGTTCCCTGGGACGCCATCAACCTGAAGGTCACCCGCGACGAGACCGCGTGGCCGGACGGCCCGCGCATCGCCGGGGTGAGCAGTTTCGGCGCCAGCGGCACCAACGCCCACACGGTGCTCGCCGAGGCACCGCAGCCCGCTCCCCGCGAGGGCGCTCCGCGCCGGGTCGGACTGCTCACCCTCAGCGCCAACAGCCCCGAGGCGCTGCGCGCGATGGCGAGCGCGTACGAGCGGCGGGTGCGGGAGGCGGACCCGCGCACCCTGTCGGACGTCTGCTACTCGTCGCACATCGGCCGGGCCCGGATGAAGCACGGGCTCAGCGTGACCGGCGACGCTGAGCAACTCGCGGCCGGTCTGGCCGCGTTCGCCGCCGGCGAGCGGGCCGACCAGGTCACCGCGCAGGGTCCGGCGGGCGCGAAGGCACGCAGACTGGGCTGGCTGTTCACCGGCCAGGGTTCGCAGTACGCCGGGATGGCCGCCTCCCTCGCCGACACCGAGCCGGTCTTCGCGAACGCCCTCGCACAGGTGGTGGAGGCGCTCGACCGGCACCTGGACGAGCCGCTGGGCCCCGTCCTGTCCGACGGCGAACGGATCAACCGCACGGGCTTCACACAGCCCGCCCTGTTCGCCGTGGAGTACGCGCTGGCGAGGATGTGGGAGTCCTGGGGCATCCGTCCCACCGCGCTGATCGGACACAGCCTGGGCGAGATCACCGCGGCGTGCGTCGCGGGGGTGCACTCGCTCGACGACGCCGCTCGACTGGTCACGGCCCGCGCGCGGCTCATGGAGGCCCTGCCCGAGGGCGGGGTGATGGAGACCGCGGTCTGCGACGAGGAGACCGTGCGCGAGGCCATCGCCGACGCCGGCCCGGTGCCGCGGGTCGCCGTGGCGGCGGTCAACGGGCCGACGGACGTGGTCCTTTCGGGCCCCGAGGACGAGATCTCCCGGGTCGTCGACGTCCTCGCCGGGCGCGGTGTCAAACACCGCAGGCTCGTCGTCTCGCACGCCTTCCACTCGCCGCTGATGGCCCCGATGACCGACGAATTCCGCAAGGTCACCGAGACCTTGACGTTCCATCATCCGAAGTACCCGATCATCTCCAACGTCACCGGGCGCGCGTGGGGACCCGAACAGCTGCGACCCGCCTACTGGTGCGAGCACGTGCTCGCACCGGTGCGCTTCCACGCGGGCGTCACCGCGCTGTACGAGACGGGCTGCCGGACGTTCCTGGAGATCGGCCCGGCGCCCGTGCTCCTCGGTCTCGGCGCCCGCTGCCTGCCCGAGGACGGGGTCGGCTGGATCCCTTCGCTGCGCCGCGACCGCGAGGACGCGCACATCGTGGGCCAGGCCCTGGGCGCGCTGCACCACCGCGGCGTGCCCGTCGACTGGAACGCCGTGCACCGCGACGAGAGGCCGCGCCGCACCTCCCTGCCCAGCTACCCGTGGCAGCGGGAGCGGTACTGGTTCAACGACGACGCCCGGGGCGGCACCCCGGAGTTCACCGCGGACGACGCCCCAGGAACGCTTTTCGAGGGCCATCTGCTGTCCGGGGCACCGACGTTCTCGCCCCGGCTGGAGGACCTGTCCGAGGTGTTCGTGCACACCGGCCCGGACGGCCGCCGGTCCGTGTCGGCGGGCGGCTTCTGCCACTGGGCGCTCGCGGGTGCCGCGAAGCTGCCCGGCGCACAGCCGCGGCTCGTGGACCGTTTCGTGGTGGGCGAGCCGCTGCTCCTCGATCCCGAACACCGGCCGGCCCGAATACGGGTCTACGTCCTCCCGCAGGAGGACGAGGGCCGCTCCCTGTTCCTGTGCTTCTCCCGGCAGGGCGTGGACTCCGTCGAGAGCGGCAGCTGGCGGCTGCACGCCCGTGGTGTCCTGGTGCGGCGTCCCGCGGAGACCCGGCACGCGGGCGGCGACCTGGAGGCCGTACGTGCCCGGTGCCTGCCCGTCGATCCCGCCGACCTCACGGTGCCCGGCTGGGCCGAGCCGGTTCTCGACAAGGTCTACCAGGGGCCCGGCGAGGTGCTCGCCGAGGTCAACCGCGCCGCCGAGGACCTGCCCCGGGGCGCTCTGCTCGACCTGACGCTCGGGCTGCTCCGGCAGTCCGAGAAGGCTCCGGAAGCCGCCGGGACCCCGGTGCCCAGGGCGGTGCCCGAGGGGAGCCGCCGTTATGTCCACGGCTGGCTGGACCCGGCCGAGGAGGACGGCGAGCTGCGCGGCGGCCTGGAGATCCTGGGCTCCGACGGCAGTGTCCTGATCATGATGCGTGACGTCCACCTGCGGTCCTCGACGCCCGTCGCGCAGGAGGTTCCGCGCAGCGCGCGGGAGGAGACCGTGTGGGAGCAGGTCTGGCGGCCCGCCGGCCCGGAGGCGTTCGAAGAGCGGAGCCTGACCGGCGAGCGGGTGCTGCTGGTCGGCTCGGGCGGCGCGACGACCGGTACGGACACGGGTCTGCTGGGGTCGGTCACCGAGCGGCTGACGTTGCGCGGGGCGTTGGTGAGCGTGGCCGAGCCGTCGCCGGAGGCCGTCCTCGAAGCCCTCGAAGAGGGGCGCCCGTACGGGCATCTGGTGCTGCTCAGCGCTCTGGACCTGCCGGTGGCCGGCTATGACGCCGAGTCCGTCGGGCAGGCGAGGGCCGAGGCGGAGCACGTGTTCCTGGCCGCCGCCCGCCGGCTGGCCGTCGAGGAGGCCGCCACCCAGCTCTGGGTGGTGACCCGCGGGGCCCAGTGGACCGGCCCCGAGCAGCGGGAGATCTGCCTGCCCGCGGCCCCGCTGTGGGGCCTCGGCAAGGTGGCCGCGCTGGAGCAGCCGGAGTTGTGGGGCGGCCTTCTCGATCTCGATCCGGCGGGTGAGGCGGACGAGGCGGAACTGATCGCCGCTCTCCTCGCGACCCGGGGCGCCGAGGACCTCACGGCCCGGCGCGGCGGCACCGTCCTGGTGCCCCGGCTGGTGGCGGCCGCCACGGGCGACGAGCACACCGGGCGGACGGCACCGCGGCTGAGCGACCTCGGCAGCTATCTCGTCACCGGCGGTCTGGGCAGTCTCGGCCTGCTGCTCGGCGAGTGGCTCGCCGACCACGGCGCGGGCACCGTCGTCCTGGCCGGCCGGTCGGGACTGCCGCACCGCTCGACGTGGGACGACCCGCACCACGACGACACCACCGCCGCCAGGATCGCCGGCGTCCGCCGGATCGAGGCCCAGGGGGCCGATGTCCGGGTGGTGGCCCTGGACGCCGCCGACGAGACGGCGCTTCGTTCCCTGACCGACCAACTGGGCCTTTCGGGAAGGCCGTTGCGTGGAGTCGTGCACGCCGCGGGCCTGTCCGAGCCGCAGTTCCTGCGGGAGAGCGACCCGGCGACGTACGACCGCTGCCTGCACGCGAAGGTCGACGGCACCTGGGCACTGCACAACGCCACGATCGACCAGGACCTGGACCTGTTCGTCTCCTTCTCCTCGATCGCCTCGGTGTGGGGCTCCCAGCACCTGGCGGGCTACTCGGCGGCGAACGCCTTCCTGGATTCCTTCGCCTACTACCGGCATAGGCAGGGACTGTGCGCCACGACCGTCAGCTGGGGACCGTGGGCCGCCCGGTCGGGGCTCGCGGACGACTCGGTGATGGCGTTCCTGCGCTCCATCGGACTGCACCAGCTCAATCCCGAGCACGCTCTCGAACTACTCGGCGAGGCCGTGGCGGAGGGGGTCGCGCACCGCACCGTGTGCTCGGCGGACTGGACGCTGTTCCGTGACCTGATGGAGGCGCGGCGGGAACGGCCCATCCTCAGCGAGATCCGCAGCGCTCCGGCCGCTGCCCGGGCCGGCGGATCCGAACCGGTGCCGCTGACAGCCCGGTTGATCGGCCTCGGCCGCACCGAGCGCCTCGCCGAGCTGAACGAGTACGTCCGTGTGCAGCTCTCCGGGATCCTTCGCATGGAGCTGGACACGCTCACCGAGGACACCCGGCTCGCGGACATGGGCCTGGACAGCCTGATGGTGATGGAGCTGATCAGCCGCTGCCGCAACGATCTGGGCCTGGCGGTCAACAGCCGTGACTTCTTCGCCTGCCCCGGCATCCACTGGGGCTCCTTCCTCCACGGGCTGATCGAGGAGAGGTACCCGGCGGCCACCGCCGCGCCCGGCCCCGAGCGGCCGGCGGACCAGGCCTGACAGACCGGGCCCGTGCTCGCGCGTCGGACGGCGCCCCACTGCGCGGGCCCCAGCACCAGCACCCCGCCCCGACCTCTGGAGGAACGAGCATCATGCAACTGCCGCCCGCGTCCGGTTCGCCCGACAAGGCCGTCCATGACGTCGCCATCCTGGGTGCCGGCATCGCCGGCTCCGTCCTCGCGGCCATCCTGAGCCGCAACGGGGTGAAGACGGTCCTCATCGACGCCGGCACCCACCCGCGCTTCGCGGTGGGCGAGTCCACCATCCCGTACACGTCGGTGATGCTGCGCATCCTCGCCGCGCGCTACCGGGTGCCGGAGATCGCGCATCTGAGCCACTTCTCCACGATGCGCACCAAGGTGTCCTCGAACTCGGGCCAGAAGCGCAACTTCGGCTTCGTGTACCACCGCGAGGGCGAGGCCCAGGTCCCCAGCGAGATCAACCAGTTCGTGATCCCGGTGGCGCTGTCCACCGAGTCGCACATGTTCCGCCAGGACGTCGACTCGTACATGTTCAACGTCGCGGTGCGCTACGGCGCGGTGCCGCGGCTCAACACACGCGTGTCGGATGTCGAGGTGGACGGCTCCGGGGTCACGCTCGCCGTGGAGAACGGACCCGCGGTCCGTGCCCGGTACGTCGTCGACGCGGGCGGCCACAACTCACCGCTGGCCCGGAAGTTCTCGCTGCGCGACGAGGTGCCGCAGCAGCGCACCCACTCGCGGACCCTCTTCACCCACATGATCGGGGTACGGCCGTACGACGACTGCCCGGCCGGCCGGAAGCACGGCAACCCGAGTCCCTGGCACCAGGGCACGCTGCACCACGTCTTCGACGGCGGCTGGGTGTGGGTCATCCCGTTCGACAACCACCGCGGCGCCACCAACCGGCTGTGCAGCGTCGGCCTGACGCTGGACCCGCGCAAGCACCCGAAGACGGATCTGCCGCCGGAGCAGGAGTTCGCGCAGTTCCTGGAGCGGTTCCCGGACGTCGCCCCGCAGTTCGAGCACGCGAGGGCGGCCCGGCCGTGGGTGTCCACCGGGCGGCTGCAGTACTCGTCGCACCAGGTCGTCGGCGACCGGTTCTGTCTGACCTCGCACGCCGCGGACTTCGTGGACGCGCTGTACTCGCGCGGCCTGACCAACACCACCGACGTGGTCAACTCGCTGGCCTGGCGGCTGATCGAGGCCGCGAAGGACGACGACTTCTCGGCCGAGCGGTTCAGGCACGTCGAGACGCTCCAGCGGGGTCTCGTCCGCGCGCACGACGAGGTGGTGGCGTCCTCCTTCACGTCCTTCCGCGACTACGGCATGTGGAACGCGACGTTTCGCATGTGGGCGCTGGGCACGGTGCTCGGCACCCTCAACGCGCAGGACGCCCTGGTCCGCTTCGAGCGGTCGAAGGACCCCATGGTCTGGCGGGAGCTGGAGGCGCAGCCGCACCCTGGCGCGCTCTTCCCCGCGAGTGTCGGCTTCAACAAGATCACCGATGCCGCCTGGGCCGCCTGCCGGGACGTCGAGGCGGGCCTGATGACGTCGGACCGGGCCACCGGCGAGCTGTTCGACCTGTTGCAGGACGACGGTTACGCGCCGCCGCCGTTCGGTCTGCACGACCCGGCGAACCGCTTCTACAACCCCGATCCGGCCCGCATGATCCGCACCATGTACTGGGCCAAGCGCGGTTCGGCGTCCGCGGACACCGGCCCCGTGGTGGCCGGCGCGCTCGGCGGCTTCCTCCGTTCCCGCTTCCGCAGGCACTCATGAGAGGGGACGGGCCGATGCCCAGGAAACAGCCCGTGGAACGACCATCCACCGCACGATCCGCCGGGGGCCCCGGCCCGGACTGGGCGGAGGGCGCCGAGTCGGTGGCGGCGGCCGAGTCGGCTCTGCCGTACGAGCCGGCGGCCGAACCCGGCCCGCCCACAGCGCCGGCGTCGGTTCCGGCACGGCCGGCCGGCCCGGCGCGGCACGCGGTCGCCGTGCTCGGCGCGCACCTCGGAGGCGGCATGCTCGCCGCGATCCTGGCCCGGTCCGGGGTCGACGTGGTGCTGGTGGACTCACCGCACGATGCCACCACGCCGTCGGGCGAGACGACGGTCCCCTACACGGCGGAGATCTTCGAACTGCTCGCGCGCCGCTACGACGTACCCGAGCTGTCCGCGCTCGGGCACTTCGGCGAACTGCCGGCCGAAGTCCGCTCCACCTCGGGCATCAAGTCGAGCATCGGCTTCGTGTACGCGCGTCCTGGCGCCCGCGTACGACCGCACCACGTGGTGCAGTTCAACGTGCCCAGCGAACACGGCGAGTCCCATCTGTACCGGCCCGACGTCGACGCGTGGGTGCACCGGACCGCGGCGGGATACGGCGCCAAGGTGCCGTCGGGCCGTCCGGTCTTCACCGAAGTGCGCGGCACGGCGGGCGGTTTCACCGTCGAGCTGGCCGACGGGAGCAGCGTCGGGGCGGCGTTCGTGGTCGACATGTCGGGGCCCGGCGCGCCGATGCTGGGTCGCCTCGGCCCCGGCCCGGCGCTGCGCCCGCTGCGGCACTCCTCGCGGGTGCTCACCGCGCATCTGCGAGGCGTACGTCCGCTGGAGCAACGGGTGGACCCCGGCAAGGGCGGCACCCCGTGGACGGGGGGCACGACACAGGTGGTCTTCCCCGGCGGATGGATCCAGCTGGTCCCGTTCGGCGACCGGCGCACCGGCGATACGTCGCTGACGAGCGTGTCGGTGAGTCTGGACCCCAAGCTCTGGCCGCAGACGTCGGCCTCGCCCGAGGAGGACTTCCAGCAGCTGATCCGGCAGTTCCCCGATCTGCGGTGGCAGTTCGCCGAGGCGACCGCCGTCCGCCCGTGGACGGGCTCGGAGCCGTGGCAGTACGGCGCCAACGCCGCCGCGGGCGACGGCTTCGTCGTCCTCGAACGCTCCGCCGTACGCTGCGACTTCACGCTCTCCCGCGATGTCACGCTGACCGCGGAGCTGGTCCACGAGGCCGCCGCGCGTCTCATCTCGGCCGCGCGCAGCGGGGACTGGTCGGTGGAGCGGTTCCGGCCCCTCGAAGCGTTCCAGGCCTCGCTGATCGAGCACGGGGACCGGCTGCTGCGTACGGCGTTGACGGCGACCACAGACTTCAGGCTCTGGAACGCGTTCTGCCGGGTCTGGCTGCTGCACTCCATGTTCGCCGCCCTGTCCCTCAAGCGGGCGCGCAACGACGCCCTCGCCTCGCCCGGACGACCGGACCAGTGGCGGGAGCTGGAACGCTACCGGGGAGGGGGGCTGTGGTTCCCGGTCTACCCCGGGTTCGTCGCACTGTTCGACGACCTCGACCAAGTGGCGCGGCAGGTGGCCGACAACCGGCTGGCACCGGGTGCCGCCGCGGGGCGAATTTTCGGCCAGTTGCAGAAGGCGTCGTTCGTCCCGCCGCTCTTCGCCTTCGGCGATCCGGGCGACCGCTACTACAACTTCACGCCGCTGAAACGGGTCAAGGTACTGCTCTGGGCCAAGCTCAGGGCGCCGTACATGGTTCGGCGGGTCCTCACTCCGGGAGCCACCGTCCTGCCCGACATCGAACGGTAGGCCACGACGGACAGCGGGCCCACAGGAACTCGCGAGGATCCGGCCGCGGGAACCGCCGCCCCGAAGCCCGCCCACACGGGCTCCGGGGCGGCGGTTCGTTGTCGCGCGGGGGGCTACGGCATCGGCGTGGCTGATCGAATCCGGCCACCTCGTACGCCGGTTCGCGACGGGGCCTCGACACCACCCCTGACTGCCGCGATGCTCCCTACCGGGGAGTCTTCCCATGTGGAATGCTGATATGGTCGATTTCCTGTAAGAATGAATTAATACCCGAAGGGGGACTGGTGAGTACCGGAAACGGGATCCCCTGTGCTTCGCCCGCGGACGCACAGCCGGGCGTCGCCGCCCTCGGTCGCCCGGCGCCCTCGCGCGGTGGCGGCCGGCGACCGGGCCAGAGCAGTACCAAGGAACAGATCCTCACGGCCGCGCTCGAACTCTTCGCGGCCAAGGGCTACTCGGGCACCACCATGCGCGGCATCGCCCAGCAGGCCCAGGTCGACCCGGCGCTCATCCACCACTTCTTCAGCAACAAGGAAGGCGTGTTCCAGGACGCGGTCTCGTCCCGTATCGACGTGTCGTCCCTCTTCGACTCGTTGACCGACTCGGACCCCGAAGCGGCCCCGGAGCGCCGCGGCGAACAGATCGCCCGCACCTTCCTGTCCTTCTGGGAGGACGAGTCGACCCGGCCCGCGCTGATCGCCGTCTACCGGACGAGCCTCTCGGACGAGGCGACCTCCAAGAACTTCCGGGACCGGATCGAGGACAGCTTCGCCGCCTGCGTACGGCGGATCGCTCCCGGGGAGAGCGACCGTGTCCCGGCCTTCGCGTCACTGGTGTCCGCCCAGCTCGCGGGCCTGGTGATGCTGCGTTACGTCCTGCGGATGGAACCACTGGCCTCACTCGACTTCGAGGAACTCATCGAGTGGTTCGTGCCCGCCGTCCAGGTCCATTTCGACCGGCTCGCCGAGGGCTGAGGACCGCTCCGTCCCGGACCGGCCTGCCCGGGGAACCGCCTCTCGCCTGTCCGAAAGTGGTCGGCCCCGGTCGGTCCGGAGCGTGTGCGCCAGTACGAAGACTCCCCGCCCGGCAGTGGCCGCGGCTGCCGCACCGGCCAGGACACCGGGGACTCCGCCGGCACAACGGTCACCGAGGACGACGACACCGATGACCGCGGCGAACACCGGATTCACCAGGGTCATCGTGGCGAGCGGGGCCTCCAGGCCGCCACGGTAGGCGAGTTGGCACAGGCCCAGACCCGTCAGGGCCAGACAGACCACGCCGATGGCCAGGAGGACCGCCGAGAACGGCAGTCGTGGCCCACCGTCACGCATCAGCTCCAGGACCGCGGTCTGCGTCAGCGCCGAGGCCGCCCCGAAGGCGACTCCGGCGGCGACCGCGTACCACAGGCTGGCCGTCATCGTCCGCCGGGCGGTGACGGCCACCGCCGTCGCGACCGCGAGCAGCCCTGCGGTCAGGCCGACCACACCGGCCGTCTGAGAGGGAGCCAGCGTCCGGCCCGCCTCCGCGGACCGCGTCAGGAAGAGCAGCCCCGCCACACCCGCCACGGCACAGGCGATGCCGGAGCACTGCGCGGCGGTCACGCGGCTTCGCAGCACGGCGGCGGACAGCAGGGGAGCCGCCACCAGGGTCAGCACACCGAGCATCTGGACCGTGACGAGCGAGCCGAACCGCAGCGCCACCGTGTGCAGCGCCGCGCCCAGCAGGTTGAGCAGCAGCGAGACCCACCAGGTCGCTCCCCGCAGCACCCCGCGGCTCCCCCGTTCACGCACCGTCGACGCCACGGCCCGCTGCGCGACGGCCGCACCGGCATAGGCCAGAGCGGAGGCCGCACCGAGCGTGAGAACCGAGAACACGGTTCGTCCCTTCATCGCGAGGGGGAGCGGGGCCGGGCAGTCACACATGCTCGGTAAGCGGGGAGCAGGAGGCCCTGCGGGCAGCGGCCCTCGCCGCATCACCGCGCGCCGCCGAAGGACGCGGGGAGGACCGGGGCGGGGAGCGCCCCGGTCCTTGTTCCGTCGGCGCGCGCCACCGACCCGGCGTTCACGTGTCGGCATGACGCACCGTCACACCGTCGACGCGCCCATGCCGGAACGACGTTCCGCCCGGCGAGCGCCCTGTCGGTGGTTTCGTGCCGGCCTTCCCCGACCCCGCACACGGTGCTGTCAGCGGAGAGCGGCCCCGGCGAGCGACGCAGCGACCCTCGCTCGCGCGGCCGGCGCCGTCGCGGTGTCCGGCCTGCCGGTCAGGCGCCTCCGGGCACGTCCGTGACGTCCTCGGGGCGGATCTTCGGAAGGGCGAGGACCAGCAGGCAGGACAGGCCGAAGCAGCCGATCTGCCAGTACACGACCTGCTCGAAGCTGTCCCCGAAGTTGGTCCTGCGCGCCTCGGGCACGGCCGTGCCGAGCACCGCGGCCTGCACCTTCGCCCTGGTCTCCGCCGGCACCGGCGCATCGGCCATCTGCTTCTGGATGGCCGCGCAGCTCGCCGGTGTGGCGGTCAGATCCTTCTGGTTCATCTTGTCGTGGAAGCAGGTCTGGAAGCCCTTGGTGACCTGCGACTGCTGTGCGTCGGAGAGGCCGGCCGCGGCGAGGTCGCCGCGCAGTACCGGCAGCGCCGTCCGGCTGGCCGCGTCGGCGTTCGAGCCGAGCAGCCCGTAGAACAGGATGCCCGCGATCGCGATGCCGATGGCGATGCCGACCTGCTGCACGGTGGCGAGCATGCCCGACGCCGAACCGGCCTCGCGGGAGCGGATGCCCGCCAGGATGATCCCGGTGCACGGAGCGAGGAAGAACCCGCCGCCGAGGCCCGCGACCATGAGCGAGGGGATCAGCTGGTAGCCGTGCAGGTCCGATCCAGCCCAGTGCAGGGTGCCGATCACACCTGACATGCCGACGAGCAGCAGCCCCGTACCGACCGCGAGGGTCTTGGTGCCGAGCCTCTTGACCACAGCCGCCGAACGGGCGGACCCGACCGCGATGAGCACGGCGAAGCCGAGGCTGACGAAACCGGCGGAGATCGGGGTGTAACCGAAGCCGATCTGCAGACTCATGAAGAAGACCATGAAGAACGACGGGATTCCGGCGAAGAACACCACGCTGATCACGAGACCGACGGTGAACGACCGTTCCTTGAACAGCCCGCTCGGCACCAGCGGTGACCTGTCCGCCAGCTTCGACAGTCTGCTCTCGTACACGAAGAACCCGGCCAGCACGAGGGGGCTCAGCACCAGCAGTACCAGGCTCCAGCCGGGCCAGTCGTGTTCACGCCCGATGACCAGCGGCAGAATCAGGCTGAAGAGCCCCGTGCTGAGGATGAGCGCCCCCGTCACGTCGAGACGCCGGGCGCCGTCCCCCGAGGACTCCGGGATCTTGGCCAGGCCGAGGAGCAGGGCGACCAGACCCACCGGCAGGTTGACGTAGAAGATCGCGCGCCAGTCGGTGTCCAGGATGTCGAGCTGGATGAGCCAGCCGCCGAGCACCGGTCCCAGCACCGTGCCGAGGCCGATCGAAGCCCCGTACATCGCGAGAGCCTTGGGGCGCTCCTTCGCCGAGAAGGTGACCTGGATGATCGACAGCACCTGCGGGAACATCAGCCCGGAGCACATGCCCTGGAGCACCCGGGCGCCGATCAGGAAGGTCGAACTCGGTGCCGCACCGCACAGCGCCGAGGCGAGGGTGAAGCCCAGCATGCCGATCAGGAAGATCTTACGGCGGCCGTGGATGTCGCCGAGCCTGCCACCGGTCACCAGGACGCACGCGAAGGCGAGCGAGTAGACCGCCACGACCAGCTGGATCTCGGCGAAGGTCGAACCGAGGTCGCTCTGCAGCGAGGGCAGGGCAACCATCGTGATCGTGGTGTCCAGCATCTGCATGAAGATGGCGGACAGCGTGACGGCGAGGATCACCCAGCGCCCGGGGTTCGCGACGAACCCCCCGCCGGGCGAACTACCGGGCGGGGCTGTCGCCTTCACGCCCGTGTCAATCGATTCCATGTTCCCTCCTTGGGTACGCCGTCCGCTGACAGCACCCGCGAGTTATTCATTCTCCAATGAAGTCTACGAGTACTGAATTCCAAACCGCAAGCTCGACGGTCACGTTCCGGACAGCCGCGACATCACCAATGCGCCTTCGAGCAAACGCTGTTGACGTGCAGCGACACCTACGGGAGAGTCAGCAGCAGGCATGCCCTGCGCAGTTCCGGATCACCCGGACGGGCGCGGGTCGGGCACCCCGACAAAGGTGCGCACCTCCTGGAGCCGACAGCCGCTGAACCGGCGGCCGCCGAGCAGGTTCACGAGCGGGGCGCGGTCGCGTGCTTCATGCGCTCCGTGCGCTCCGTGCGCTCCGTGCGCAGGGTGGAGCCGGTGGGAGATCCGGGAGATGGGCCGCGCCGCCGCACCGGCCTCCGTGCCCACTGGGGGACCGGGGGCGGACGCTCAGGAGCGTGCGGCCGTCGCGCCGGCTTCGAGAGGCCCCGGCGTTCCCCGCACATGGTTCAGCATCGGCACGGGCAGCACGGGCAGTGCGGACAGTGCGGACAGTGCGGACAGTGCGGACAGTGCGGACAGTGCGGGCAGTGCGGGCAGTGCGGGCCAGGATCGACCTCGCACGCCGCCGCGACTCCGGGTCCGCCCCCGAGGGACGCGGCGCTCACACCGCGCAACCTCGGCGCTCAGTGACGCGATCGACCCGGCGTCACACAGGCCGGCCCATGTACGACATGACCCCGGCCGTACTCACTGCCCGACCCGCTCACCGGATTCGGATCCGGACCCGGCCACCGAGCCGAGGCCGGAGACAGGGGCAGGGGCAGAGACTGGGCCAGAGACAGGCCCAGGGCCGGCAGAAGCGAATTCGGACGGGTCCGCGACCAGAAACGCCGCGACCGCCGGCGCCAGCGCACGCACCAGCTCGGCAGGATCGCCGCCCTCGGCGAACTCGGGCGGCAGCAAGCCGATATGACGGGACGTCATGACTCCGACGAGCAGACTGCTGACGAGTGCCAGCCTGATCTCGTCCGCCTCCGCGACCCCCTCCGGGACCAGCGACTGCCGGAACCGCTCCCTGGCGGCGGGCAGATCGAGCGCGGAGCGCAGCACCCCGAGGATGCGCCGCTGCTGCACGGGGTCACCCCAGTCGGCGACCGCGTGGCGCAGCAGCCACTCCGCCGCGTCCGGATCGCGTCGCCCGATCGCTTCCCGGAACACCTCGGCCGGCCGCACCGTCTCGGCGACGACGGCGTCGTAGAGCGCCTCCTTGGAGGCGAAATAGTGTCCGATCAGGGCGGGGTCGCATCCGGCGTCGGCGGCGACCGCGCGCAGGGAGGTGTTGCGGTAGCCGAACCCGGCGAAGAGATCCGCCGCGGACCGCATGATGGCCTGGCGAGTACCGGGTGTACCCCTAGTTTCGGCCACGGCGGCACTTCCTCTCGATCACGAGTCCCCCCGAAGGACGTGCTTGCCGCCCGGTCTCCACACGGGTGTCCGCGACGACGGGACAGCGTGACGCCGAGCCGCACAATAATTCATTCGACCATGAAGTCTACACGCGGTGACTTCTCAGGTCAAAGCTTTGGGCTCATCTGCGACGATCCCCAACTCCCGTACGTGACCAGGCTTTCGGCACGGTACCAGCACAGTTGAGCGAGGCCTGCACAACGCGCCGATCCGAGGCACCACACGCCCTCCGCGGCACAATTCAACGCCCATTGAAATTCCCTGGGGATCCCCCTAGTCTCACAGCGGGCGCCCAACCCTCGTTCAGCGCGACGGCTCTGCGGGTGCATGCCCGCGCACGCGCATTCCGCCCCAGGGAGAGGCACTTGCAGGTGACGAAACAGACGGACCGGCTCGACCGGGTCATCATCCGGTTCTCGGGTGACTCGGGCGACGGCATGCAGCTCACAGGTGATCTGTTCACCTCACAGACGGCGTCCTTCGGCAACGACCTCTCGACCCTGCCGAACTTCCCTGCCGAGATCCGCGCGCCCGCAGGCACCCTGCCGGGCGTTTCGTCGTTCCAGCTGCACTTCGCCGACCACGACATCCTCACGCCGGGCGACGCGCCCGACGTGCTGGTGGCCATGAACCCGGCCGCGCTGAAGGCGAACATCGCCGATGTGCCACGCGGCGCGGAGATCATCGTCGACACGGACGAGTTCACCGAACGGGCGATGCAGAAGGTCGGCTACGCGGCCAACCCGCTGGAGGACGGCTCGCTGGACGGCTACAACGTCCATCCCGTCCCGCTCACGACGATG
>NZ_JBIAQF010000041.1:0-67173 GCF_042888885.1 Streptomyces sp. NPDC002742
GACGATGTCCTGGCTGACCGGCTACCGCCGGCTCAACCACCGCTATGAGCGCAACCCCCGCAACTACCTGGCCTTTCTCGGCCTTGCCGCAGCCACCTGCTGCTACAAGCGACTCCTCAAACTCACCACATAGGACACCGTCTAAGTCGTGGGTCGCCACGGGAGGCGTCTTCGGTTTCAGATTGCAGTGTTCGGCTGCGGCAGGTCGCGCTTTCACGCTGTGCTGTGGGCATGGGCGATACCCGGCTGGAACCTGTCGTGCTGTCGGAGGCCGAGCGGCTGACGCTTCAGAACTGGGCCAGGCGCCGCTCGACCGCGCAGGGGGCGTATCCAGTGCCGGTCCTGTTGCGGCGCCCTGGGCCCGGCCCACAACTTTGTGGCCGCCGCCGTCGGGGATGCGGCCGAGTTTCTTGACGTCGATGTGGACCAGCTTGCCGGGTCGGCTGCGGTAGCGGCGGACCGGCTCGCCGGTGGCCCGGTCGCAGGCAGCCAGGGCGGGCAGGTGGTGCCAGACGAGGATGCGGTGGGCCGCGGACGCGGCGACGCCGCACCGAGCCGCCAGCTTCACCGGGCCGATCCGGTGCTCGCGTCGCAGCCGCACGATCTGCTGCTTGACGCGGCAGACGCCCGGCACGGACTGGTGTGAGGGCGGCTGGAGCGTTCCTGCATGCCGCCTCGCCGTGCCGTCGGTACCGATTCGCCCAGCGGGCGGCGGCGGTGTGGCTGACCTGGAAACGTTCTGCGGCCCGCCACAACGGCCGGCCGCCCTCGACGACGCAGCGTGCCAGACGCAACCTGCCGGTCGGCGTCAGTGGGGCATTGCGGTGGGACACGAGGGCCTCCTGCGGTCGGGCGTGGATGTCGCAGTCCACACCGATCGCAGAAGGCCCTCACCTGTTCAAGCACCCAGCACGCGTGTCACCAACGTTCCGGGACAGCACAGCTGGCGCCGGGGCTCGCTCCTTGCCCATGGGAGACGAATGGGAGAACGATCTTGCCCACCAGGGCCAAGCGAAGCTAACTAAAGCTAACTCAGGCTAGATAGCTGCAAGGCGTTCCAGCAGGAAAGCAGCTGACCAGCGACTTTCCAGGTTGAACCGTTGATCCAGACGATCACGATTCCCCCTCTTCTGTTGGCCCCCTGAGGCTTGCCCGCTCCACCCTGCCACGGAAACCAGGCGCTGATGAGGGCGCCCGCGACGCGACGCCGGTGCCCCCGCGGTGGGGACACCGGGGCCGCGCGGCGGTCCTTCAGCCCTTCCGGCCGCCGAGGGCGTCCTCGTCGACCGCCAGGTTGTCGCCGCCGATCGCGTGATCGACCGTGCTCAGCGTGTCGTTGGAGTTCAGATCGCTCAAGGTGTCCCCGCCCAGGGCATGGGACGGGGTGATCGCCGCGACGACGAACCCGGTGGCGAGGGAGGCGATGGCGAGCATGCTGCGCTTCTTCATGCCCGGTTCAACTACGAAGGCCGGAGGGAGTCACGGGTGGATCAGACGCCTTCATCCGGCCTGGTGCCTGGTGTACCCGAGACTCCGGGCACGCCAGGCACCCGGCGTCACGGGTGCGACCGGCCACCGGGTGCGGGTGCGACACCGGCCGCAAGCATGCGCCACCGGCTCAGACGCGGGCCGCAGGCGTGTGGGCCGCCCTCCGGGTGAGTGCCGCCGCGGCCGCGCCGACCAGGCCGGCGTCCGTGCCCATCAGCGCGGGCGTCACGGTCAGCCGCTGGACGAAGGACAGCGTCGCGTAGTCGGCCAGGGCGCGGCGCAGCGGTGCGAAGAGCACGTCACCCGCCTTTCCCACTCCCCCGCCGATCACGGCGATGTCGATCTCGACCAGGGTCGCGGTCGCCGCGATGCCCGCCGCGAGAGCCTGCGCGGCCCGCTCGAAGGAGGCCACGGCCACCGGGTCACCCGCGCGGGCCGCCTCGGCGACAGCCGCGGCCGAGGTGTCACCGTCGGGACCGGGCCGCCAGCCGCCCTCCAGGGCGCGGCGGGCGATGTTCGGGCCGCTGGCGATGCGCTCGACGCAGCCCCGGGAGCCGCAGGGGCAGGGATCGCCGTCCAGGTCGACACTGATGTGTCCGATGTGGCCCGCGTTGCCGGTGGGACCGGCGTGCAGCTGTCCGCCGAGGACGAGGCCGCCGCCCACACCGGTGGACACCACCATGCAGAGCGCGTTGTCGTGGCCCCGGGCCGCGCCCTGCCAGTGCTCGGCCGCCGTGATGGCGACGCCGTCGCCGATCAGCTCGACGGGCAGTCCGCCCGCGGCCTCGGCGGCCCGCTCGACGAGGGGGTAGCCGCGCCAGCCGGGCACGTTCACCGGGCTCACCGTGCCGGCGGAGGCGTCCACCGGGCCCGCGCTGCCGATGCCGAGGGCTCCGGCCCTGCTCCACAGAGGGGAGACGGCCAGCTCGCCGATGACGTCCTCGACGGCGCGCATCACGGTGTCGCCGTCCTCCTGCGCGGGCGTCGCGCGCTGCGCGCGCAGGAGAATCCGGCCGTGGCCGTCCACCAGCGCTCCGGCGATCTTGGTGCCGCCGATGTCGAGCGCGGCCACGAGGTCGGTGTGCATCAGAGTCAGATCTCCCATGGGGTGTCGTGACGGGCCCACCGCGCCGCGGGTCCGGGGTCCCCGGCCGGGAACGGGGCAGGATCGGGCCCTGTCGTACGCCGGCCGCGGAGGGCGCGGCGGACCACGGGGACCGTGCGCCCTGGGGAAGGCGCAGGCCGGAGATTTCGGTGGACAGTGTCTCCCGCATCTGACAACGTTGTCCAGGCTCTATGCTCGTCGCCACATCCTCATACAACCCCATGGACCTACGCATCCCGTGGACGACAGGACAGGACAGCACATCGTGGCCGAGACCGCCCGCCGATCCGAGAACCGCTACGGAAACCGTCCGACCATGAAGGACGTGGCGGCGCGTGCGGGAGTCGGCCTGAAGACGGTCTCCCGCGTGGTCAACGCCGAGCCCGGGGTCACCCCGGACACCGAGCGACGCGTCCAGGAGGCCATCGAAGCGCTGGGGTTCCGCCGCAACGACAGCGCCCGGGTGCTGCGCAAGGGCCGCACCGCGAGCATCGGGCTGGTCCTGGAGGACCTCGCGGACCCGTTCTACGGGCCGCTGAGCCGCGCCGTCGAGGAGGTGGCCCGCGCGCACGGAGCCCTGTTGATCAACGGTTCCAGCGCGGAGGACCCGGACCGCGAACAGGAACTGGTCCTCGCGCTGTGCGCGCGCCGCGTGGACGGGCTCGTCGTGATCCCGGCCGGTGACGACCACCGCTATCTGGAGCCGGAGATGAAGGCGGGCGTCGCCACGGTGTTCGTGGACCGCCCGGCGGGGAAGATCGACGCCGACGTCGTCCTGTCGGACAGCTTCGGCGGCGCCCGGGACGGTGTCGCCCATCTCATCGCCCACGGCCACCGCCGGATCGGCTTCATCGGCGACATGCCGCGCATCCACACCGCCGCCGAGCGCCTGCGCGGTTACCGGGCCGCCATGGAGAACGCCGGGATACCGGTGGAGGACGCCTGGATGTCGCTGGGGGTGACCGACCCGCAGCGGGTGCGCAGGGCGGCCGAGGACATGCTCGCCGGCCCATCGCCCGTCACCGCGGTCTTCGCGGGCAACAACCGGGTCACCGTGACCGTCGTCCGTGTCATCGCCGAGCGCGGCCGCCCGGTCGCCCTCGTCGGTTTCGACGACATCGAGCTCGCCGACCTCCTGGAGCCCGGCGTCACGGTCGTCGCCCAGGACGCCGCCGCCCTCGGCCGCACCGCCGCGGAGCGCCTCTTCCGCCAGCTCGACGGCAACCTCATCGCTCCGGAGCGCGTCGAACTCCCGACCCGGCTGATCACCCGCGGCTCGGGGGAACTGCCGCCGGCGCGCTGAGCCGTCGCCGCACCGGCCCCACCCGCGCACCCGACGCGGGCGGCCGCCGCTACTGACCCGAAACCGTCAGATCCCCCCGCCGCGGCGCCGCGAAGGCCTCCAGTTCCGTTCGGGTCAGGCCCGTCGCGCGGGCGACCTCCGGGATGTCCAGGGCACCGCAGTCCAGGCCGCGCAGCAGGTAGCCACTGAGGGCCTTGGCGGTGGCGGGTTCGTCCATCACGTCACCCGACGCGTGGCCGGCATAACGGGAGAGGCGGGCCGCGGCCTGTTCGAAGCCCTCGCGGTAGAAGGCGAAGACGGCCGCGTAGCGGGTCGGGAGGTGGCCGGGGTGCATGTCCCAGCCCTGGTAGTAGGCGCGGGCCAGGGCGCGGCGGGTGAGCCCGTAGTGCAGACGCCAGGCGTCGTGGACCTTCCCGGTGGGGCCGACCGGCAGCACGTTGGTGGAGCCGTCCGAGAGGCGCACGCCGGTGCCCGCGGCGGCGACCTGCATGATCGCCTTGGCGTGGTCTGCGGCCGGGTGGTCGCTCGACTGGTGGGCCGCCGAGACGCCCAGGCAGGCGCTGTAGTCGAAGGTTCCGTAGTGCAGTCCGGTGGCCCGGCCCTCGGCGGCCTGGATCATGCGGGCGACGGTGGCGGTGCCGTCCGCGGCGAGGACGGACTGGCTGGTCTCGATCTGGATCTCGAAGCCGATCCGGCCGGGTTCCAGGCCGCGCGCCTTCTCGAACTCCTCCAGGAGCCGGACCATCGCGGTGACCTGTTCCGCGTACGTCACCTTGGGCAGGGTCAGGACGAGTCCGTCGGGCAGGCCGCCCTCCTCCATCAGGCCCGTCAGGAAGATGTCGAGGGTACGGATGCCCCGGTCGCGTACCGGTGCCTCCATGCACTTCATGCGGATGCCCATGTACGGCGCGGCGGTGCCGTTCCTGTACGCCTCGGCGATCAGCCGGGCCGCGCGGGCCGCCGTCGCGTCCTCCTCGGCGTCCGGGCGCGGGCCGTAGCCGTCCTCGAAGTCGACGCGCAGGTCCTCGACGGGTTCGCGCTCCAGCTTGGCCCGTACGCGGTCGTACACGGGCCCCGCGAGTTCGTCGGACAGGCCGAGGACCGCGCCGAAGGACCGGGCGTCCGGAGCGTGTTCGTCGAGGGCCGCGAGGGCGCGGTCGCCCCAGGTGCGGACGGTGTCGGCGGCGAACGTGTCCGCGGGAACGTACACGGTGTGGACGGGCTGCCGGGTGCCGGGGTCGCCGGGGTAGCGGCGCTCCAGCTCGGCGTCGACGGGGGCGAGCGAGGCGCTGATCGCTTCGGTGACGGCGCCCGCGAGGCTCGTCGCCACCCTCTCCTGCTGACCCTGACCCATTCCACACCCTCCCATTTTCCGCAGTACGGAATCAACAATCCGTAGAACGAAGTTATCCGGCGGGCTTCCCGCCGGTCAACACTCTCTTGGACCGCGGGACATCCCGCCGCCCCACCGCGTTCACTCCCACCTCGGTCGCCTCGGGCATTCTTTCCCGGTTCCTTCCTCGCCTCCGGTGATGCGCGCCCCCATCCTGACCCGCGACCGAAGGAGCACGCGTGCCCGACTCCAGCGGAGTGACCCGCCGCACGGGGCTCAGAACCGCGGTGGCCGCCGCGATCGCCATGCCTCTGCTCACCAGGGCGCAGGCCTCCGTGGCCTCCGCCACCCGGCGCACCCACCCCCGCCCGCGCCCCCGCCTCGACGTCATGACCTACAACCTGCGTTACGCGAGCACCGTCGAACCCAACAGCTGGGCGGTGCGCCGTCCGGTGATGCGCGAGCTGCTGCGCGGCGCGTCACCCCACGTCATCGGCACCCAGGAAGGCCTGTTCCGGCAGTTGCTCGACATCGAGTCCGACCTCGCGCCGCACTACGCGTGGATCGGCAGCGGCCGGGAGGGCGTCAGCGGCGACGAGTCCGTGGCGGTCTTCTACGACACCCGGCGCCTGGCCCCGGTCGGACACGACACGTTCCAGCTCTCCGACACCCCTCGGGTGACCGGCTCGAACACCTGGGGCGCCGCGCTCCCCAGGATCGCCACCTGGGTGCGTTTTCGCGATCTGGCGGACGGCGGGCGGGAGTTCCACATCCTCAACACCCATCTGGACCACGCTAGCCAGTACGCGAGGACGCGAGCCGCCTCGCTCATAGCCGAGCGGATCGCGGAGTTCGACCCGTCCCTGCCGCGCCTGTTGACCGGCGACTTCAACGCGGCGGCGCACCGGAACGAGGTCTACGACATCCTGCTGGGCGCGGAACTCGCCGACACCTGGGACACGGCCGCAGCGCGGAGCAGGCTCTACGCGACCTTCCACGGATACGCGCCGCTGACACCGGACGGCGACCGCATCGACTGGATCCTCGCCAGTCCCGGCGTCAAGGTGCACCGGGCGTCGATCGACACCTTCTCGCGGTACGGCCGGTTCCCGAGCGACCATCTGCCCGTACGGGCCTCCCTGACCCTGGGATGAGCGAAGGCCCCCGTGACCGGTGTCCGGTCGCGGGGGCCTCGTACGGTGCTGCGGGATCAGCCCTTGCGGGCCTTGATCTCCTCGGTGAGCTGCGGGACGACCTCGAAGAGGTCGCCGACCACGCCGTAGTCGACCAGGTCGAAGATCGGCGCCTCGGCGTCCTTGTTGATCGCCACGATCGTCTTCGACGTCTGCATGCCGGCGCGGTGCTGGATGGCGCCGGAGATGCCGGAGGCGATGTAGAGCTGCGGCGAGACGGACTTGCCGGTCTGGCCGACCTGGTTGGTGTGCGGGTACCAGCCGGCGTCGACCGCGGCACGCGAGGCGCCCACGGCGGCACCGAGCGAGTCGGCGAGGTTCTCGATGACCGAGAAGTTCTCGGCGCCGTTGACGCCACGGCCGCCGGAGACGACGATCGCGGCCTCGGTCAGCTCGGGGCGGCCGGTCGAGGCGCGCGGGGTGCGGGCGGTGACCTTGGTGCCGGTGGCCTTCTCCGAGAAGATGACCGCGAGTGCCTCGACCGTGCCGGCGGCCGGGGCGGCCTCCACGGCGGCCGAGTTCGGCTTGACCGTGATGACCGGGACGCCCTTGGCGACACGGGACTTGGTGGTGAAGGAGGCGGCGAACGCGGACTGCGTGGCCACCGGACCCTGGTCGCCGGCCTCCAGGTCGGTGGCGTCGGTGATGATGCCCGAGCCGATGCGGACCGCGAGGCGGGCCGCGATCTCCTTGCCCTCGGCGGAGGACGGGACGAGCACGGCGGCCGGGGAGACGGCCTCGTAC
The DNA here is from genome assembly GCF_042888885.1 of Streptomyces sp. NPDC002742. Taxonomy (NCBI): domain Bacteria; kingdom Bacillati; phylum Actinomycetota; class Actinomycetes; order Kitasatosporales; family Streptomycetaceae; genus Streptomyces; species Streptomyces sp. NPDC002742. Next base: position 7,167 of record NZ_JBIAQF010000041.1, read on the forward strand.
GCGGCCTGGAGCGCGTCCACCTTCGGCACGACGAGGTAGTCGGCGTACTCGGCGGCGTCGTGCGTGAGGACCTTCACCGCGCCGTGCTCGGCGAGCGCGGCGGCGGTGTTCTCGGCACCGGGGCCGAGGGCGAGGGCGACGGGCTCGCCAAGGCGGCGGGCCAGCGTCAGCAGTTCGAGGGTGGGCTTGCGGACGGCACCGTCCACGTGGTCGACGTAGACGAGAACTTCAGCCATGGGAATACTCCTGCGGATTACGAAGTCTGAGGGCGGTGAGCGGGGTGGGCCGTGGCCGCTGCAACGGTCCGGGAGCGAACTGCCGGACCGTCGGCGACTAGATGAACTTCTGGCCCGCGAGGAACTCGGCGAGCTGCTTGCCGCCCTCGCCCTCGTCCTTGACGATCGTCCCGGCGGTGCGCGCCGGACGCGCGCTGGCGGAGTCGACCTTGGTCCAGGCGCCCTCGAGACCGACCTCGTCCGTCTCGATCTCCAGGTCTTCCAGGTCCCAGGCCTGAACCGGCTTCTTCTTGGCGGCCATGATGCCCTTGAAGGACGGGTAACGCGCCTCGCCCGACTGGTCGGTGACCGACACGACCGCGGGCAGGGAGGCCTCCAGCTGCTCGGAGGCGGTGTCGCCGTCGCGGCGGCCCTTGACCACACCGTCCTCGACCGAGACCTCGGAGAGCAGGGTGACCTGCGGGACACCGAGGCGCTCGGCCAGCAGCGCCGGGACGATGCCGGCGGTGCCGTCGGTGGACGCCATACCGGAGATGACCAGGTCGAAGCCGGCCTTCTCGATCGCCTTGGCCAGCACCAGCGAGGTACCGATGGCGTCGGTGCCGTGCAGATCGTCGTCCTCGACGTGGATGGCCTTGTCGGCGCCCATGGACAGTGCCTTGCGCAGCGCGTCCTTGGCGTCCTCGGGGCCGACGGTCAGCACGGTGATCTCGGCGTCGTCCGCCGCGTCGGCGATCTGCAGCGCCTGCTCGACGGCGTACTCGTCGAGTTCGGACAGCAGACCGTCCACGTCGTCACGGTCGACGGTCAGGTCATCGGCGAAGTGCCGGTCGCCAGTGGCGTCGGGCACGTACTTCACAGTGACAACGATCCTCAAGCTCACGCCGGCTCTCCTACTGCATCGTCATTTCTGGGCTGCCTTCTTTCAGGCAGCATAGGCGCCTGAAGCGGCCGATCCCGGTCGGGGCGGCCCGCGCTCCGAACGAAATATTACTCACCAGTACACCCATTGGGCGCCCACTAAGCAAGCGCTTTGGAATGTGACCTTCGCAACGCTGTGTAACCGGCGAGTAGAACCGACGAGTAGCCCTGTGAGCTGCCCGGCCGGCGGGATCAGTCGCGCAGTCCGTTGAACCGGCCCTGGTGGTAGAGGAGCGGGCCGCCCTCGCCCGAGTGATCGCCCAGCACGACCTCCGCCAGGACGATGCGGTGGTCCCCCGCCGGTACCCGCGCCACGACGCGGCACACCAGCCAGGCGAGGACGTCGTCGAGCACGGGAACTTCCTCGGGCCCCTTACGCCAACGGGTGGGCGCGCCGAACCGGTCGGCGCCGCTGCGGGCGAAGGTGGCGGCCAGCTCCCGCTGGTGTTCCCCGAGCACATGGACGCCGACATGGTCGGCCTCGGATATCGCGGGCCAGCTGGACGCGCCGGTGCCGACGCCGAACGAGACGACCGGGGGCTCGGCCGAGACCGAGGTGAGCGACGTGGCGGTGAAACCGACGGGACCGCGGGCGCCCGACGCGGTGATCACGGCGACACCGGCCGCGTGCCGCCGGAACACCGAGCGCAGCAGATCCGGGGAGGCGGGCCGCGGGCCGCCGAGGCCGGGCGTGGCCGCCGAGGAGCCACCCTTCCGCGAGAGCCGACCCGAGGTTCCCGCCCCCTGGGCGGAACCGAGAGCGGGAGACGGCCCTTGGCGGCTCAACGGCCCGGACCGCGCGCGCCCGCGGTGCGGGCCGGGCCCATGTCGACGAGCTCGGGGAGAAGGATTTCCGGTGACATAAGGTCAGGCTGACGAGAGGCGACTGCCGCAGTCAAGGGCGTACGGCCATGTGCGAGATGCCTCACCATGATCGCCACGGGTCAGACCGCCTCCCCGAGCGCCGCGATGACATCCGCCCTGCGCGGCTGTCCCGTCGCCCGCCGCACGATCCGGCCGTCGGCGTCGAGGACGAGCACGGTGGGCGTCTTGAGGATGCCGAGATCGCGTACGAGGTCGAGGTGGTCCTCGGCGTCGATCTCCACGTGGGACACGCCGGGGACCATGCCGGCCACCTCGCCGAGCACCCGCCGGGTCGCCCGGCAGGGGGCGCAGAAGGCGCTGGAGAACTGCACCAGCGTGGCCCGTTCACCGAGCCCCTCCCCCAACTCCGCCGCTCCGAGCCGCTTTCCGTCGTCGCGCCCGCGCACCCGCACCCTCCCGCTCCGCCACCGGTGCAGCACCCCGTAGACACTCGCCACCGCGAGCACCACCACGCACACCACAAGTCCGTTCATCTCCTGCACCAGCGTTCATGAGACCGCAAAGATTCCCGGGGCCGTCCGGCGTCCCGCATGCGGAATGCTTGGTTCATGGACATCGATACGAGGGGACCGCGGTTCGGTGCGGCCGTGACGACCGTCGTGCTGGCGGTGACGCTGATCACCGGAAGCGTCTGGCTGCTGGCGTGGCAGACACTGGCCTTCGCCCTGGGCGCGGCGGGCGGCGTGACGCGCTCGCCCTACGGCTGGATCTTCAGGAAGGCCGTGCGGGCGCGACTCGGGCCGCCGACGGAGTTCGAGGCGCCGGAGCCCCCGCGGTTCGCGCAGGCGGTCGGCCTCGCCTTCGCGGTGGTGGGTCTGATCGGCTGGACCGCGGGCCCGCAGTGGCTGGGGTCGGCGGCGACCGGGTGCGCGCTCGCGGCGGCGTTTCTCAATGCCGCGTTCGGGTACTGCCTCGGGTGTGAGATGTACCTGGTTGTGCGCCGCGTGTCGGTACGCGCTAAGTAAAGGCGGGTTAAAACTCCGAGGTGGATCAAGTGGGCGACGTGACGAGGATCTCGCCGTTCCAAGGCACCGGGGCTGGCCTCCCGTCCGTTCTTCGGGCACGATCTGCGCAATGCCGTAAACCTACGGCTGCGTAACTTTCCCGCCGGGAGACCCCTTCCCAGGCAGAGAGAAGGGTCCACCCCGTCCATGGCAGAGCTTGTCTACCGTCCCGTCGTCGGCCTCGCCCAAACGCTCTTCAAGGCGTGGGACCTCAAGATCGACTGCAAGGGGTCGGAGAACATTCCGCGCTCGGGCGGCGCCGTGCTGGTCAGCAACCACATCAGTTACCTGGACTTCATCTTCGACGGCCTGGCCACTCTGCCGCAGAAGCGCCTGGTGCGTTTCATGGCGAAGGAGTCGGTCTTCCGGCACAAGATCTCCGGTCCGCTGATGCGGGGCATGAAGCACATCCCCGTGGACCGTCAGCAGGGCGAGACCGCCTACCAGCACGCACTGGACTCGCTGCGTTCAGGTGAGATCGTCGGCGTCTTCCCCGAAGCGACCATCTCTCAGTCCTTCACGCTGAAGAGCTTCAAGTCGGGTGCCGCGCGCATGGCCCAGGAGGCCGGCGTCCCGCTCATCCCCATGGCCTTGTGGGGCACACAGCGACTGTGGACCAAGGGTCACCCGCGCAACTTCAAGCGCAGCCACACCCCGATCACCATCCGGGTCGGCGAGCCGATGGAGGCCCCGCAGGACCAGTACGCGGGCGCCATCACCCGGCGGCTGCGCGAGCGGGTCCAGGAGCTGCTCGAAGCGGCACAGCGCGCCTATCCCGTACGCCCCAAGGGGCCGGACGACACCTGGTGGATGCCCGCCCACCTGGGCGGCACAGCGCCGACCCCCGAAGAGGTACGCGCGGCCGAGAAGCGCTGAACCGTCCTGCCCCGCGCGCCGAGCCGTCATTCCGGGGCGTGGACGGTGATCCGCGCCCCGGGGCTGAACTTCTGGAGCAGTTCGGCGAGTTCGGCGCCCGCGGCCTCGATGTCGGCGACCGGCATCGGGGCCAGGCTCTCCAACAGGAAGACCGCCGAGGCGGATTGCTCGGTGAGCCTGGTGCGCGGTCCCTGGCGCCAGTTCCAGCGGCGGCAGGTGACACCGGTGTCGTCGCGCCACACCACCTCGCCCGCGTCGGGGTGTTCGACCGTCTCCGCACCGCCCGCGACGGTCACGAAGTCCTCGTCGCCGGTGGCGCGCACGAGGCGCATCGCACCCCGGATGTGGTCGGTGTCCTCGCCGCCGACGGGGATCAGATGGGCCACGCTGATCGCGTTGTAGACGTCCACGAGGACGTTGATCCGCGGGAGGCCCGCGTCCGAGAGCGCGCGTTTGGCCAGCGCCTCGGCGGAGTTGCGGGTCCGCGAGGGCTTTGAGCCGAACGCCGTATAGGTCGCCCGCCAGGCCGCCATGTGCGGGTCCTCGTGCGGGGCCCGCCCCGCGAGCCGTTCGGCGAGCCGCCGCGCCGCGCCGTCCAGGAGCGCCGAAGTCCCCTCCGTACTCGGTCCGTTGACCAGCCCGTCCGCCTCGACGGCGACATGGGTGAATCCGGGCGCGAGCGCGCGCACCTCGTCGGACACGGTGAGCGTGAGAGTCATCGTCTGCCTCGCCTCAGAGTGCGGTGGGGAGCGTCCGCGACAGGGACAGCCGGTCCGGGGCGGCCTTCAGGACGCCGACCACGACCGGGTGAGGTTCAGCGTACAACTCCGGATAGTCCATCTCATTGCACTCCGGGTCGGGCGTGAAGGCCAGCCGCTCGCCGTCGAGGGAGAACCGGGCGTCCACACCGGGCTTGTTGCCACGCGGGTCCTGCCGGTGCCAGGCGCCGTCGAGACGTACGGCGACGAGTCCGTGCACCTCCTCGAACTTCTGGTAGCAGAACGCGGTCGGGATGTCCTCGGCGCGCAGCAGGGCGGCCAGCGCGTGGGCCTTGGCGTAACAGATGCCGGTACGTTGCTCCAGCACGTCGGAGGCGCGCCAGGTGACCCGCGGATCACCGGAGTCGTACGAGTGCGGGATGGTGTCCCGCACGAACTCGAACGCCAGACGCGCATAGTCATACGAGTCGGCGGCCCCGGCGGCGAGCCGCCCGGCCGTCTCGCGGACGAGCGGATGATGATGGTCGACCACCTCGTCGGCGGCCAGATAGGCAAACAGGTCGCTGGTTTTCTGGATCAGCTCCATGGCCAGAGAGCATAGGAATGCGGCCACCCAAGAGTCAATGACTTTTCAGGTGACCGCATATCTATGCATCACGTGTCGCTGTCTGATGCGTGAGACACGGCCATGCCGACCCGGAGATGCCCGGAGCACCCGGCTACTGCTGGGCCATCTCCTCCTTGAGCGCGGCCACGAAGCCGTCGACGTCGTCCTCGGTCGTGTCGAAGGAGCACATCCAGCGGACGTCGCCTGCGGTCTCGTCCCAGAAGTAGAAGCGGTAGCGCTTCTGCAGCCGCTCGCTCACGTCGTGCGGGAGTCGGGCGAAGACGGCGTTGGCCTGGACGGGGTAGAGGATCTCCACTCCGTGCACGGCGCGGACGCCCTCGGCCAGTCGCTGCGCCATCTCGTTGGCGTGCCGGGCGTTGCGCAGCCACAGGTCCTTGGCGAGCAGCGCCTCCAACTGCACGGAGACGAAGCGCATCTTGGAGGCGAGCTGCATCGACAGCTTGCGCAGATGCTTCATGTGGCTGACGGCGTCCGGGTTCAGGACGACGACCGCCTCGCCGAACAGCGCGCCGTTCTTCGTGCCGCCCAGCGAAAGGATGTCGACGCCGACCGCGTTGGTGAACGTCCGCATCGGGACGTCCAGTGAGGCTGCCGCGTTGGATATCCGGGACCCGTCCAGGTGCACCTTCATGCCGTGCGCGTGGGCGTGGTCGCAGATCGCGCGGATCTCGCCGGGCGTGTAGAGCGTGCCCAGTTCGGTGCTCTGGGTGATCGAGACGACCTGCGGCATCGCACGGTGCTCGTCGTCCCAGCCGTACGCCTGCCGGTCGATGAGATCGGGCGTGAGCTTGCCGTCGGGCGTGGGCACCGTGAGCAGCTTGAGGCCGCCCATGCGCTCGGGGGCGCCACCCTCGTCGACGTTGATGTGCGCGCTCTCCGCGCAGATCACCGCGCCCCAGCGGTCGGTGACCGCCTGGAGCGCGACCACGTTCGCGCCGGTGCCGTTGAAGACCGGGAAGGCCTCCGCCCGGGCACCGAAATGACTGCGGATGATCCCCTGGAGGTTCTCCGTGTAGTCGTCCTCGCCGTACGCGACCTGGTGCCCGCCGTTGGCCAGGGCCAGCGCGGCGAGCACCTCGGGGTGGGCCCCCGCGTAGTTGTCACTGGCGAAACCGCGGACGGCCGGGTCGTGATGACGCCGGGCGTCGGTCTTCGGAGGGTTCACGGCTTCTCGGTCAGCCACAGACGTTTCCCGTTCACTTCACCGGCGGGCCGGTCCCAGACGCCGACGATGGATTCGGCGAGTTCCTTGACGTCCGTGAAGCCCGCGAACTTCGCGTTCGGCCGCTCGGCGCGCATCGCGTCGTGCACCAACGCCTTCACCACCAGGATCGCAGCAGCTGACGTCGGGCCGTCCGCGCCCTCTGCGATCCCGGCCTTGCGGAAGTAGTCCGCCATGGCCAGGGTCCACGCCTCGGCGGCGGCCTTGGCCGCGGAGTAGGCGGCGTTCCCCGCGGTGGGGTTGCTCGCGCCGGCGGCGCTGATCAGGACGTACCGGCCGCGGTCGCTGGCCTGCAGCGCCTCGTGGAAGGCGAGCGTGGTGTGCTGCACGGTGCGGATGAGCAGCAGTTCGAGCAGGTCCCAGTCGTCGAGAACCGTCTTGGTGAAGGTCTCGCTGCCGCGCCAGCCGCCGACGAGGTGGACGAGGCCGTCCACCTGGCCGAAGTCCTTCTGGATGCGCGCGGACCAGTCCCGGGTCGACTGCAGGTCGAGCAGGTCGACGGTGTCGCCGACGACGGTGGAGCCGCCGTGCGCGTAGCGGGCCGCGTCCACGGCCTCCGCCAGCCGCTCCGGGTCGTTGTCCGCGCCGATGACGGTCGCGCCCGCCTCGGCGAGCCTGAGCAGTGCCGCCCGGCCGGCGGGTCCACCCGCACCCGCCACCGCGATCACCGCACCGCTGAGAGCCCCGTTCCCCATGGTCTTCGCCTCCTGAGCAATGTTCTCGCTACCGCGGTCGGTCACGCGGCGACCCGCTCGGAGCCGGCCGCTGTGATGCCCTTGGTGGAGGCGATCACGTTCTTCAGCTTTTTGGAGAGCGCCTCATAGAACATGCTCAGGGGAAACTCGTCCGGAAGCACGTCGTCGACCAGTTTGCGGGGCGGCTGGGACAGGTCGAGGGCGTCCGGACCCTTGGCCCAGCGGGAGCCCGGGTGGGGGGCGAGGTAGGTGGAGACCAGTTCGTACGCCTTGAACCAGTGGACGAGCTTGGGGCGGTCGATGCCGGCCCGGTAGAGCTCCTCGATCTCCGCGCACAGCTGGTTGGTGACCTGCGGGGCACGCTGCCAGTCGATGTGCAGCTTGTTGTCGGTCCAGCGGACGACGTCGTGCTTGTGCAGGTAGGCGAAGAGGAGCTGGCCGCCGAGACCGTCGTAGTTGCGGACGCGGTCGCCGGAGAGGGGGAAGCGGAACATCCGGTCGAAGAGCACGGCGTACTGCACGTCCCGGCCGTGCGCGTTGCCCTCGGACTCCAGCTTCACGGCCTCCTTGAAGGCGGTGAGGTCGCAGCGCAGCTCTTCCAGGCCGTACATCCAGAACGGCTGGCGCTGCTTGATCATGAACGGGTCGAACGGCAGGTCGCCGTGGCTGTGGGTACGGTCGTGGACCATGTCCCAGAGCACGAAGGCCTTCTCGCAGCGCTCCTGGTCGTGGATCATGGCGGCGATGTCCTCGGGCAGTTCGAGACCCAGGGTGTCCACGGCGGCCTCGGTGACGGCGCGGAAGCGCGCGGCCTCGCGGTCGCAGAAGATGCCGCCCCAGGAGAAGCGCTCGGGAGCCTCGCGCACCGCGATCGTCTCCGGGAAGAGGACGGCCGAGTTGGTGTCGTAGCCCGCGGTGAAGTCCTCGAACGTGATGCCGCAGAACAGCGGGTTGTCGTACCGGGTGCGCTCCAGTTCGGACAGCCATTCGGGCCACACCATGCGCAGCACGACCGCCTCGAAGTTGCGGTCCAGATTGCCGTTCTGCGTGTACATCGGGAAGACGACCAGGTGCTGGAGGCCGTCCTCGCGGTTCGCGGCGGGCTGGAAGGCCAGCAGCGCGTCGAGGAAGTCGGGCACCTGGAAGCCGCCGTCGGCCCAGCGGCGCAGATCCTTCACGAGCGCCTCGTGGTACGCGGCGTCGTGGGGCACCAGCGGGGAGAGCCGCTCGATCGCGTCTATCGCCCGGCGGACGGCCAGGTCGACGTCGGAGGCGTCGGGAGCGCCCTCCGCGTCGAAGTCGATGGAGCCGTCCTTGGACTGCCAGGGGCGGATCTCCTCCACGGCATCCTTGAGCACGGGCCATGCCGGGTGCTCCACCACCCTGGCCACGGGAGGAACCCGCTCCTCCGTACCCACCTGCACAAGAACTTCCGTCATGTCCCACCCTCCACAGGAGAACCTCGCGTATGAACACCGTATGTTTTCGAGGTTCCTTTCCGCAAGCGGGAACTCGGGAGATTATCCTGCACACCCCCCGCCTTAACCGTTCTTTTTCCTGCCGGACACCGTGTAGGCAATGACATCCGCCACAGCTTTCTGGGCGGCGAGGGCATCCGCGAGCCGCCGCCGTGGAAGCGGACCACCGTGGGGTGCGGGGTAACAGCGGTGCCAGGTACGGGAGTCGGGGTCGGGGTCGGGGTCGGGGTCGGGGTCGACAGACGGACGCGTAGGGATTGTCCGGCGTTCCCTCGGACAGCCCGGGATCGCCGGGTCCTCGACCGAGCCGACACCGGCGGTCCGAGCGCCGTGCAGCGCGCGGCGGCCAGAACGCGGCGGGCCGCGGCCTCGTCGGTCACGGTGCCCCCGACGTCAGGAACGTGGGCCTTGACGGCGTCGCCGACCGATCTCCCGTCGGCCCCGCCGGTGCGGAGCGCGGACGGACGACGCACCTCGCACCACGCACGCGCGACACTCCCACGACCCCACGTGAGCCCGACACTCCCATTGCACCGCGTAGGAACGGGTACATAGCACGGCCAGGCCATTAGGCTGCGGCCTTGCCGCGTGGACGCCCCCGTCGGAACCACGCGCGAGCCGAGCCGCCGTCGACGGAAGCGAGTCGAATCTTGAACTTCCTCACCATCGGTCACCGCGGAGTGATGGGCGTCGAGCCCGAGAACACCCTCCGCTCCTTCGTCGCCGCCCAGAACGCGGGCCTCGACCTGATCGAACTCGATCTGCATCTGAGCAAGGACGGCGCTCTCGTCGTCATGCACGACGCCGAAGTGGACCGTACGACCGACGGCTCGGGGCCGATCGCCGAGAAGACACTCGGGGAGCTGCGCACGCTGGACGCGGGGCGCGGTGAGCGCGTCCCCGTCTTCGAGGAGGTCCTGGAAGCGGTCGGCACTCCGTTGCAGGCCGAGATCAAGGATGTCGCGGCGGCCAGGTCGCTGGCCGAGGTGATGCATCGGCACGACCTGATCGGGCGGGTCGAGGTGTCGTCGTTCCACGACGAGGCGATCGCCGAGATCGCCCGGCTGGTGCCGGGTGTCCGTACCGCGCTGATCGCCAGCCGCTACGGCACCGATGTCGTGGACCGCGCCGTCGAGGTCGGCGCCGCGACCGTCTGCCTCAACATCCGCCGACTGAGCCTGGAGGTCGTCGAACGGGCCCGCAAGGCCGACCTCCGGATCATCGGCTGGGTGGTGAACACCCAGGATCAGCTCCGGCTGGTACGCGCTCTGGAGCTGGACGGCGCCACGACCGACTACCCCGAGATCAAGCGCACGGGCCGCTTCACGGCATAGCCGGAACGCAGCGGGCAGCGACACCGACGGGCCGCTCGGCCGACACCGGTCCGAGCGGCCCGGCCGACGCCCGAGACCGATGTCCGAGACCGACGTCCGTGGTCCACCGGAAGAGCGTCAGCACTCCCTGCACCGGACGGCCGAGCAGGTCGGTCGTCCGCACTCACCTGCACCGGACGGCCGAGCAGGTCGGCAGTTGCCGGGCCCGCCCCGTCGACGCGGCCGGCCGCGGCGTGGCGCGGTCCTCGGCCGTCGTCGATGCCGCGCGCGGGACCGGGCGGCCTGGACGAGCGGCCTAGACGACGGGCTTGACCAGCAGTTCGAAGCGCAGGTCGTCGCGCTGCGGGATGCCGAAGCGTTCGTCGCCGTACGGGAAGGGCGTCATCCGTCCCGTACGGCTGTAGCCGCGTCGCTCGTACCAGGCGATGAGGTCCTCGCGTACGGAGATCACGGTCATATGCATCTCCTTGACGCCCCACACCTCGCGGACCGTGCGCTCCGCCTCGGCAATGATCACCTTGCCGAGCCCGCCGCCCTGGAGCGCCGGGCTGACCGCGAACATGCCGAAGTAGGCGTGGTCCCCGCGGTGCTCCAGCTGGCAGCAGGCGACGATCGTGCCGTCCCGCTCCACGGTCAGGAGCCGGCTGTCGGGCGCCTCGATGACGGCGTTCACCGCCTCGGCGTCGGTCCGCTGTCCTGCGAGGATGTCCGCCTCCGTGGTCCAGCCGGTCCGGCTGGAGTCGCCTCGGTACGCCGATTCGATCAGCGCGACGAGGGCGTCCACATCGCTGTCGGTGGCGTCGCGGAAGGTCAGTCCGGTGGCGGGGGCGGTCTCCATGGGAGAGTTTCTCCGATCAGTGGCGCGGCTGGGCACGCCCGAGCGTAACCCTCCCCTAGGCTCCGGGTGCATGGTGCATGTACTGAGCAGCCGGACCCTCCTGCGCCCGACCGACCCTGAGCGCTCCCGCGCCTTCTACGGTGAGCGGCTCGGTCTGGCCGTCTACCGCGAGTTCGGTACGGGGCCCGAGCGCGGGACCGTCTACTTCCTCGGCGGCGGTTTCCTGGAGGTCGCCGGGCGGTCGGAGACCCCGCCCTCCCCCGCGCTGAAGCTGTGGCTCCAGGTCGCGGACGCGGCGGCGGCCCACCAGGAGCTCACGGCCGCCGGCGTCGAGGTGGTGCGTGGACCGGTGCGGGAGCCGTGGGGGCTGATCGAGATGTGGATCACGGACCCCGACGGTACCGAAATCGTGATCGTCGAGATCCCGGCCGATCATCCTCTGCGTTACCGGCCTTGACGTCCTGGCAGGTCGAGCGTGGGGGCGGGCGTGGGTCGGTCGCCGGTCGAGGGACGCAAGAGGGGTGCATACGGTATCCGGCGCGGCCATCGGGTGGCCGCGGGCCGTGGGGCGCAGACGGTAGGGCGGGATCGGGCGGGCACAGGCGATCGGGCGGGCCCGCGCGGCGCCGAGACGCCGCGTCCGGATGGCCGGTGCTCCGCGGCAGGCTTAGCGTGCTGGGGGGGCTCGCTGCGGAAGGAACCTCATGAAGCTCGACAGGCCGGTGACCGGCGGACCCTGCTGGACGGAGCTGGGCACCGACGATCTGGAGGGCGCCAAGGGCTTCTACGCCGATCTGTTCGGCTGGCGCCCGGAGACGGACCCGCGTCAGGAGGCGGGCGGCTACACGGTCGCGCATCTCGGGGACGCGGCCGTCGCGGGAATCGCCCCGATCTACCAGGAGTCGCAGCCCGTCGCCTGGAACGTGTCGTTCGCCGTCATCGACGTGGACGCGACCGCGGCAGCCGTGCAGGCGGCCGGCGGTACTCTCGCCCTCGCCCCGATGGACGTGCTCGACATGGGCCGTTTCGCGGTCGCCTTCGACCCGGGCGGCGCCGCCTTCCAGATGTGGCAGGCGCGGGCCTTCAACGGTGCGGGCCTGTTCAACGCGCCGGGCGCGCTCGGTTGGGTGGAACTCCTGACCAGGGCCCCCGACAGGGTGACCGAGTTCTATACGACCGTGTTCGGCTGGACCGTGACGGCTTCGAAGTACTACCCGCAGTGGGGCATCGACGGCGCCGACTTCGGCGGCATGGTCACGATGGACGAGAACTTCGCGCACGAGGTTCCCTCGCACTGGCTGCCCTATTTCGCCGTCGAGGACGTGGACGCCACGGCGAACGCGGTCCTCATCGCGGACGGCCACCTTCTGATGGAACCCGTCTCGCAGCCCAACGGCCGACGCCTGGCGGTCGCGCGGGACCGCCAGGGCGCGGCCTTCGGGATCTACTCGGAGGGTGAGAAGACCTGATCCGCCAGGACCGCCGCCGGGGCGGCGTCAGGCGCGCGGCAGTCGCAGCCGGCCCTCCAGCTGTCCGAGCAACTCGCCCAGGAGTGCCGCCAGTTCGCGCTGCCGGTCGCGGTCGATGCCGGACAGGACCCTTGTCTCGTAGGCGAGTTGATCGGGGAGAACACCGTCGACCAGGTCGCGTCCCGCGTCGGTCAGCCGGACGTGCGCGACCCGGCGGTCACGGGTGTCGCCTCGCCGTTCGACCAGGCCTCGCTCGGTCAGCTGCTTGAGCCGCTTGGTGACGGCGGCACCCGAGGAGAAGGTCTCGCGGGCGATCTCGCTCGGGGTCAGCTCGTGCCCGGTGCGGCGCAGCGTGCCGAGCACGTCGAACTCGGGGCGGGTGAGTCCGGCCCGGCGCAGCGGCGCGTCCTCGGCCTGCTGAAGGAGGGCGGCACAGCGGTTGACCCGCCCGATGACCTCCATGGGCCCGGTGTCGAGTTCCGGCCGCACCATCTCCCACTGGCGCACGACGGCCGCCACCGTGTCGGCGGGCACAGTGCCGGCCGGCGCTGTGCCGGGGGGAACAGGGGCAGGCGCCGTGCCGGCCGGCGCCGTGTCGACGGGCACCGCCCGGTCCGGAACCGGGTCACCGTCCGACTCCGCCTCGCCGTCCGCCGCTCTCCGCCCGTCCGCTGTCGTCATGCCTGTGCGCCTTCCCAGCAGTGCAGTCCCTGGCTTCGTACCGTCGCCGCGAGCGTACGGTGTCCGGCCTGCTCGGCCCGCGTCACCCGCTCCTCCGGCAGGGCGCGCCGCCACCATTCGCCGGCCGCCGCGTCCGCGGCGGAGCGCAGGTCCACGAGGGCGGCGGACAGACCCCGGCGGGCGGACTCCAGGGCGCCGGACTCCGGGTGCTCCGCGGCGAGCAGTGCGGCCGCGTGGTCCCGGGCCCGCCCCACCGCACCGAGCGCCGATTCGATACGGTCACCGGCCCGCCGGTTGGTCACGGCGACCGCGGCGACGAAGCCGGCCAGCGCGCCCACGAGGGTGTCCAGGACCCGGTCGGCGATCAGCTCCCCGGACTGCTGGGAGTGCGCGAACTCGGTGATCAGCAGGGCCATGGGGGTCACGCAGACGCTGCCGAGCCAGTAGTTGCGGCCGATCAGCGCTTCGGCGCCGAAGTTCAGGGCGAGGCAGCACAGGACGAGTGCCGCCTGGCCGACGTGGGCGAGCGGCGCGAGGACGGTGAAGGCCAGCACGCCGACCAGGTTGCCGGCCACGCGCTGAACGCCCCGGCTCCAGGTCAGGGTGACGTTGGCCTGGTAGAGGGAGGCGGCGGTGACCAGTGCCCAGTAGGGGCGGCCCACGCCGAGCGCGAGCGAGGCGTATCCGGCGAGGGCGCAGCCGAGCGCGGTCCGCAGGGCGATGGGCGCGAGCGGGCCGAGGCGGTGGAGCAGCGGCCGTTCCCCGGAGGCGAGCGCGGCCTCGACTCCGAGAATTTCGTCGGCGGCGTCCCCGAGGCCGTCGGGGCACGGAACGGGTCCGGTGCCGCAGAGGGCGCGGGCCCAGCCGCGCAACCGGGCGGGGTCCGTGTCGGCGGGTGCCGCGAGCGCGACCTCGGCCCGTACGACGAGTCGTTCGAGGGCGCGGCGGGGCTCGGATCGGGCTCCGGCGGACAGCAGCGACTGCCAGGCGGTGTGCACGGCGGCGGCCGCGGCGGCGCGGGCACGGACGTCGTCCGGCGCCCCGACGGAGGCCGCCGCGGCGTTCAGGGCGTGCGCGGTGGCACGCCGCTCCGGGCCGTGCGGGCGTACGAGTCCGGGGGCCATGCCGACGATCCAGGCCCAGGCTCCCGCCGCCGCGCCCAGCGCGAGGTGGCCCGGCACCTGGCCGAGGCTCTGCGGTGCGAACAGCGACGCGGAGGTGACGAAGGCGAGGACCACGTGTCCTGGCGGGCCGACGCGTGTGGCGTCGCACAGGGTCTTCTGGGCGGCGGCCAGCAGCGCGCCGACGGTGACCAGCACGACGGCGTCCGTGGTGAGGGAGGCCGTGACGAGCGCGATGGCGAGGCCGCCGAGCATCCCGGCCACCACCCGGGCGAGGACACGGGCCCGGGCCGCGTAAGGACTGCTGTGGGCGTAGAGCGCGCAGAGCGACCCGGCCATGGTGTACATCGCCAGGTCCAGTCGGCCGAGCGCCAGCAGCGTCAGATTCGGCGGGGCGACCGCGACGACGACGCTCAGGGCGGGCTTGAACCAGATGTCGGAGGGCCTGCCGAGGCGCAGTACGCCGGCCAGCGGAAGCCGGCGTGCACGCGAGGGGCCGGGAGGGGTCGCACTGCTCATGACCACAACCTTAGCAGGTGTTTTACCTGTAAATTATTTCCTCCGCACCGCTCCCACGTGCGGTGCACTCCCGCACGCTCCCCCACGTACACCCTTGCGCTCGTATGCGCTCCAGCCGTCCGGGGCATGCCCTGACCGACTGTCCGATGTCCGGCACCGCTGCCCGGCACCTCTTGCCCGGCAGCGTGTGTCCCGCATCGCGTGTCCTACATCGTCGAGCGGGGAGGTACGCGGTGCACGGACCGGCTTCACCCGGCTGGCTGCTCGTCGCGCTGTGCGCGGCGACCGGGGCCTACTGCCTGCTGCGGATGCGCAGCCCGGTAGCGGAACAGCGCCGCACCGCGGGCGGCGAGGCGATCATGGGGTTCGGCATGGCCGCGATGGCCGTACCGGCGGCCGTGGTGACCCCGCCGCGCTGGGCCTGGATCGCCTGCGCGGTCGTTTTCGGCGCCACCGCGCTGCGCGCGCTCGGGGCGGCCCGCGGCAGCCCACACCATCTGCACCACCTGATGGGGACCTTCGCGATGGTCTACATGGCGGCGGTGATGACCGCCGCCCCGGCCCACCACCTCCATGGCGGCACGGGTGTCCCCGTCATCACCGGAGCGCTCCTCCTCTACTTCGCCGGCTACGTACTCCGCTCGGGCCTGCGCCTCCTGCCCCTGGCCGTCGCGTCGGGAGCGGCCGAACGCACCGTGGGCTGGGGCGACCGCCCCGAACTCTCCCAGGCCTGCCGCCTGTCGATGGGAATCGCGATGCTGGCGATGCTGGTCACGCTCTGACGTACGGGCGTCGAAGCCGCGCCCCGGAAACCCGGTCGTGCTCCGATGCCGGGGGCGTCGGGAAGGGGACCCCGGCGCGCCGCGAAACCGTGGCGTACGTCACTTGGGGTCGTTGCCCGTATCCAGCGGCGAGCCCCGCTCATAGGCTTCGGGCCATGATGGTCCCCGCGGCACTGTTGCTGCTCGGCGCCCTGGCCTCCGTGGTCGCTCCGCGACTGCTCGCGCGGGCGGACTGGCCGGACCGGGAGCCGGTGGTCGCGCTGTGGGTGTGGCAATGCGTGGTGGCGGCCGTCCTGCTGTGCTGCGTCCTGTCGATGACACTCAGCGCGTCCGCCGCCTGGGTGGCCGTCCGTGGCCATGTCTTCGACGGCGCACCGGCATCGGTCGTGGACGCCTACGCCCTGAGCGCCGGAAGCCCGTGGGCCGCCGGCACGGCCGTGGTACTCGCCTGCGGTGGCGCCTGGACCGCGGCGATGCTGGCGCGCGAGATCATGCGGGCACGGCTGCGCCGTCGGCAGAGCCGGTCCGAACTCCTGGTGCGCGCGCCGCTGTTGCCCGGCGAGGAGCCCGGAGCCGATCGTCTCGTCGTCCTGGAGGGGGAGCGCCCCGACGCCTGGTGGCTGCCCGGCGCCGCTCCCCGACTGGTCATCACCACCGCCGCGTTGCGCCGCCTCAAGGGGCGCCAACTGGATGCCGTACTCGCTCATGAGCAGGGGCATGCGCGGGCCCGCCACGACTGGCTGCTGCACTGTTCGGCCGCGCTGGCCAACGGGTTTCCGCAGGTACCCGTGTTCGCCGCGTTCCGCGACGAGATGCACCGGCTGGTCGAACTCGCCGCCGACGACGTGGCGTCGAGTCGCTTCGGCCGGCTCACGATCGCTCTCGCGCTGGTCGAACTCAACGAGGACCGGGGCGTGTTCGGACCCTGCCCGACCCCGGGCGGGCACGTCCCGCAGCGCGTCGACCGACTCCTCACTCCCCGGGACCGGCTCACGACCGGCCGTCGGCTACAACTGACGGCGGCGGCAGCACTGGTGCCCGTGGTACCGGTCCTCGTGGCGTTCGTACCAGGGTTGCGGGCACTGGGCTAGCACCCAACGCTCCCGGGCCACCGGCCCGTTCGCCCGTGCCGGGTCTCCGGGCGCCTCCGCCGGGGCCGGGGCACCCGCGCCCAGGCGGGACTTCGGCGGGGAGGGGCGGGGACCTGCGATCGCGGCTGCGGACGGCTCGGTGCCGTGACGCGGGTCGGCCTCTCTGGGGACAGAGCGGACGGGCGGGGTCGCCTTGACCGGAGAGCGGTGCGCCACGAAGGATTCCCCTCATGACCGTCAAGAGTGTGCTCTTCGACTTCTCCGGGACCCTTTTCCGCGTCGAGGCCGCGGAATCATGGCTGCGCGCGGTGCTCGCGGAGACCGGCCACACGCTCCCGGAGCCGGAGCTGACCGAGAAGGCGCGGGCTCTGGAGGCGGTGGGCGCGCTCCCGGGCGGTGCCCGGCCGGCGCTGCCGGTGCCGGCGCGTCTCGCCGACCCGTGGGAGGCCCGCGACCGGAGTGCCGAGCAGCACAGGGCCGCGTTCACGGGTCTCTCGCGGCAGGTGTCGCTGCCCGATCCCGGTCTGCACGACGCGCTCTACGACCGCCATATGACGCCCGCCGCCTGGAAGCCCTATCCGGACGCCGCCGAGGTGCTCGGCGCGCTGCGCGGGAGGGGGCTCGCTGTCGGCGTGGTCAGCAATATCGGCTGGGACCCGCGGTCCGTCTTCCGCGAGTACGGTCTGGACCCGTATGTCGGCACGTACGTCCTGTCGTACGAACACGGCATCCAGAAACCGGATCCGCGGCTCTTCGCGATCGCCTGCGCCGAACTCGGCGTCCGCCCGGAAGACACCCTGATGGTCGGCGACGACCGAAGGGCGGACGGCGGCGCGGCGGCCCTGGGGTGCGCCGTGCACTTCGTGGACCATTTGCCGGTGGCGGACCGCCCCGACGGACTGCGGCCGGTACTCGACCTGGCGGACTGACCGCCGGGAGTGCGGACCTCAGCCCTGGTAGCCCTCGACCTGCGAGGACGGACGCACCTGCGCCTCGTCCGGGTTCTCGCCGAACTCGGACTTCGCGCGCCGCTGTCGCAGCAGGTCCCAGCACTGGTCGAGTTCGCGCTCCAGTTGCCCGAGCCGCGCGTGCTCCGTGGCGCCGTCGATCTGCCCGGCCGCCAGCGCGTCGCGCAGCCGCCGCTCGTCGTCGACCATCGACGTGATCCTGGCCAGGATCTGCTCTTGCTCCATGTCCGTACGCCTCCTCGGGGCTCCAGGCCACTCTAAGGAGGACTCGGGGCGTCGGCGAGCGATGGCCGCGGGCGATCGCCTCCGGCGTCCCGGCACACCCGGAAGCGTACGGACATCCGCTCGGCTCAGAAGTAGCCGTTCGCCCCTTCCGGGCCGCCTGCTGTAGGGCATCCCGATACAGAGGGGTTGGCTTTTGCTCTGAAGTGGGCCGCCATGGTCAAATTTTGGCCAACAAACACCAAATGCCTCGCAATACGGGATCCGCGGCTACGTTGGCGCCCCCGTCACACACTCCCGAGGTCCGCAATGAAGACAGCGTTCTGGATCCTCCTCGCCGCCCTTCTCACGTACGTCACAGCGGCCGCTCTCCACAACACGGCTCACAGCGACGACAGGGAAACCCTCGTCGGCAACGTGCTGTTGAGCCTGTCCGTCGGCTGGTACACCGTCACGAGTTGGCGACGCGCCTACCTCGCGAAGCACCAGCGCCCGGCTCGCGGCCAGGTGGGCGTGAGCCGGAACGCCGGTTCGTGAAGCCCGAGGACGACCCCCGATCGAACGACACGCTCCCGACGCCGACTGCCGCGCGTCCGACCTGAGGCGATCCCCCGCGTCGCCCCAGGTCGGCGGCAGCCCGGAACCGACCCGCGAAGGGTCTGTGCCCGGACGCGTTGAGTATAGTTGGCTGACAGCCAGTCAACGCAGGAGTTCCAGCATGTCCCCGCGAAGCGCCTCGGTCAATGAAGAGTTGCGGCGGCGTTCCCGGGAACGGCTGTTGCAGGCCTCGGTGGAACTGGTGAGCGAGCGCGGCTACGACGCCACGACGCTCGCGGACATCGCGGATCGCGCGGGATCGGCGCGCGGACTGGTGTCGTACTACTTCCCCGGCAAACGGCAGCTCCTGCAGTCCGCGGTGCACCGGCTGATGCACCGCACGCTGGAGGAAGCCCTCGAACGCGAGCCACGCAGCGAGGACGGCCGGGAGCGGATGGCGCGGGCCATCGACGCGGTCCTCGGCCTCACCCAGGATCAGCCGGTGCTGATGCGGCAGCACATGGCCGGACTGCTCCAGGCCGAGGGGTTCGTCCGGTGTCCCGAGCAGGTGCGGCTCTCGGAGCTGCTCGGGGAAACCGTCGCACGCTACGGATCGCAGCAGGTCACCGCCGACTACCCGATGCTGCGCGCCCTGCTCATGGGCGCGGTGTACGCGGCGCTGGTGCCGGGGGTACCGATGAGCGTTCCGGTGCTGCGGGCCGAACTGTTCAAGCGCTACCGGCTGGACTGGGAGATGGGGGTACCCCCGGGCACCGAGGCGTCCGGCGGCACCCGCGAGACGGATCTGTCCCGCTTCTTCGCGACCGGCCCGGAGCCGGCGGACGGCCGGTCCAACCAGTCGGCCACGCCTGGACGTTGAACTCACGCGACAGGGTACGAGCACTCCGCCACGGTCAACGGCGAGCATGGCGAGGTGTCAGGAACCCGGCGTCGCGCGCCCCGGCGATCAGTCTCAGGGACTCGCGACGGCTGTGGCCTGTGGCCCCCATGACGGCGAGCACCGGATCCGCCCCGTCCTCCTGGGCCGCCCGGTACGCCTCCGCGACCAGCAGAAGGCCCTCGGCACCGCGCGGCCAGGCCGGCCGGGCGCGCCGCGCCTGACCATCACGGTCCTGCCCGCGGCCGCCGCCGAGGTGGCTCCCGCACGCCTCGAACAACGGTTCCTCGATCCACTCGGCGACAACCGCGAGGTCGTCCAGCGAGAGGGGCGGCTCGGCCCGTACGTCCTCGATCGACAGAGCCGCCTGCGACAGCACGGCCAGCAGGTCGACCCGGGCGCCGTCCGTGAAAGCCAGCCGGACGTTGAACCAGGACGTGGCCGCCGTCCCGGACTCCCGCACTTCCCAGGCGGGCCACACGGACACGTCGCCGTCCGCACGGCAGCGGTCGGACAGATTGAGAAACGATGCATCTAGCACATGCGGAACGTAACCGCATCATCACACTCCATACGAACGGACACGCGCGCACACATCACGCACCGCACCCTGTCAGCGGAGCACCGCTGGTGCGATCCTGGAAGCGCCGGCGATGTCCTGTCAGCGATCTCCCTGATCCCTCGGGTAAGGAGTCCCGCAGTGCTGCGTGTAGCCGTGGTCGGCTCGGGACCCAGTGGGGTCTACAGCGCACAGAGTCTTGTCCAGCGGAGCGGCCCGCCCGACGTCCGTGTCGACGTCCTGGACCGGTTGCCCTGCCCTTACGGCCTGGTGCGCTACGGCGTGGCACCCGACCACGAGAAGATCAAGTCCCTCCAGAACAATCTGCGGACCGTCCTGGAGGACGAGCGGGTGCGCTTCCTGGGCGGCGTCCAGGTGGGACCGGGCGGAGTGCCGGTGTCGCGGCTGCTGGAGCTGTACCACGCGGTCGTGTACTGCGTCGGCGCCGCCACCGACCGGCATCTCGGCGTGCCCGGCGAGGACCTGCCCGGCAGCTGGTCGGCGACCGAGTTCGTGTCCTGGTACAGCGCGCACCCCGACTCCGCGGCCGACGACTTCGTGGCCGGCGTCCGCTCGGCCGTGGTCATCGGCATCGGAAACGTCGCCGTCGACGTCACCCGGATCCTGGCCCGCGGCGCGCCCGAGCTGAGCCCCACCGACATGCCGCAGGCGGCGCTCGGCGCGCTGGCCGCGAGCGAGGTCGCCGAGATCAGCATGGTCGGACGGCGCGGACCGTCTCAGGCCCGCTTCACCACCAAGGAACTGCGCGAGCTGGGCGCCCTGCCGCAGGCCGAAATCGGCGTGGACGAGACGGAGCTGGCGCTCGATCCGGCCTACCTCGACCCCTCGGGGCTGCCCGCCGCACAGCGCCGCAACGTGGAGGTCCTGCGGGGCTGGGCGGCGGCCGCGCCAGTGGGCCGCCCACGTCTCATCCGCCCGCGCTTCTTCCTGCGCCCCGTCGAACTCCTCGCCGACGGCGGGCGGGTGGGCGCGGTGCGTTTCGAGCGGACGGCGCCGAACGGAACGGGCGGGGTGACGGGAACCGGCCGATTCGAGGAGATCGAGGCCCAGTTGGTGCTGCGCTCGGTCGGCTATCGCGGAGTACCTCTGGAGGGGCTGCCGTTCGACCCCGACCGTGGCACCGTGCCACAACAGGCGGGACGGGTCCTGCGGGACGGCGCGGTCGCACCTGGCGAGTACGTGGCGGGCTGGATCAAGCGCGGCCCCACCGGGGTCATCGGGACCAACCGTCCGTGCGCCAAGGAGACGGTGACCTCCCTGCTGGAGGACGCCCCCGCGCTCGTACGACGAGAGGTGGCCGACGATCCGCTCACGGCGCTGCGCGCCGAGGGGGTGCGGCCGGTCGAATGGGCCGGGTGGCAGGCGATCGAGCGGGCCGAGGCGGAGCTCGGAGAAAGGCTGGGCCGAGGCGTCGTCAAGCTGCCCGACTGGGACGCGCTGTGGGCCGCGGCACGGACGGCGAGGTCCTGACAAGGCCCGGACGAGGTCCTGGCGAAGTCCTGGTGGGGCGGCCAGGCGGCGCGGCGCGGGCTCGTGGCGGGTCCGCGGCACTTCCGTGGGCATGACACACATCGGCAACAGGCCGGACATCAACAAACTGTTTAAGTCCCCTACGGTCTCGTGCTGTCCGGGCGTCCTCATGCCGTGCGGACGTTCCGCTCTCCACCGCCCCTCTCCCCGCCGCTCCTGGAGTGCTCATGGCAACCACCGCTCCCGCGCATCCCGTCGACGAGGTTCCACCCGTACGCCAACTGGCCGCCTTCGGTCTTCAGCACGTGCTCGCGATGTACGCGGGCGCGGTGGCCGTTCCGCTGATCGTGGGCGGCGCGATGAAGCTGTCGCCCGCCGACCTGGCGTACCTGATCACCGCGGATCTGCTCGTGTGCGGAATCGCCACGCTGATCCAGTGCGTGGGCTTCTGGCGCTTCGGGGCGCGGCTGCCGATCATGCAGGGGTGCACCTTCGCCGCCGTCTCGCCCATGGTGCTCATCGGCACGACGGGCGGCGGACTGCCCGCGATCTACGGGTCGGTGATCGTCGCGGGCCTCGCGATCGTCCTGCTCGCCCCGGTCTTCGGAAGGCTGCTGCGCTTCTTCCCGCCGCTGGTCACGGGCACGGTCATCCTGATCATCGGTGTCTCGCTGCTGCCGGTGGCGGGCAACTGGGCCGCGGGAGGCGTCGGTTCGAAGGACTTCGGGGAGCCGAGGAACCTGGCGCTCGCCGGCTTCGTACTGGCCGTGGTGCTCGGCGTACAGCGGTTCGCGCCGGCCTTCCTCAGGCGCGTCGCGGTCCTCGTCGGAATCGCCGTGGGCCTCGCGGTCGCGATGCCCTTCGGGTTCACGGACTTCGGCGGCGTCGGGGACGCCGACTGGGTCGGGATCAGCACACCGTTCCACTTCGGCGCGCCCTCGTTCCACGCCTCCGCGATCGTCTCGATGCTGGTGGTGGCACTGGTGACCATGACCGAGACGACCGGTGACTTCATCGCGGTCGGCGAGATGACCGGTCGGCCGATCGAGCCGCGGACCCTCGCGGACGGACTGCGCGCGGACGGTCTGTCCACGGTCCTGGGCGGCGTCTTCAACACCTTCCCCTACACGGCGTTCGCACAGAACGTGGGGCTCGTCGGCATGACCCGAGTGCGCAGCCGCTGGGTGGTCGCCGCCGCGGGCGGCGTTCTCGTCGTGCTCGGTCTGCTGCCGAAGCTGGGTGCCGTGGTCGCGGCGATACCCGCGCCCGTGCTCGGCGGCGCGGGCCTGGTGATGTTCGGGACCGTGGCCGCGAGCGGTCTTCGCACCCTCACCGAGGTGGATTTCAAGGGCAACAACAACCTGACGGTGGTGGCCGTTTCGGTCGCGATCGGCATGCTGCCGGTCGGAGTGCCAACAGTCTACGAGAAGTTCCCCGACTGGTTCCAGACGGTGATGAACAGCGGGATCAGTGCGGGGTGCCTGACGGCGATCGTACTGAACCTGCTCTTCAACCACCTTCCCGGCAGGGCGGGTTCGGCGGAGACCGGGCGTACTGAGCCCGAGGGCGCCCCGGCCGGCGCGTAGGCCCTCGCACGCGAGCGGATCCGACGATCGTCCGCCGGTCCGCCGACTGCCCTCCCCGTTGGCGGTCTGCCCGTTGGCGGTCTGCCGACTGCCCGTCCCGGCAGACCGCCAACGGGCAGACCGCCAACGGGCAACGGGGCAATGGGGCAATGGGGCAATGGGGCAACCATCGCTGCAGCGAGACCCACTGATCATGCGTCAGCTCGTGAGGACGACGAGTCGCTGGGTCGCCCGGGTCATCGCGACATAGCGGTCGACGGCGCCTTGCACGCCCTCACCGAACTCGTGCGGGTCGATGAGGACGACCAGGTCGAACTCGAGACCCTTCGACAACTCCGGGGTCAGCGACCGGACACGGGACGTCGCGCGGAACGTGGGATCGCCGATGACGCAGGCGACGCCCTCGGCGTGCGTCAGGAGCCATGTGTCGAGGATCGACTCCAGATCCGCGACGGATCCGTGGACGACGGGGACGCCGGCGCTGCGGACGGAGGTCGGCACGTTGGCGTCCGGGACGGCGGCCCGGATGACGGACTCGGCCTCGGCCATGACCTCTTCCGGCGTCCGGTAGTTGATGGTCAGGGAGGTCACCTCGATCCGGTCGAGCCCGATCCGCCCGAGCCGCTCCCGCCAGGACTCGGCGAAACCGTGTCTGGCCTGGGCACGGTCCCCGACGATCGTGAAGCTCCGGGACGGACAGCGCAGCAGCAGCATCTGCCACTCCGCGTCGGTCAGTTCCTGGGCCTCGTCGACGACGACGTGCGCGAACGGACCGGCGAGCAGGTCCGGTTCGACGGTGGGAAGCTCGGACTCGTCGATCAGGCTGACCTTGGCGTCCTGGCCACGCAGCATCCTCACCAGGCCTTCGCCGTCGTCACCGTCGGCGCCGGAGTCGGCTGCGGCCTCGATCAGGTTGCCGACGACCTGCTCCATGCTCTCGCGCTGGGCGGCGAGAACGGCCTCGTGCCGGCGCTTGCGCCGGGCCGCCTCAGGGTCGCCGAGCCGTTGCCGCGCGGCGTCCAGGAGCGGCAGGTCGGACACCGTCCAGGCCTGGGGGGTGCCCTCGCGCCGCAACTTCCGTACGTCCTCGGGGCCGAGCCAGGGGGCGCACATCCGCAGGTAGGCGGGAACGGACCACAGGTCTTCGACCAGGTCGGTCGCTTCGAGCAGCGGCCAGGCGCGGTCGAGGGTCCCCGTCAGCTCCCGGTCGTGCGACATCGCCCGCCGGAACAGTTCGGGCGGGACGTCGTCGTCGTGCCTGTCCAGCAGGATCGTGAGCAGTTCCTCCCAGATCAGCTCGCGCGCCTCGTTGTGCGGCGTACCGGGGCCGGCCGCTTCGAACGCCTCGGCCCAGTCCTCGGGGCTCAGCCTGACCTCGGCCCAGGGGGTCGTCACGGTCATCGCCTCGGTGGGCGGCTCCTCGTAGAACCTGACGGCTTTCTCGATCGCTTGCACCATGTCCGCTGACGACTTCAGCCGGGCCACCTCCGGGTCCGGCTCGACCACCGCTCCGGCGCCCTCGGCGACCAGGTCCCGCAGGGTGCAGGTCTGTACGCCCTCCTCTCCGAGGCTGGGCAGGACATCGGCGACGTAGGCCAGATAGGGCTGGTGCGGACCGACGAACAGCACGCCGCCCCGTCGGTGGCCGAGGCGGGGGTCGGAGTAGAGGAGGTAGGCGGAGCGGTGCAGGGCGACGACCGTCTTGCCCGTACCCGGACCGCCGTCGACGACGAGGGCGCCGCGGGATCCCGCCCGGATGACGGCGTCCTGGTCGGACTGGATGGTCGCGAGCACGTCCCGCATGCGGGCGGACCGGGTGCCGCCCAGGCTGGCGATGAAGGCGGACTGGTCGTCGAGCGCGGCGTGCCGTTCCAGCCCGTCGGCGGTGAACACCTCGTCCCAGTAGTCGCTGACGCGGCCACCGGTCCAGCGATACCTGCGGCGGCTCGCCAGACCCATCGGATTGGCGTGGGTCGCGGCGAAGAACGGCTCGGCCGCGGGAGAGCGCCAGTCGACGAGCAGCCGGCGGCCGTCGCTGTCGGTGAGGCCGAGGCGCCCGATGTACAGGGGCTCGGAGGTGTCCGCGCCGACGATGTGTCCGAGGCACAGGTCGAGTCCGAAGCGGCGCAGGGCGCGCAGCCGACCGGTCAGCCGGTGGATCTCGATGTCCCGTTCCATCGCCTCGCGGCCGATGCCGCCTGGCGCCCTGCGCTCGGCGTCGAGACGGTCGGACAGTTCGTCGATCGCCTGCTCCAGGCTCTCCGCGACGGCCGCGAAGTGCCGCTCGTCGGCGGCGATCAGTGCCGGGTCGGCCTTGGGGGAAAGGTGGCCAAGGAGACGGAACGCGCTGGTGCTCAAGGGGTTCAAGTCACCGGCTCCGATCCGGGGTCGCGCCCGCGAAAGCCGCTTGCGCGCCCACCCGGACGTCGCCGCCGGGCACCCGCGGCCTCGGCGGGATTCCCACCACCGGTACGCCGTCGCCGCACGCCCCATTGATCGACACAAGCACACGCACTTCGTGAATCTCCCATTTCCGCAGGTTCTGGCCTCGGCCAGTGATTCTGCGGTACGACCGGGGCCTTGCCGCAAGCCCCCCGGTGCGCTATAAGTTGAGAGTGGCAAGGGATGGAGATTCTCCTTTGCCCATCTTTTTTGCCCAGCCCTTCGCCCCAGCCGCCCGGAAGCGTCACCGGCGGTCGGCGTGACCTGTCACGACGCCGGGCGCCCGGCCTGTCGGGCGGCGGCCTCCAGGACACGGTCGAGGAGTCCGGGGAACAGTGCGTCGAGGTCGTCCGTGCGCAGTCCGTTCAGCTTCGCCGTGCCGCGGTAGACCTGGCGGATGACGCCACTCTCGCGGAGTACCCGGAAGTGGTGCGTGGTCGTGGACTTGGTGACCGGCAGAACGAAGTCCGAGCAGGAGAGTTCACGGCCGTCGGCGGCGAGCTCGCGCACGATCTGGAGCCGCATCGGGTCGGACAGCGCGTGCAGGACCGACTCCAGCCGGATCTCCTCGCGCGCGGGATGCGGCAGATCACGGCCACTGGAGGTGGCGGCGGTCGTCACGGCGGCTCCACTTCGTCCGGGGATCCCGGTCTTCGTCCGGGCGCCTTCGACATCGTCCGGGGCTTCACCCGACGCCGTCATTGTACGAGACCCGTCGTAGTTTGACACTCACCGTACTACGATGCTTATCGTACGAGGCGTACACCGGTCCCGCGACGAATGGAGTCGGCCGTGAGCGCGCTCTTCGAGCCCTGCGTCCTGCGCGAAGTCACCATCCCCAACCGGGTGTGGATGCCCCCGATGTGCCAGTACTCGGCCGCGCCCGACGGTCCCTCGGCGGGCGCCCCGCACGACTGGCACTTCGCCCACTACGCTGCCCGCGCCACCGGCGGAGCCGGGCTGGTCATCGTCGAGGCGACCGCGGTCTCCCCCGAGGGCCGGATCTCCCCGTACGACCTGGGCATGTGGAACGACACCCAGGTCGAGGCCTTCCGCCGCATCACACGCTTCCTCGCGGCGCAGGGCACGGTGCCGGCCGTCCAGCTCGGGCACGGTGGGCGCAAGTCGTCGACCGACCGTCCCTGGAAGGGCGGCGCGCCCGTCGGTCCGGACGCGTACGGCTGGCAGGCGCTCGCCCCGAGCGCGCTGCCGTTCGCCGAGGGGCATCCGGTTCCCGACGAGCTGACGGTCGCCGGAATCCAGGAGATCGTGGGCCAGTTCGCGGACGCGGCCCGCCGCGCGCTGGCCGCCGGGTTCGAGATCGTCGAGATCCACGGCGCCCACGGATATCTCATCAACGAGTTCCTCTCCCCGCACTCCAACCACCGCACCGACGCGTACGGCGGCTCGTACGAGAACCGCACCCGGTTCGCCCTCGAAGTCGTCGACGCCGTGCGGGAGATCTGGCCGGACGACAAACCGCTCTTCTTCCGCGTCTCGGCCACCGACTGGCTGGAGGACGCGGGCTGGAACGCGGACGACACCGTCCGCTTCGCCGCCGAACTGCACGAGCACGGTGTGGACCTGCTCGATGTCTCCACGGGCGGGAACGCCTCGGGCGTACGCGTTCCCGTCGGGCCGGGCTATCAAGTCCCGTTCGCCGCACGGGTGAAGAGGGAGACCTCGCTGGCCGTCGCCGCCGTCGGTCTCATAACCGAGGCCGAGCAGGCCGAGAAGATCATCGCCAACGGGGAGGCCGACGCGGTGCTGCTGGGCCGCGAGTTGCTGCGCAACCCGTCCTTCGCCCGGCTCGCGGCGCGCGAACTCGGTGCCGAGGTGCGTGTACCGGAGCAGTACCACCGGTCCGTGTAGGCATCGGACCTGCGGGGGGGGTGCCGAAGGGGGGCTCCGGCTGCGGTGGGGGCCCACAGCGAGTGGGGCCCCGCAGCGGGTCGTCGAGGCGGATCCTCGCCCCCCGTGCCGGGAGCCGGAGCCGCTTCTTCTTCGAGCTCCCTGCCAGCTCCCCGTGAACTCCCCTCAGGTTCGGGTCTGTTCGAGATGCCGCGGGTCGGGGTCGCCCGGAACCAGTGGACCCCGACCCGCGCGGTCAGGCGGCGGCCGGCGCGGCCCGTACGGCCGTCACCTCGGACTCGGCCTCTGCGAGCAGCGTGATCAGGGTCGCGCGGGCCCGCGCGACGCGGGAGCGGACCGTTCCGACGGGGCAGTCGCTGACCAGGGCGGCCTCCGCGTAGGGCAGACCCATCATCTGGGTGAGGACGAACGCCTCGCGCCGGTCGTCGGGGAGAGCTGCCAGCAGGTCCAGCAGCGCGATGCCGTCGTCGAAGCCGGGCAGTCCGCGCGGCTGCGCCCGTTCCACCGCGGTCCGCCAGTCCGGGGCGTCGTTCGACCGTGGCCGGGCGGCGGCGTGCCGCAGGCTGTCGATCACCGCGCGGCGGGCGATGGACAGCAGCCAGGCCCGCGCCGAGGAGCGCCCCTCGAACCGGTGGAGACTGCCGAGGGCCCGCAGGAACGTGTCCTGGGCGAGGTCGTCGGCGGCCTGTGGATCGGCGGACAGGTGGGCGACATAGCGCACGACGTCGCGGTGCAGCGCGCGGACGAAACGTTCGACGGCTGCCGGGTCACCGGCGCGGGCGGCCAGGGCCCAGGCGGTCGTCGACTCGTCGGCCGACACCGCTCGGTCGCCGTCGTTCCGCTTCTCGCTTCCGTGGCGTGAAACAGGCAGGGCAGGAGTGATCACCAGGTGTCCTTCTCGGGTCATCCGTGATCCGGACCGGGCGAGGGCGCACGGGTCCGGTGGCGGGGGTACGGCCGTACGGGAGGTACGGCCGATGCCCGAAGCGCGGGAGGCGCCTCGGGGAGCCGGCTGTCTCAGGCGACAGCGGTCCCCACCGGCGGACCCCGGGAAGTGATCACGTGAACGAGAAGGAGGCGGCGCGGAGCACGGTCCTGGGAGCCCCGGCGCGCCCGGACCCTCGGCCGGTGCGGCGGCGTCGGCAGGGCGAGCAGCAGCCGCAGAGGGGCGGTCAGCCGGCCGGCCAGCGCCCGCAGCGTGCGGAACACGGCCCGCTCGCCGTACGCGAGCCAGAGGCCGCACAGCAGCGCCGCGAGCACATGGGCGGCGAGCATGCCGGACGAGGAGGGTGAGCCCGCCTCGCGTCCCCCGGTGAACAGATGTGCCAGGGTGCCGAAACCGGTATGCCCCATAGCCATGGCGCCCATCGAGTCCATGGTCGCGAAGCCCATGTCCGGGGAGCCCGTGCCAGCGCCCATGCCAGCGCCCATGTCCACGGAAGCTGTGTGGGCAGAACCCATGGGAAAGAAGCCATGGGCGTGCCCGTGCTCCACGCCGCCCATCGGCATGCCGCGCATGTCACCCATGGCACCCATGGCGTCCATGACGGTTCGCCCCGGTCCGGAACCCGGGCCCTTGCCGGCATCCGCGGTGGGCGTGAGCGACTGAGCGACCGAGAACGCCGTATGGAGCACGCCCTGGGCGAGCACCACGGCGGACACGACGAGCGGAAGTCCACGCTCACGGCCGGCCAGGCACCAGCCCGCTCCGGCAGTACCCGCCCCCGCTCCGGCCAACGTCCACCAGGCCACCGGAGAGCCGGACATCATCACGTGGCCGAGGGCGGCGAGCACCACACAGACGGCCGCGAACATCGCGGCTCGCAGCGTGCGAGTGCACCACCCAGCAGTCATGAGGGCCCTCATCCTCGCATCCGGGGTCCTGGCGTCATGGGTGGGTACGGAAATCGGCCGGGTGCCCGGTCGGCCGCGCCCCCGTGATCCGGATCACGGGGAGCCCGGACTTCCCGGCCCCGTGTGCCGGGCATCGCCCGGGGTACCCGGCGGGACACGGGTGGAACACGCGTGGAGCACGGGTGGAACACGCGTGGAGCACGGCCAGGACAGGGCGACCCTACGTGCCGTAGGGTCCCGGCGGTGAGCGTCTCATGTCAGGGGGAGCCTGTGAAGGAACGTGACGCCGGGCGCACGGCACGCCGGCCGGCGTCCGTGCTGGCACTGCTCGTGCCGAGCCTCGGGATCGCCGCGCTGGGCGTGTACCACCTGTGCGGGTTCGACCTGCACGCCCTGCACGGGCGCCCGCACCTCGGCGACGCGGTGACCATGGCCGGGGTGATCACCGCCCTGGTCGCGGCGGGCGCCGCACTGGGAGACCTCCTGTGGATGGCGACCACACGCGACCGCCCGCTCGGGGACAGCGGGGAGCCGCGTCCGGGCAGACATTTCGGGAACCCGGGTCACGACCGGGGAGCCTCCGGCCGCCGTTGACGAATCCGGGGCCGGTGCCGTTGAGAAATCCGGCTCACCCCTGACAGAATCCGGCTCGGCCGCCGCGGGGTCCGAGCCGCGGCCGGTCGGCGCGGCCGCACGTCCACAGCCGGGCTCAGCGCCCAGGCGGCGCGAAGCCGACACTCCCCGGGCGGGCGTCACAGGCGGGCGGGCGCACCGAGGACCGTCCGCCCGGCAGGCGGGTGTGACGCGGACGGAGCGGACCGACAGGCAGGTGCGACGCGGACGGCGGACCGTATTCTCAACACCTCCTTACCTCTTCACACCGACTCTGCCTGGCCATAACCCCACTCTTCCCTACAAGATTTAGTGTTCCGGCCTCTGTCCCCACCGGTTTTTCCCGGCCTCTCCCCAAGGTGATGCTCCACGGTGTCCGTACAACAGTCAGCGCTCATCCCGGAACAGCGGAACGCGAGCTCGCGCCGGGGGGCTCGGGCCGGACAAGCAGGCGTCGGAATCCGGCCACGCGCGGCCGCCCTCACCGTCTGGTACCTGCGACTGCTCGCCATACTGAACATCGTCGCCGTGATCTCGCTGCCGTTCCGCGAAGAGGTGCACGAGCACAACGGGGGCGAGTTCTTCACCCCGTATCTCGCCACCGCCGGACTGATCTCGGCGGCGCTGGCCCTGTTCCTCGCGCTGGTGATGCGGCGCCGCAAACGGGCCGCGTGGATCTTCAACCTGCTGCTGGCCGGGCCACTCCTCGCCCTCTACACCGTGGCGCTGACCCAGGACCGCTACCAACGGCACGTCTTCAACTGGGTCTCGGCCCTGCTCACCGCTCTCTTCGTCGCCGCCCTCCTGCTGGGGCGCAAGGAGTTCCACGCCGTCGGCGACCGCTCGAATCCCCGGCTCGCGCTGGCCGTCGGCGCCAGCGGTCTGCTGGTCAGCGCCACCCTCGGCACCCTGCTCGTCAGCGCCACCAACCGCGTGACGGGAACGCCACTGAGCGACCGGATCGCGTACACCCTGCTGCGCGGCATCAGCGTCGGCCCGCTCGCCGACCGCTTCGACACGGTCGTCGCACCCCGCTGGGTGGACATCCTGATCAACGCCCTGATGGCCGCCACCTTCCTGCTGGTGCTCTACGCGTGCTTCCGCTCCCCGCGCGGCCTCGAACTCCTCGGCGAGGAGGACGAGACGCGGCTGCGAGCCCTGCTGGCCCGGCACGGCGAACGCGACTCGCTCGGCTACTTCGCGCTGCGTCGCGACAAGGCGGTCATCTGGTCCCCGAGCGGCAAGGCGGCGATCGCGTACGGCGTCGGCGGCGGTGTGACACTCGCCTCCGGCGACCCGATCGGCGACCCGGAGGCCTGGCCCGGCGCGATCGAGGCATGGCTGCGGGAGGCACGGCGCCACGCGTGGACGCCCGCGGTGATGGGCGCGAGCGAGGAGGCCGGGACCGTCTACGCCCGGCACGGTCTGGACGCCCTGGAGCTCGGCGACGAGGCCATCGTGGACCGGTCCGACTTCACCCTGGAGGGACGGGCCATGCGGGGCGTCCGGCAGGCGCACAACCGCGTCCGCCGCGCCGGTTACACGGTCCGGGTCCGACGCCACGAGGACATTCCCGACGCCGAGATGGCCGCCCTGACGGACAAGGCGGACCAGTGGCGCGACGGTGAGACCGAACGTGGTTTCTCGATGGCGCTCGGGCGGCTGGGAGACCCGGCCGACGGACGGTGCGTGATGCTGGAGTGCCATGACAGCGAAGGGGAACCCCGGGCCGTACTGAGCTTCGTGCCGTGGGGCGAACGTGGGCTGTCGCTGGACCTGATGCGCCGCGACCGGGACTCCGAGAACGGGCTCATGGAGTTCATGGTGATCGAGCTGCTGCTGGGCGCCGAGGAGGTCGGCGTCGAGCGGGTGTCCCTGAACTTCGCGATGTTCCGGTCCGTCTTCGAACGCGGCACCCGGCTGGGCGCGGGACCTGTGCTGCGCCTGTGGTGCTCGGTGCTGACGTTCCTGTCGCGCTGGTGGCAGCTCGAATCCCTCTACCGGGCCAACGCCAAGTACCGGCCGGTCTGGGAACCCCGCTACCTCCTCTTCGAGAAGAGCGCCGACCTCCCCCGTATCGGCATCGCCGCGGCCCGCGCGGAGGGCTTCCTCGCCCCGCCGACCCTGCCCCGGTTCGCCTCCCGGCGCGCCGCGCACCCGGATCCGCGACCCCCCGTACCGCCCCTGGCGGCGCCGGCGGCACAGCCCGCTCAGCCCGCGTCCACCGCGCCGCGCCCCTAGGTCCGCGCCGTACACAGCGGTCACGGCGGTCACGGCGCCGCCGGGCACCCGGCCGGGTGCCCGGCGGCGCCGTCGTCCCACGGCTCTTTCCTCCCCCGTCCGGGCCGTCTCGGCGGCGCGCCGCCCCGGCCGACCGTCGTAAAGCGGCCGTTCGCCGCGTGGTTGGCCGGGTTGACGCCATCGACGTGAGGGTTCCCGGGCATCACTGTCAGTGCTGTGGTGCACACTCACGATCAATGGCCGTACGCCTGGGGAGGACACCGTGTTCAGGGGGATCGACGAGGTCGACTGGGCCTCGATGGACCATGCCTACGGAAGCGCCGCGGACGTGCCGGATCTGCTGCGGGGACTCGCCTCGCCGCTCCCCCAGGAGCGGGAGACCGCGCTCGACGGGATGTACGGGGCAGTGCACCACCAGGGCGATGTGTACGACTCGACGCTTGCGTCCATCCCCTTCCTTTTCACGCTCGCCGCACATGCGGGACTCCCCGACCGGGGCGAGATCGTGGAGTTGCTCGCCAGCATCGGAGGATCGGGCGACGACGACGGTTTCGAGGACGGCCAGGTCGAGGTCGCACGCGGCCGGCACGCGCAGGACCCCGAGGACGACAACCACACGATGGCGCGCACGGCGGTCCGGGCGGGTGCGGCGGTCTTCCTGGACCTCGTCGCGGACGGGGACCCGCAGGTGCGCCGCGCCGCGCCGTCGGCGCTCGTACGCTTCCACGGCGAGCCGCCGCGCGTGCTGGCCCTGTTGACGGAGCGGCTGCGGGACGAGCAGGAGGACGGTGTCCGGCTCGCGCTGGTCGAGAGCCTCGGGCTCCTCGCCCGGCTGTACGCCGGTTCCGCGGCGCCGGCGGTGGACCGTCTGGAGTCGCTGTGCGCCGCCTCGAACGACCCTGGGCTACGGCTCGCGGCGCTCGGACAGCTCGCCTGGTGTGCCCCCGACCGGCTCCCCGCCGACCTCGTGCCCACGGTCGTGGCACTGCTGCGCACCAGGTCGCGGCGGATCCGGCCGTCCGGCGAGCCCGTCCGGACCTCCTCCGACACGCTCATCGGCAGTCTGCGCCGCATGCGGACCGCGGACGAGGAGGGCGCCCAGTTGCTCCGGACGCTCCACACGGCGCTGGGTGCCCGCACCGCGGACCGGATCGCCCTGCTCAAGGGACAGTTGAGCAGCCAGGACACGGCCGACCGGTGCAACGCCGTGTGGATGTCGGCGGGGCTGTTCCGTGAATGGCGTGCCGCGTACGAGGAGCCGGTCGCGCTGATCGGTGAGCAACTCGGCTCGGACGAGGAGCGGTTGCGCTGTGCCGCGGAGTCCGTCCTGGAGTTCCTCTTCACCTTGGCGGCTCCGGCGGCCGACCGGCTCGCCGCCCTCGTGGAGTCGGGACCGGACTCCTGGGGGCACGGGAAGGCGATGCTGGAACGCCCTCTGAAGGCCCTGGCCAGATGCGGGGACGCGCGGGCTGTACCGGCCCTCGCGGAGGTGCTGCGCCACCCGGTGGTGCCGAACGAAACCGGGTACACGATCGGGTATCTGGGCCCGGCGGCCGCTCCCCTGGCGCCGCTGCTGCGTGAGCGGCTGGCCGAGGTCCCCCTCGACGCCCCGGAGACCTACGGGCGGGCCGCGCCCCTGCTCTTCGGCCTCGGCACCCTCAGGTACGCCTCCGCCGTGCCGGAGGTGCTGCGGCTGCTGCACGGTACGCCGCGCGGACTGCGGCTCCGGGACGCTCTGGTGAAGGCGCTGGCCAGGACGCTCGGCGCGTTCGGGACACCAGCGCGTGAGGCGATACCGGCGCTGCGGGAACTGCTGGCCGGCGAGAACGCCGTGGCGGCGGCCGACGCGCTCTGGTCCGTGGAGGGGGACGCGGAGGTGGTCCTTCCGCCGCTGCTCCGGGCGCTGGCCCCGGAGCGGGACACCGGCGGTCCCCGGACGGCGGCCGAGGCCCTCGGCCGGATGGGGGCGGCGGCCGCGCCCGCCCTCCCCGGGCTGCGGGTCCTGACGGACTCCGCCGAGGTGTGGGAGCGGACGGCCGCCGCCTGCGCCCTGTGGGACATAGCCGGCGATCCGGTACCCGTTCTGCCGGTGTTCCGCGCCGCCTGGCGGCAGAACCCGTACGCCCGGGGGACCATCACCGCGTGCCTCGTGAGGATGGGCGGCGCGGGCGCACCCGTCCACGACCTGGTCCGTGCGGAACTGGCCTCGCCCCGGCGACACCGGGCACGCTCCGGCGGCCACGGCAGCCACGACGTCCTCGACGACGAACTGCTCCTGCGGGACTGCCGTGCGGCCCTGGAGGCCGCGTAGCGAAGCCGGGGCGCCGCACGGCCGCCACGCGGGCCCTCGCTTCGGCACCCCGGGCGAGCGCCCTGAAACGGCCCGCTCAGCTCGTCATCCGGCCCCACAGCGGTCCGATCCGCTCCCACTCCTCGTCCCACCGCTCCATGCGCCGCCGTTCCAGGCGACCGCGAAGAAGGCGCCCGGCGATGAAGGGGACACCCGCCACGCCCACGCCCGCGAAGATGCCGATCAGACAGGCCCGCAGCCGGGCCACGGCGACGGTGACGGGTCGGGTGACGAGGCGCCCGCCGGGGTCGGTCCACACCAGGACCGGGGTGTCCGCCGAGGTGCCCGCGTAGACCCGTACCCGGCCGGAGCGGGGGGTGCCGTCCGGCGCCGTCCAGCGGACCTTCGTCAACACGACGCGACCGGCGGGGTCCGTCCCGCTCGCCTCCGGCGCGTCCTCGGTCAGGTGAGCGGGGACAGCGTGCCACTCCGCGCGCTGCTGGGCGAGACCGTGTTCCACGGCGCGGCCGGTCGCCAGGCCCGTGACCGCGCCGAGGAGCACGGTGAGTGCCCAGGCCGCGAGCATGATCCAGGCCTCCAGGACATCGCTCCGCCGCCGGAGCGGGTTGCGCCGCCACCGCCACAGCCAGACCCCCGGACCACGGAATGCCGCCATCAAGGGCATCCTCCTCACCACCGCACGGACACGCCACATCTCCCTCCCTTACGCGCCCGCTCCGCGTGATGCTCACGCCGCGTGCCCGTCGGCTCGTCCGCAGCGGGAGCCGGGGGCGCGCGGCGGCCCGGCGACTTGCACCCCGACCAGCGCCGCACCCGTCCCCGCCCGCCGACGCGAACCGTCCGAGCTGCGAAAACGCGAGGCCGGGAGGTGACTGTCGGTGCCGGGGTGCAGACTGGCCCGTATCGCAGACAACGACGTCGCGGAGGTGGCCACCATGGCCGAAGTACTGCTCACCGTGGGCACCCGCAAGGGTCTCTTCATCGGGCGACGGCGCGGCGGCGCCTGGGAGTTCGACGAGAATCCGTACTTCAACGCGCAGGCCGTGTACTCGGTCGCGATCGACTCCCGGGGCGAGCGGCCGCGGCTGCTGGTCGGCGGGGACAGCGCGCACTGGGGCCCGTCCGTGTTCCACTCCGACGATCTGGGCCTGACGTGGACCGAACCGGCGCGGCCGGCCGTCAAGTTCCCCAAGGATACGGGCGCCTCACTGGAGAGGGTGTGGCAGCTGCACCCGGCGGCCGCCGAACCGGACGTGGTGTACGCGGGGACGGAGCCTGCCGCGTTGTACCGCTCCGAGGACCGGGGCGAGTCCTTCGAACTCGTGCGTCCCCTGTGGGAGCACCCCACCCGCTCGAAGTGGGTCCCCGGCGGAGGCGGTGAGGGGCTGCACACCATTCTCACCGACGAGCGCGACCCGCGGGCCGTGACGGTCGCCGTCTCCACGGCCGGCGTCTTCCGCACCGCCGACGGGGGCGCGAGCTGGGAGCCGGCCAACTCCGGTGTCTCCGCGGTGTTCCTGCCCGATCCGAACCCGGAGTTCGGGCAGTGCGTGCACAAGGTCGCTCGCGACGGGGCGAACCCGGACCGGCTCTATCTCCAGAACCACTGGGGGGTGTACCGCAGCGACGACGCGGGCGGACGGTGGACCGACATCGGCGCGGGCCTGCCGTCCACGTTCGGGTTCGCGGCGGCCACGCATCCGCACCGCGGCGACACCGCGTACGTCTTCCCCATCAACGCGGATTCGGACCGGGTCCCCGCCGACCGGAGGTGCCGCGTGTTCCGTACCGAGGACGCCGGCGTGAACTGGGAGCCGCTGACGGCCGGACTGCCCTCCGAGGACCACTACGGCACGGTGCTGCGCGACGCCCTGTGCACCGACGGCGCGGACCCGGCGGGCGTGTACTTCGGCAATCGCAACGGCGAGGTGTACGCGTCGGCGGACGACGGCGACAGCTGGCGGCAGCTCGCCTCGCATCTGCCGGACGTCCTGTGCGTCCGCGCGGCGGTCACGGCCTGAGCGCGTTCGCGCGTTCGCGGCTGGAGCAGTCTGGCTCAAGCAGCGGCGGCGGCAGGAATCCCGTGCTCGGAGACGTCCTTGGTCAAGGCCGGCGGGGACGCGAAACGTCCGGACACGCTCGGGGCCGAGAGCGGTCTCGCGCCTGAACGTGGTGGCGGCCTGCGCGAGATCCCGGCTCGGACTCGGGCGCGGTCCTGGATCCAGGGGACTCCAACGCCCCTCTGCGGCAGGTGTCTTGTGCTCGCCGCCGTCCGATTCGACGACGAATCGGTCATCCTCGGTCGCGCGACGGCCACCGGTTTGATCTCCGCCATGTGTACGGCAGTAGGGTGACGCCCGTGGCACCACGACCGTTGCATGAGATCGTCGAACCGGGCTGGGCGAAAGCCCTCGACCCCGTGGCCGGACGGATCGCCCAGATGGGCGACTTCCTGCGCGCGGAGATCGCCGCGGGACGCACCTACCTACCGGCCGGGGCGAATGTCCTGCGAGCCTTCCAGCAGCCCTTCGACGAGGTACGCGTCCTCATCGTCGGCCAGGACCCCTATCCCACTCCGGGACACGCCGTCGGGCTGTCGTTCTCGGTGGCCCCGGAGGTACGCCCGCTGCCGCCCAGCCTGATCAACATCTTCCGCGAGCTGAACACCGACCTCGGGGCGCCCCAGCCGTCGACCGGTGACCTCACCCCCTGGACGAGGCAGGGCGTGCTGCTGCTCAACAGGGCGCTCACCACGGCTCCCCGCAGCCCCGCCGCACACCGCGGCAAGGGCTGGGAGGAAGTCACCGAACAGGCGATACGCGCGCTGGCCGCCCGCGGCCGACCGCTCGTGTCGATCCTGTGGGGCCGCGACGCCCGCAATCTGCGCCCCCTGCTCGGCGATCTCCCCTCGGTGGAGTCCTCGCACCCCTCGCCCATGTCGGCCGACCGCGGCTTCTTCGGTTCCCGCCCCTTCAGCCGCGCCAACGACCTCCTGGCGAGGCAAGGAGCGGAGCCGGTGGACTGGCGCCTGCCGTGACCTTCGACGGCGTACACGGCGGGCGTGCGGGCCGTCCCGGGCCGGCCGTCGTGCTGGCCGTGGACTCCGGCGGTTCGGGACTGCGTGTGGCCCTCGCCGCGCACCGGGTGACGGGCGATGCCGGCGCCCCCGTACGCCAAGGGGTGGCACCGCCCCCTCCCCCGGCCCCGCTCGGTGAACCCCTGACCTCCCGGGAGCCGGTCCGTACCGGCCCGCGCGGGATCTCGGCCGGACATCTGCTGGATCAACTGCTGCCGATGGCCCGGCGGTTGATGACCGAAGCGGGGGCCGGACGGCTCGATGCGGTCGCCGTCGGCGCGGCCGGCCTGGCCACGCTCGGCGACGAACTGCGGGACGAGCTGCCGAGGGCACTCGAACGTGAACTGGGAGTACGGCGGCTCGCCCTGGCGGCAGACGCGGTGACCGCGTACACGGGCGCGCTGGGCCCCCGAGCAGGTGCCGTGATCGCGGCCGGCACCGGCGTGATCGCGATCGGCACCGATCTCACCTCGTGGCGTCGGGCCGACGGCTGGGGCCATCTTCTCGGCGACTGCGGCGGCGGCGCGTGGATCGGCCGCGCGGGCCTGGAGGCGGCCCTGCGGGCGTTCGACGGCCGCCCGGGCGGGTCGGCCGCACTGCTCACGCGGGCGGAGGAGATGTTCGGACCGATGCCGGGGCTGCCTGGGCTGTTGTACCCGCGCACCGACCGAGCCGCCGTGCTCGCCTCCTTCGCCCCGGAGGTCGCCTCCGGCGCCGGGAGCGATCCGGTGGCGACGGACATCCTGCGGACCGCCGCACGGCACATGGCCGAGTCGGCCGCGGCGGCGTGCCCGGTCGACGGCGAGCCCCGTCTCGCGCTCACCGGGGGCCTGTTCAAGCTGGGCGCCCCGCTCCTCGACCCCCTGCAGGCGGAGTTGGCCGAGCGGCTGCCCCACGCGCGGCAGGTGCCCGCGGTCGGCGACCCGCTCGACGGCGCGCTCCGGATCGCCGCCGACCTGGCGAACGGCCTGCTCACACTGCCTCCGGACGAACGGATGCTGTACGTGGTGGCCGAAAAGCCGTATCCGGAAATCGATGGCCGGAATCCGCCACAGGACCGACAAGTCCGCGATTACTGATCACTTCTGATCCGTACGTAACTCATCAGACAAAAGCGGACGGATACCGCTCACCTGCACCCTCCCCGAACAGGGGAACCCAGGAAACCAGTAACATGCGGCGCCATGAGCTCCCCCACTGGGCCCGCGTCCGGCCTGCCAGTACGAATGCCGCGACCCCGCCAAGCCGGGCGGCACCGCCGTCCGGAACCCCTGGCGGCTCCCGAGGGCGCGCCCGCGCTCGTCCTCGCGGTGCCGGGCACCCCCAGCGCGGCCACGCGCAGCCTCGCCGAGGAGGTCGTGAGCATCGCGCGCTCCGAGCTCCCCGGCCTCGATGCCCGCATCGGTTACCTGGACGGGGACGACGAGTTCCCCACGCTGCAGTCCGTGCTGGCCCACGCCGCCGAGGAGCGCACCGCGCGCTTCGAGCAGGCCCGCGCCGCCGGTTCCGACGCCCCCGCGCCCGACGGCCCGGTCGGCATCGTCGTACCGCTGCTCGCCGGTCCGGACAACGCCCTGCTGCGCCGGATCCGCCAGGCGGTCATGGACAGCCGCGTCGCGGCCGAACTGACCGATGTCCTCGGTCCGCACCCGCTGCTCGCCGAGGCGTTGCACGTACGCCTGTCGGAGGCCGGTCTGGCCCGCGCCGACCGTGCCCGGCTGTTCACCGTGGCGACCGCCGCGGACGGCATCGTCCTCGCCACCGTCGGCGGCGAGGACGCCGTACAGGCGGCCGGGATCACCGGAATGCTGCTCGCCGCGCGACTCGCCGTGCCGGTCATGGCGGCGGCGCTCGACGAGGAAGGGTCCATCGCGGCCATCGCCGAGCAGCTGCGCGGCTC
Source organism: Streptomyces sp. NPDC002742 (assembly GCF_042888885.1). NCBI lineage: Bacteria > Bacillati > Actinomycetota > Actinomycetes > Kitasatosporales > Streptomycetaceae > Streptomyces > Streptomyces sp. NPDC002742. The sequence continues at coordinate 46,235 of NZ_JBIAQF010000041.1, forward strand.
GGGTTCGCAGCAGCTCGCGCTCGCCCCGTACCTGATCGGTCCGGAGCTCGACGCGGGTCTGCTCGACGCGGCCGCCAAGGAGGCCGGCTGCAGTGCCGCCGAGGCTCTCGGCCCGTACCCGGCGATCGGCAAGCTCGCGCTCTCGCAGTACACGTCGGCGCTGGGCATCGCGCCGCCGCAGAGCCAGGGAGCCCCGGCCTTCTAGTCGGCCGGCGCGCCCGTACCACCCGTAACGCCCGTACTACCAGTACCGCCCGCACATCGAAAGGGCCCGCTCCTGTCACAGGAGCGGGCCCTTTCCCGTCGGCGCGAGGCGCGGGCGGGGGCGGGGGCGCGCGATGCACCCGGCGCATCCCCGTGACAGCCGGTTCGCGGCCGGATCGGCCACGTCAGCCGGAGCCAGGTCGGCCAGAGCCACGTCAGCCAGGTCGGCCAGGTCAGCCGAAGACCACGCAGGACGCCGCCGGCGCCTCGACCGAGCCGCCGGGGCGCGGCACGCCCGTGTCCGGGGCGACGGTGAACCAGGTCACGTCGCCGGAGCGCTCGTTGGCCACGTACAGGAAGCGGCCCGAGGGGTCCAGGGCCAGCGCACGGGGCCAGACACCGCCACAGGGCACCGTGGCGACCAGTCTGAGACCCTCTCCCACCGCGTCGGGCGTGAGCACGGAGAGGACGTCCTGGCCCCGCGTGGCGGTCCACACGAAACGGCCGTCGGGCGAGACCACGATGCCCGAGGGGTACGCGTCGCCGTCCGGGACACCGGAGAGCACCCGTGTCTCGCCGACGGGCCGCAGCGAGCCCTGGGCGGCGTCCCAGCGGCAGACGGTGACGGTCGGCGCGAGCTCGTTCAGGACGTACGCGTGCCCGCCCCGCGGGTGGAAGACGAGATGGCGGGGCCCTGAGCCGGGGCGCAGGGCGATCTCGCGGTGCAGGGTGAGCGTTCCGCCGTCCAGGGCGCACACCCGGACGGAGTCCGTGCCGAGGTCGACGCTGACCGCCCAGCGGCCGGTGGGGTCGGGCTGCACCTGATGGGCGTGCGGGCCTCGCTGCCGCTTCGTGTGAGGACCGGAACCGGTGTGCTGGAGCACGCTGGAGGCGGCGACGGCGAGTCCGCCGCCGGGCCGGATGGGCACGGCGGTGACGCTGCCGGAGCCGTAGTTGGCGGTCAGGACGTGGCCGTCGAAAACACTGATGTGGGTGGGACCGCTGCCGCCGGTCCGGACCGGCGGACCGGTCAGTTCCGGCTTGTCGGCGTGCACACGGTAGGCGGCCACCGCGCCCTCCGCGGTCTCGCTGACCGCGTACAGGACATCGCGTGCGGGCGACAGGGCGAGGTACGAGGGATCCGGTACGCCGTCGACCGCGCTCAGGACGGTCAGTGCGCCGCTGTCCGGATCCACGGCCGCCGTGAGGACACCGAGGCCTCCCGCCGCCGTGAACGAGCCGATGAACGCCCGCTGTTGCCGCCTGCCGCCGTCTGCCACCGCTGTCCCCTCTCGGTCCCGCGCCATCGGGGGCGACGGTAGCAGTCGGCACGCTGCGGTCTAGACCAGACCGGGTGAGCCGGTCGGCCCACTGGATCAGCGGACGGTCAGGAGCGGCGGACGGAGTGGCGGGTCGGGACGGCAGGGCGGGACCGACGGCAGGGCGGGAGCGGCAGGGTCAGAGCGGGATCGCGCCCCGCGCCCGCTCCTGCGCCTCCGGGTGGTGGACGTAGGCCGGAGTCCGTTCGACGGTGTCGAACGTGCGGTGGAAGACCGGCGTGGCGCTGCCGGAGATCGGGGGCACGATCCACGACCAGTCGGCGCCCACCGGGCGGCCCTTGCGCTCCTCGCGTCCAAGATGGGTGAGGAAGCGCCGGGACTCGGTGTGATGGTCGGTGACGGTGACGCCCGCGCGGTCGAAGGAGTGCAGGACCGACCGGTTCAGTTCGACGAGGGCGCGGTCCTTCCACAGGGAACGGTCGGTGCGGGTGTCGAGGCCGAGACGGTCGGCTATGAACGGCAGGAGGTCGTAGCGGTCGGTGTCGGCGAGGTTGCGGGCGCCGATCTCCGTGCCCATGTACCAGCCGTTGAAGGGAGCGGCCGGATAGCAGACGCCGCCGATCTCCAGGCACATGTTGGAAATGGCGGGCACCGCGTGCCAGCGCAGTCCCAGCGCGTGCCACCAGGCGTACTCGGGGTGGCCGAGCTCCACTTCGAGCACCGCGTCCTCGGGCAGCGCGAACCAGCGTGACTCACCGCCGGTGTCCTGGATCACCAGCGGCAGGACGTCGAAGGGCGTGCCAGGGCCGCCGGGCCAGCCGAGCCGGCGGGCGGCCGCGGTGAGGCCGGCGTTGCGCGGGTCGCCGGTCACGCCGCCGTCGGGGCGCGCGTAGCCCGCGTACCGGACGAGCTGTTCGTTCCAGATCCTGGGGCCGGGACGGTCCGGGGTGTCGGGCGCGAAGACCGTGATGAGCGACCGGATCCTGCCGTCGCGCGTGGCCTCCCGGAGGTGGTCGGCCGACGCCGCCGCGACCTCCCCGGCGTCCCGCACGTCGCGGCGGTCGCGCACGCTCAGCGAGTTCCAGTACAGCCGGCCGATGCAGCGGTTCGCGTTGCGCCAGGCGACCCGGGCACCGTAGACGAGTTCCCGCGTGGTGTGCCGATAGGTCCCCGTGTCCGCGATCTCCGCGCGTACGGCGGAGAGCCGCCGGGCCGGATCACCGAGGCGCTCCTCGGTGCGGTGGAGCGTGATGAACTCGGCGGCGGCGCGGAGGAGGTCGTGGGGTGCTTGCGGGACGCGCCGGTGCGCGGCCGGGCCCGGTTCGTTCCGGTCGGGACCGGCCCCGCACCCGGCGCCGGTCCGCGTGTCCGGTCCGGTCCGCGTGTCCGGTCCGGTCCGCGTGTCCGGTCCGGTCCGGCCGGAACCCCGGGCCGGCCGGGTCAGCGCCTCGGCTGCGGCCTCCCCGGCCATCAGCCGCCCGCGAAGCCCGGCGATCGGGGTGGTGCCCCGGTCCGGCCGGAGCGTTGCCAGTGCGTCCACCTGCGCGGACAAGGCGCGGGACGCTGCGGCAATCTCCACGGCGTGGGCGTCGGCCGGAACGGCGGACGAGAACACGTCGTCCGCCCGGCGAGTGTTCCGGGCCTCGTGCGCGTGCGGTCCACGCGACGGGGCGGAGTCTCCGCAACGGTCGGCCGAGGCACCGGGCGCATACAGGTCACGAGGCCGCACCAGGTCCCCAGAACCGTCGGCCGGCACACCGGGCGCGTTCGGGGCAGGAGGCCGTGTGAAGTCCGTACGACAATCGGCCGGAGCGCCTGGCGCGTTCGGGGCAGGAGGCCGCGTGAAGTCCGTACCGCGGCCGCCACGAGCTTCCGGGGAGCGCGGCGGGCCGATGGCGGCGGGGGCCGCTCCGAGGCCGTCCAGCGGGCGTCCGCGCCCTCGTTCCGGATCTTCGCCGCCGCGCTCGTCGCCGTGCCGGATCCGGTCCAGCCAGCCGGCCGGGCCGTCACCTCGGGGGCCCGGGTGCCCGGCGTCCGGTCTGTCGGCCGTGCGCTCTTCGTGTGTGGTGCCGCGCGGGAAGTCGCGCATGGTGCCGCCCCCAAGAGTTCCGCCCGCGGGCCGCTCCCGCCCGGTCCGCGGCGCCCGCGTGTCCGAAGGCCGCGGAGTCACCCGGAGGGTGCGGCGATCCGCCCTGTGGATGGCCGGTAAATCTGCCTCATTCCGGGCGTCCGTGTCCACAGAGGGAAGGCGGCCTCCTGGGACCACGGGGGACGGCCGGACACCCGGGGAAGAGCCCCGCAGACGTCAGGCGCCGAGGAGCAGCGAGCCGCGCAGCGGTGTCGCCAGTTCGACGAGCGCCCGTTCCAGGCCGTGCAGATGGACGAGCGCCTGCTCTGCACCGGGGTGGTGGCCGGGGGCGCCGTGGTGGGCCGCCGCAGCGCCTCCCGGAACGGCGCCGACCAGGGACTCCATCGCCGACTCGACCCTTCGGCAGGCCGCCGTGAGGCGGGCGTCGTGCGAGGCGTCCGGGTCGGCGGCGACGGCGGCGAGACCCCGCACCTCGCGCGCGCAGTCGTCGAGCAGGGCGAGGATCGCGCGGGCCCGCTCCTTGCGCCGACGCATCGGGTTGAGTGGATGCACCAGGGGCGCGAGAGCCATTCGCACGCGCCCCAGAAGTGCTTCGAGCTCCCCCGCGCGCGGCGCGGGGTCGGCCTGGGCGTCGCCCGCGAGCCGCCGGGCCGCCGCCGAGGTGCAGCCGTGCACGGCGTGCAGGGCGCGCTCGATCCACCGGTCGGTGACCGTGTGCGTCGTGATGGGCAGGACGAGCGCGACCGCCAGGGCGGCACCGAGCGCCCCGACGCCGGTCTCGGCGAGCCGCAGGCCCAGCAGGCCCGGGTGCAGGACACCCAGCAGCCCGTAGAGCAGGCCCGCCATGACGGTGACGAAGAACATCATCCAGCTGTACGAGGGCGCGGCCGTGTAGAAGATCCCGAAGACGCTCACCGCGACGAGGACGGCGGTGGGCGCCGGCGCGCCGTGCAGCGGTACGGCGATCAGGAGCCCGGCCACGATCCCGGTGAGCGTGCCGAGCACGCGCCGAAAGCCGCGGACCAGCGTCTCGCCGCGCGAGGCCGTGTTGACGAAGATCCACCACGCGGTGCCGACGGCCCAGTACCAGCGGTCGTGCGATAGCAGTTGGCCCGCCGTGAGCGCGAAGGCGCAGGCAGCCGTCGCCTGGAAGGCCTGGCGGGTGGCGGGGCGCGCCAGCCCGCGCCCGTCCAGCGGCGGCGGCGCGGCGGGCAGGGGGCTGCGCCTCTCGACGCACCAGGCGCCGAACCGCACGGCGGAGGAGGCCGCCAGCGAGAGGGCGACGGCGGCGTACAGCTGCGGGAGCTGGCCGGGCACCGCGTGCAGGAACTGGGTGGTGAAGAACATCATGAACGCGAAGATGCCGAGCGCGTGCCCGCGCGGGCCGTAGCGGCGGGCGTACACCCCGGCGAAGACCACGGCGAGCCAGGTCGCGTCCCGCAGCGTCGGCACCCCGTGCAGGGCGGTCGCGACCGTGAGGACCGGAAGGCCGGCCACCGGCAGCAGCGCGGTGGTGCCGGCCTGGCCGCGCACCGTCGGGTCGCCGACCGTGAACAGCGCGAGGAGCGCCGCGAGCCCGCCGGTGATCGACGCGGGGAGCGAGAGCCCGGCCAGTTGGCACAGGGTGACCGCGAGTCCGATGCCGAGGACCGCCCGGAGCGAGACCCGCAGCCGGAACAGTCCCGGATCCGGAGCCATGAACATCTTCTTCACCGTCGGCGGCCCGCCCCCACTTCGCACTTCAGCTCTGGTTCGGCATGCGCAGCGCACATGCGAAAGGCGCCGCGGGTCCGGTACGGCGTCCTTGCCGTCCGGCGCTGCGCAGCGCCATCGATACGGACAAGGTAAGCGGCAGCCCGGAACTGGCTCAACCGGCACGATTTCGACTGGGCCATTGGTACAGTGGAGAGTGATCATTGTCGGCCACAGGGAGGCCAACGGACCATGGCCGTGGACGAGCTCGACACCCGCATCCTGCGGCTGCTTCTGGAGCAGCCGCGTACCAGCGTCCGTGAATACGCCCGCGTCCTTGGTGTCGCCCGCGGCACGCTCCAGGCCCGTCTCGACCGGCTGGAGCGGGACGGGGTGATCACCGGCACGGGCCCCTCGCTGTCCCCCGCGGCGCTCGGCCACCCCGTGCTCGCCTTCGTGCACATCGAGGTCACACAGGGCCATCTCGACGACGTCGGCGACGCGCTCGCCGCCGTACCGGAGATCATCGAGGCGTTCTCGATCACCGGCGGCGGTGATCTGATCACCCGGGTCGCGGCACGGGACAACGCCCATCTGGAGGATGTGATCCAGGCGCTGATCAGCCTGCCCGGCGTGGTCCGCACCCGGACCGAGGTGACACTGCGCGAGCGTGTCCCGTACCGGTTGCTGCCGCTGGTGGAGTCGATCGGGCGGGCGGCGCAGAGCTGAACGCCGCCCCCGGAACGACCGGCACGCGCGGGCAGCCCAGCGACGGCGGGCTCCGTCACTGCGGGGCGACGGTGGGCTCCGTCGCTGCACGGCTGCAGCCTGCACGGCGCGGACGGCGTGCGACCGGCCGGCGAGCGAGACCACGCGTTCCTGAGCCGACGCCCTTCCGCCGGCCATTTCGGGAGGTCCCCAGCCGAAATCCGCCGGGTGCGCCAGAATGCCGGTCGGCGACACGTTCCGGTCGTCCGAGCGGAGCGGGTCGGCCACAACAGCGGTCCCTGAGCGGACGTTTGTCCACCGACGCAGGTGTCCACCCATGGTGGGCCGGGGGCAGCCGTCCGGTGGGCGAGGGCGGTCCGGCCGTGGCCCCGGGAGGGATCCGGCCGTCGTTGCGGAGGGAGTACCCGTGCACCCCGACAAGGACACAGCGCCGGGCCGGGGCGCGCCCGCGAGTCCGGACGGACCCCCGTTGCGCTCGGACGCGCAGCGCAATCGCGAGCGCATCCTGGCCGTGGCCCTGGCGGAGCTGACCCGCTCCGCCGACACGCCGCTGAGCGCGATAGCGAAGAAGGCGGGGGTGGGCCAGGGAACCTTCTACCGCAACTTCCACCATCGCGAGGCCCTCATCCTCGAGGTCTACCGCCACCTGGTGCAGCAGGTCACCGACGCGGCGGCGCGCCTGCTCGCCAACCGCGCGCCGGACGGGGCACTGCGGGAGTGGATGGACCGTCTCGCACGGTTCGCCATGGCCGAGGCGGGCCTGGCCGAAGCGCTCGGATCCGCCGGCGGCACGCCTCGGGGCACGCTCACGAAGCTGGGCCACGGACCCTTGCGTTCGGCCGTCGCGCTGCTGCTGAGAGCCAACGCGGAAGCGGGCACCATCCGACCGGGGGTGACCCCCGACGACTTCCTGCTCGCCGTCGCGGGGCTCTGGCGGCTCGACCGGCAGGGGGACTGGCGGTCGCGCGCCCGGCGTCTGTCGGACCTGGTGATGGACGGTCTGCGCGCGGGCGCGCCGGGACCGGGCACGCGTCCCCAGGACGACTGAGCCCCCTCCGGTCACACCTGGATCGACCGCTTCTCCCGGAGAATCCCACCACCCCGCGCGACGCGGCCCGGCATCCGATGTGCCGACCGTCGGAGCCCCGAGGTCTGCTGCCCGACGTCCGACGTCCGGTAGGCCGCCCGCCGTCCGGTCGGCCGACCGCCGTCCGGCGCGGGCGGCGGGAGCCTCCGCGGGACGGGACTCCCGCCCTCAGCGAGCCGCCGAAGGAGGCGGCAGGCGCAGTTCTGCGAGGTCCGGTGGGATGGGGGTGTCGGGGCGGAAGAACGGGGCGGGTTCGCCGTCGGCCGCCGTGGCCGGTGCGTCGGTGAGGCGGAAGCGGTCGCGCAGCCGGCCGTAGAAGTCGGTGGGGTGCAACCGGATGAGGCGCACCCGGTGCGGGGCCCGGAAGACGCCGATCCAGTCGCCGGGGTCGAGCACGCCGCGCAGCTGGCCGTCGATGCTCACTGCGGCCTGGCCCGAGTGGGGCAGCACGCGCAGGGCGACGGGCTCGTCCGGCGCGGCGACCACACTGCGGTTGAAGGTCATGTGCGGGGCGATCGGCGTGAAGACGACCGCGTCCATGTGCGGGGAGAGCACGGGTCCGCCGGCGGCGAAACTGTAGGCGGTCGATCCGGTGGGGGTGGCGACGGCGAAGGCGTCCGCCGAGTAGGAGGCCAGCCGCCGTCCGGCGATGTAGACGCCGACGCTGACCTGGCGGTCGCGGGCCAGCTTCTCCAGGACGACGTCGTTCAGGGCCGTGACGTCCAAGGCCACCCCCCAGCCGTCGCCCTCCGTCGTCTCGGCCCTGACCTGCGGCGGAGGCAGGGCGGGCCCCCGGCCGTAGTGGAGCAGGGCATCCATTCCCCCGGGGATCTCCAAGGCCCGGGAGGCCCGCATGGTCAGCGTCATGCGTTCCTCGACGGTGACCTTGCCGTCGTGGACCGCCTGCAGTGCCTGTGTGACGTCGGCTGCCGGTACCTCCGTGAGGAAGCCGACCTTGCCGAGGTCGACACCCAGCACGTTCGCTCCGCTCTTGACGGCGATCCGGGCACCGCGCAGGAAGGTGCCGTCGCCGCCGAGCGTCACGACGAGGTCCGGATTGCCGGCCGCTTCCGCTTCGGCCCGCCCGCCCCGGCGCTGCTGGTCCTTGGCCCAGACGTCGATCTCGGTGCACCGGATGCCTCGCGCGTCGCACCACGCGTGCACGGCTCGGGCGACGTCGCGGGCCGCCGTCCGCCCCTGGTGGACGACCAGGCCGACGCGGTGTACGGACACAGCAACCTCCACGTCCACGAGAGCGCGTACAGCGGGCGGCCCTGGGCCTGTCGCGAGCGGGGCATGGCGGGCCTCTTCCGGACTCGGGCCCGGGACTGGACACGATCCTTCCACGAATACGACATTTCGGTACGGGGAGACGGGCACCCGACCGGGGGCCGACTTCGCGGTGTCCGCGAACACGGGGGCGAGTTGTCGCCGCGATCCGCCCCGGTCACCCGTGTCCGCCGGACGGATTCCGGCCGTGTCAGCGCCGTCCGGGCACGGCGACGAGCGGCCCACCCAGGCGAGTTCGGGTGCGACGGGTGGCCGGGCATCCCGGGCGGGAGCCACTTCATCGACCGAGCAATTTCGGACACTACGAGATCCCGGCGAACGCTGAACGACTATCGTCTCGAATTGACGTCTCCTGAGCGACCGGTAAGGCTCGGAGATCCCGTCACGGCCGCTTTCGCCCGAATCACGGACTACTCCGATAGCCCCCATGAGAGGTTCCTTTCGTGATCAACAGCAATCCCGGGACTGATTACGAGAGCATCCGGCTCGACCGCAGAGGTCAGGCCGAAGCCTTCGACGCCATCGGCGACCGCTACGACGAGGCCTTTCCGCACAAGGAAGGCCAGGTCACCGCGGGCGAGTGGCTGATCGGATCACTCGGCGCGGGGTCACGGGTCCTGGATCTCGGCTGCGGCACGGGGGTACCGACCTCGCGCCAGATGACGGACGCCGGGTTCGAGGTCGTGGGAGTCGACCTCTCCGCCGGCATGGTGAAGCTCGCGAGCACCTACGTCCCCGACGCGGCGTTCCAGCAACTGGACCTCGCCGACCTGCGACCGGGCGGCCCGCGCGACCTCGGCCGTTTCGACGCCGTCGCCGCCTTCTTCTCGCTGCTGATGCTGCCGCGCGAGGAGATTCCGCTCGCCCTGCTGACCATCCGTCATCTCCTCGTCCCCGGCGGCCTGTTCGTCCTGTCGATGGTCGAGGCCGATGTGGACGACTTCTCGATCCCGTTCCTCGGAAACACGATCAGGGTCTCCGGCTATCTGCGGGAGGACCTGCACAGGGTCATCGAGGGCGCGGGCTTCGAGATCGTCAAGGAGACGTCGTACACCTACGCCCCCGCGGTGGCCGATGTCCCGCCCGAGGAGCAGGTGTTCCTCTGTTGCAGAAGGTGTGACTGAGGAGGCCGGGTCCGAGCCGCGGACCGCGCCACCCACTGGACGGGACAGAACGCGTGACCGAGCACCACACCCCCCACAAGGGCAGCGCCCCGCCGCAGGGCCTCCCCTCATCCGCCGCTGTGACGTACGGCTGCGTGCCGCAGACCGACCGCCTCCGGTATCTCGATGTGGCGACGCGGCGGATCGCCCGCGGGATGGATCTGGACGAGACACTCCGGGAACTGCGACAGGCGGCCGTTCCGGCGTTCGCGGACGCGATATTCATCCACCTCGACGATCCGCTGCCGGTGGGCACGGAGCGGTCGAAGGCACCCGTCGTACTTCAACTGCACAGCGCCGAGCGGGGGTTGACGACGCCACCGCACGCCGACGGGCCCCCGCCGCCACCCCCGCTCCCCGAAGCCGCCGAGCGGGTGGAACCGGCCGGCAGCGGACGGCTCGCGGAGCTGCTGCGGGACGGGCGTCCCGCTTTCGGTGACGCGCCGGGCAACGCGCCCGCGGTCGCCGAACTGCTCGCGGCGGGCGCGGACCCGGCGGGGACGCTGCCGCCGGGCCACCGCCTGATCATCGCCCCGCTGCACGGCAGCCATCACGTCATGGGAACGGTCGTCCTGCTCCGCGGCACGGACCGCCCCGTCTTCACCAGCGACGACCTTCTCGTCGCCTCGCAGCTCGCCACGCACACCGCGCTCGGGGTCCAGAAGGCGGTGATGTACGGCCACGAGGCCGCCGTGGCCGACACCCTCCAGCACACCATGCTCCCGTCGTCGCTGCCCGAACCCACCGGCATCAGGCTGGCCAGCCGCTACCTGCCCGCCTCGAAGACCGCCCAGGTCGGCGGCGACTGGTACGACGCGATCCCGCTTCCCGGCAACCGCGTCGCCCTGATCGTCGGCGACGTCATGGGCCACTCCATGACCTCCGCCGCGATCATGGGCCAGCTGCGCACCATCGTGCAGACCCTCGCCGGTCTCGATCTGCCGCCCGACGAGGTCCTGCACCACCTCGACGAGCAGGCCCAGCGGCTGGGCAGCGACCACATCGCGACCTGCCTCTACGCGATCTACGACCCGATCTCGCACCGCCTGCTGATGGCGAACGCCGGTCACCCTCCCGCGATACTGCTCCACGAGGACGGCCGCGCCGAGGTCCTGGGGGTGCCACCCGGCGCTCCGATCGGCGTCGGCGGTGTCGTGTTCGAGTCGGTGGAGATGGCCGCGCCCACCGGGGCGACCCTGGTGCTGTACACCGACGGACTCGTCGAGTCCCGTGACACGGACATCGGGAGCGGGGTCGAGGCACTGCGGATCCGTCTCCAGAGCACCGCCCAGGGACTCGCCTCGCTGGAAGTTCTCTGCGATCACGTACTGGGCACGCTGGGCCCGGGAACCCGGGACGACGACATCGCCCTGCTCACCGCCCGGTTCGAGGGCTTCCCGCCGGACAGCGTCGGTTACTGGTACCTCGCCCCGCATCCGATGACCGCGGGGCAGGCCCGCCGGCTGACCCGCAGGGCCCTGCGCCGCTGGGGTCTCGAGTCGCTGATCGACCCGACCGAACTCATGGTCAGCGAGGTCGTGACGAACGCCGTGCGCTTCGCCTCACGGCCCCTCTCGCTGCGGCTGCTGCGCACCGACGTGCTCCGCTGCGAGGTGACCGACGACTCGCCCCAGGTACCCAGGATGCGGCAGGCCGGCCTCGGGGACGAGAGCGGCCGCGGCCTGTTCCTGGTGAATCAACTCGCCCTGCGCTGGGGCGCGACGAGACTGAGCAGCGGCAAGGTCGTCTGGTTCGAGCAGAAGATCCCGGCGAAGTAGCGGCCGCCCGGTGGGGCTCCATGCTCTCCGCCCGGTGGGGCTCCATGCTCTCCGCCCACGTCGGGACGGACGTCGGAGGCAGGGGCACCTGGTGGCAGGTCCCGGGACGGAGGGGACGGGGTCACAGGTCACGCGTCAGACAACACCGCGGTTCTTGCCGTAGCGCCGAGGCATGCGACGGACGGCGAACCCGCCCACCAGCGCGACCTTCACCAGGACGACCGCGAGGAGGCCGCCGACGGCCCAGCCGGTCCACCGCCGGTCCGACAGGAGAACACCGCCCAGACCCAGGTGCACGGCCAGGACGAGTGCGACGACGACCACGACGCCCACCGTCTTGAAGTGACCGCGGCGCGGCACGGTCTCTCTTGCCGAAGGCCGAGCGGCTTCGGCTTCGACGGCGACGGCGACAGGGACGGCGGGCGTCTCCGGGGAGGGGGATCGCCAGTTCACCCTCAGCCCGTCGCGTCGGCCGAACCTCTCGACGTGACCGGCGAGAAGGTCCTGAAGCCGCCTCAGATCGCCCTCCGTCGTTGCCTCGGCACGCATCGACAGCGTTCCCGGCGCGGCTCGCAGGGTGATCCGCCCCCAGGCGAGGACGACGTGCCCCTCGGTGTCGGACCACTCGACCCGCGCCTGCTCCGCGACTGTCCGCATGTCACGCAGCGCCTGGTCATCACCGTCCGCACGGCCGTGGAGCCGGTGACCGAGGTGGCGGCCCTTGTTGGAGAAGTGCCTGCAGAGCTGGACGAGGTACCGGCTCGGCCGGTCGGTCTCGACGCGCGCTTCAGCGGTTGACATGGCGTTCCTTCGTACGGCGGTGGCGTACAGGCCCTCCGGCCCTCGCAGGGCGGCGCCGGAGGAGGGGAAGCGAGGACTTGACGGTCGGACCGACCGGCCCTGCCGCGCTCTCCCGCCCGTCCTGATCGTCCGGGTTCCCGGACTCCCTCAGTTTTATCGAGACACATTGTCTCTGTCAATGCACAGTGTCACGACGGCGCCGGACCGTACACTCGGGTCGTGCCAAAGCTCTGGAACGAGACGATCGACGCGCACCGCGCCGCCGTACGGAATGCCGTCCTGGAAACCACGGCCGCCCTGGTCGCCGAACACGGACTGACCTCGGTGACGATGTCGCGGATCGCCAAGGACTCGGGGATCGGTCGCGCCACGCTGTACAAGTACTTCCCGGACGTCGACGCGATCCTCCTCGCCTGGCACGAGCGGCAGATCGGCCACCACCTCGACCATCTGGCCGAGGTCCGGGACCGGACCGAAGGGGCCGACGTGCGTCTCGAAGCGGTGCTGCGGGCCTTCGCCCTCATCTCCCGCGCATCACGCGGCCACCACGACGCCGACCTCTCGGCGTTCCTGCACCGCGACAGCCAGGTCACCCAGGCCCAGCAGAGACTCCACGGCATGGTCGGGGAACTGCTCGCCGAGGGCGCACGGGCCGGAGCCGTCCGCGACGACGTCGCGCCCGGCGAACTCGCGAGCTACTGCCTGCACGCGCTGACCGCCGCCGGCGACCTGGCCTCCGAGGCCGCGGTGCATCGCCTCGTCGCCGTCACCCTGACCGGCGTGCGTCCCAGCGCCTCCGACACGGCGGAAGGCCCCCGCCACACCGACGGCACCTCGCATCCGCCGCATCACCCCGGACGGCACGGGCACCACGGGCACGACCACTCCGCCCAGGGTCCGCATTCGGCTGATTCTTGATCGACGGTTCCGGGGCACGCATACCCGTGCAGGGTATGGTGACGGTCCTAGCCCGCAGGAAGTACGGACGCCCCTGATGACGGTACGAGAGTTGCCCTGGGCCCGGTTCGGTGGCGCCACCCGCCGGGTTCGCCGTGTGATCGTCACGCTGTTCCGCATGATCGCCGTACTGCTCCCCCACGATCTGCCCGCCCCGACCGTCGGAACGATGCCGACGGCACTGCCGCACGACGTGTCGGGATCCGTCTCCCGGCCTGCCCTTCCTCTCTCGACCGCGCACATACGCCGCGCCCCATGGCTTCCCGCGTCCTTCGACGCCGCCCAGCCGTGTGTGGACCGTCCCTGAACGCCTGTCGCGCATTGAAGAAGAGGACTTTTCGTGAACAGCATCAACCGTCGCTCCGTCCTCGCCGGACTGGGAGCGGCAGGTACCGGCCTGCTCGCCGCCTGCGGCAGCGATGCCTCCAACAGCCTTTCCCTCCTCAGCTCTTCCGGTTCCCAGGTCGCCCGCGCGGAGAAGAAGCGGAGCGGCACGGGCAGGGTCCGGAGTCTCAACGTGACGGCCGCACCCGCCACGCTCGACCTGGGCGGCGGCGTCCTGGCCAAGTCCTGGGCCTTCAGCGGCCAGCTCCCCGGCAAGGAGATCCGTGTCTCCGTCGGTGACACCGTCACCGCCGAGCTGTCCAACCAGTTGCCCAGAGCCACCACCACGTCCATCCACTGGCACGGCATCTCACTGCCTGGCGGCATGGACGGCGTACCGCCGGTCACCCAGGCCCCGGTGCGCGCCGGATCCAGCTTCACGTACCGCTTCATCACCAACACACCCGGCACGTACTTCTTCCACCCGCACGTGGGTCTCCAGGTCGACCGTGGCATGTACGCTCCGCTGATCGTCGAGGACCCCAGGGAGCCGCTGTCGTACGACGACGAGTGGGTCGTCGTCCTCGACGACTGGCTCGACGGCGTGACCGGTACGCCCGACGATGTCTTCGCCGAGCTCAGCCATCACATGCCCGGCATGGACACGACCGGCATGGACACGAACAGGACCGGCTCGAAGGGGGCGACACTTTCACCGTCCCCTTCACCGTCCGCGTCATCCGGCGACGGCACGTCGACGAAGTTCAGGCTCACCGGCACCGCCAGCCCGTTGCTCGGCAGTGACGCCGGGGACGTGAAGTACCCGTACCACCTGGTCAATGGGCGAGTGCCGACCGACCCGGCCGTCTACACCGGCAAGTCCGGCAGGCGCGTCCGCCTCAGGATCATCAACGCGGGCGCGGACACCGCCTACCGGGTGGCGCTCGGCGGCCACCGGATGACCATCACGCACACCGACGGTTTCCCGGTCGAGAACCAGGAGGTCGACGCCCTGCTGATCGCCATGGGCGAGCGGTACGACGTCCTGGTCACCCTTGGCGACGGGGTCTTCCCGCTCATCGCGCTCGCCGAGGGCAAGGACATCGCGGGCATGGCCCTCGTGCGCACAGGATCGGGAAGAGCACCGGATCCGACCGTACGGCCGGCCGAACTGGACGGCCTGTTGATGACCGCCGCACAACTGCGCGCGAGCGACGACGCACGGCTGGAGGCGAAGGACCCCGACCTGATTCACCGCGTCCAACTGACCGGCAGCATGGGCGCATACGACTGGGCGATCAACGGCAAGCAGTTCGACATGGCCGACCCGACGGCGAACCAGCTGCTCGTCCAGGAGGGCCAGCGCGTCCAGCTCGACTTCTTGAACGCCACGAGAATGTGGCACCCGATGCACCTGCACGGCCACACCTACCAGCTCGGTGACGGCGGCCCGCGCAAGGACACCACCATCGTCCTGCCGAGGTCGAAGGTGTCCGTCGTCTTCGACGCCGACAACCCCGGTCAGTGGATGCTGCACTGCCACAACGCCTATCACAGCGAGGCCGGCATGATGGTGCTCCTGGCCTACGGAGCCTGAACGTTCGGCTCCCGGCCGGGCGGGGCCGCCGGCGCTCACTCTCCGGCCCTACGGGCCACCGGGCGGCTCCCGGTGGCCCGTTCGACAGCCGAGGCCGCGCCTCTCCCGTCCTGCCGGCCGCCCTACCGTCCGCTCTTCCTCTCGCGCAGCCAGCTCTCGAACTCGACCGCGACGATCCGCTCGTCGTGCACGCCGGCCGCGTCGTCGGAGGCCAGCCAGACGATGGGCGGGCCCATCACGGTGGGCTCCAGGAACGTCCGGCCCTCCCCCGGTACGGCATCCGGGGGCAGCATCCCCGTGACGGTCGCACCTCCCGGAAGCAGCAGGTTGACCGTGACGCCGCTGCCCCGCAGGTCGGCGGCCATGATCCGGGACAGGGACTCGCTGCCGGCACGCGAGGGCCCGTACGGGACGAACCCGGCCCGGTACATCGTCGATTCGCTCACCGAGATGTTGACGACGCGACCGCCACCGGTGGCCAGCATCCGCGGCACGACCTCGCGAGCGACCAGGAAATAGCCGGTCAGATTGGTCTCGACGACGGCACGGAAGCCGTCGACCGGCACCTCCCAGAAGCCTTGCGGGCGTGTCATGAAGTGCGGGTCGACGGTCCGCATGCCGATCCCGGCGTTGTTCACCAGCATGTCGATGCCGCCGAGCCGCGCCTCCGCCAGGTCGACCGCCCCGGCGACCGAGGACTCGTCCCGCACGTCCAGCTCGATGCCGATCGCTCCCGGCAGCCCGGCGGCGGCCGAACTCGCCCGCCGGCCGGACCGCCCGGTCAGCGCCACGGTCGCCCCCGCCTCGGCCAGAGCGGATGCCATGGCCAGTCCCAGCCCGCTCGTCCCGCCGGTCACCAGCACCTTCATGGGGCTCCTCCCCGTCCGGGAACGACCGGCCCACCCACAGCGGACCGATCTCTTCAGCGGCGTCGCCGCGCCGATCCCCGTGACGCTAGGACGTGGAGCCCACTCGAAGTCAAACGACCCGCCATGCCAAGGCCACGGCTCCGCAGGCGCAGTTGGCACACCGGGTCCACCGAGAACACCCGGATCGATCGGGGGCCTTCCATACCCTGCCGGCGGCCTGGGACGAAGTACTCGGACGCTTCGACGCGGGTGCGATGCGTCATGTGAAGGTTCCGGTCCTCATCCTGAACGGCGAGAAGGACGCCGTCTTCCGCGCCGGGGAGGCGGACTTCGCCCGCGCGCATCCGCACGCTCGCGTCGAATTGATCCCGCGGGCAGGACACCTCGCGAACTTCGACGACCCGGATGCCTTCACTGACGCGGTCCGCCGCTTCGCCCGACAGCTCCCTGCCGTCGGCTGAGCGCGCCACAGCGGGGATCACCTGTGAGAAACCCTCAGCGCAGACGCGCACCCGCGTGAACGACGGAGCTACCGGCCGGAGGGCGGGACGCGCCCCACGACCTCTTCGTCGGGACGACGAGGCCGGGCGGCTCCCGTTCCGTCACCCACCGAGGCTGCGCCGGCCCATCAGGGAAGCCGTCGGGCCACATCCCGCAGGACTACATCCAGCTTCGCCCAGAGCCCCTGCCAATCCTCAGCGAAGTACATGTGCCCTCCGGGCATGTCCAGCAACTCGTACCCGGCCGTGGTGTGGCCGGACCACAGTTCGGCATCCATACGGGTCACCAGGTCGTCGTCCATGCCCCGGAGCACGGTGATCGGCACGGGGAGCGGATCGACGGTGCCCGGCCGGTAGGTTTCGTTGATCGCCATGTCGGCACGGAGCGCCGGCACGATGAGTTCACGCAGATCCGGATCGGCGAATGCCTCGTGGTCGTACCCCGCGAGGGCGCCGACACGCTCCACCAGCTCGTCGTCCGACAGACCGTCCACGCCCAGATAGGGGCGGGCGACACCTGGTGCGGCCGCGCCGCTGACGATGAGCCGCTGAGGTAGTGGCGCCCCGTCGGCCACCAGCAACCGCGCCGTCTCATAGGCGATGACGGCACCGAAACTGTGACCGAAGAGGGCGAACTGACGGCCCTGCGCGGCGGCCGTGACACGCTCCGCGCAGCCGGCCGCCGCCTCGCCCACCGAGGTGTAGGGATCCTCGATGAAGCGCTCCTCACGACCGGGCAGCTGAATCGGAGTCACCTGGAAGGCCCGGTCCGGCTGTTCCCGCCACGGACGAAAGAGGCTCGCGCCGGCCCCGGCGTAGGGCAGGCACATCAGGGCGATGGTCATTCGGTTCCCTCTCCTTGGGACGGCCGTCTCTTCCACCCGGACAGTGCGCGGGCACGGGTCGCTCCCCGCCCGTCCTGTGGCGCACTTTGCCGCGTCGTGTCATGGGCCTCGGTCCCCGGCGCGGGACCGGCCGCCGGCCGGGCCGCGTCCCGTTCGAGGTGCGCGGAAAGAGTTCGCAACGTCGTGTACTGGAACAGGTCCGCCGCACGCAGCTGGGGGAACGCGCCTCGAAGCGCGGCGAGCACCCGGAGCACACCGTGGGAGTTGCCGCCCAGTTCGAAGAAGGTTGCCTCCTGATCGGCGACCGGTGCGCCGAGGACGCTGCGCCAGACCTCGGCGACGACCCCCGACGGCTGCGACGACTGCGACGGCGCAGTCGGCAACGCTGCTGTACCGCCGGCCTCGTCCGCCCAGAGCTGCACGACCGAGCGATCGAGCTTGCCATTGGGGAGCAGCGGCAGCCGCGGAACGACGAGCCAGGTGGCGGGGACCATCGCGGCGGTCAGCCGATCGGTGGCGTGGCGGCGCAGCACCTCGGTATCGACCTGCCCGGTGGCCGCGACATGGGCGACGAGCACGCTGCTCTGCGCGCTCACGGCCACCGCCGCGTCGCGTACCCCAGGCACCGAGCGCAGGACCGACTCGATCTCCTCCAACTCGATCCGCTGCCCGAGAACCTTGACCTGATGGTCACCCCGCCCGAGGAAGCGCAGTCCCTGCGCGAAGTCCCAGACCACCAAGTCACCCGTGTCGTACGTGATGCCCTCCCCGGCCTCGGCGAACGGGCGGAAGCGCTCCTCGGTGAGCCCGGGCCGACGCCAGTACCCGTCCCCCACACCGGCTCCCCCGATCAGCAGGCGGCCCGGGGAGCCGGCCGGCAGCGGCCTACCGTGCTGGTCGACCACGTGACAGCGTTCTCCTGGCAACGGGCGCCCGATGTGAACCGGTACCCCCTCCCGGACGCGCCAGACGGTCGACCAGACGGTGGTCTCCGTCGGGCCGTAGCAGTTGAGAACGGGCCCGGGAACCAGCCGGACCAGCTCCTGCGCCAGGTCTCCGGGCAGCGGCTCCCCGCCGACCAGCAGCGTGCCGAGCCGGTCGAGCAGACGCCGGCCCTCCGGATCGGTGGCCAGGATCCGGGCGACCGTCGGTGTGCATTGGTAGAGGGCACCCGACGGAACGCCGTCCTCGGCCACCCGGCGGTGGTCGGTGAGGAACACCGAGCGCCCCCGGGAGAGCGGCCAGTGCAGTTCGAGCGCGCTGATGTCGAAGGAGAGGCTGGTGCCCGCCGCGGTGACGGCCGGCGGACCGCCCAGCTCCCGGTCGAAGGCGGCGAACAAGGCACTCAGATTGTCGTGCCGGACCACCACGCCCTTGGGCCGCCCGGTCGAGCCGGAGGTGTAGATGAGATACGCGGCGTCGCCGGGACTCACGGCCGGCCACCCCTCGGCCGGTGCGACGGTCTCCCCGGCGCCGGGCACGACCCACGGCACACCGGCCACCTCTGCCATCAGCCCGTCGTCGGAGACCACCGCCGTCAGGACGGCGTCCTCCGCCATGTACCGGAGCCGGTCGGCCGGGTACTCAGGGTCCAGGGGCACGTACGCGGCCCCGGCCCGCCAGGTCGCGATCAGGGCGACCACCATGTCCACATCCCTGGGCAGGCACACACCCACCCGCCCGCCCGGGCTGACGCCGGCCGCCATCAGCTGGGCGGTCAGGACCGATGCCCGGTCGTCCAGCTCCGCGTAACTGATGGCCTGTCCGGCCGCGATCACAGCGACGGCGTCGGGGAAACGACGTGCGTGGTGGGCGATGATCTCGTGCACCGGCCGATCCGCGGCGGGCGCCGGGCCGGCCTCGGGCAGCATCTCGTCCGGACCCAGCAGGCGCAGCTCGGCAAGAGGCCTGGCGGGCCCGGACGTGAGCTCGGTCAGGGCCCTCATGATGTGCTGTCCCAGGCGAGCGGCCGCGTCGGCGGTCATCTCCGGGGCGGGGTACTCCATCGCCAGTGACAGCACGCCATCGGCGGAGTGACAGAGCGCCAGGCTCAGGTCGTACTCCACCTGTGTTCCCGGAGGCTGGTCGAGCTGCCAGGTCAGCCCGGCCGCGAAGGTCGGCAGCCGGTCGGTGCCCTGGGCACAGAGGATCTGCGTGAGCGGCTTGCGTCCGGGGCGACGGGTGGCGTTCGCGACGGTGAGGATCTCCTCGATCGGGAGGTCCGCGTGATCGACGGCGTCGAACAGCGCGTCCAGCGTCCGGTCCAGCAGAGTCCCGGTGTCCGCCCCGGTGAGGTCGAGCCGTACAGGCACGGTGTTCTGCAGGCAACCGATCACGTTCTCGTCGGCCGTGGCGCGCCCGCTCGCGATCGTGGCGATCACCACGTCGTCCCGCCCCAGGTACCAGCCGGTGACCAGTCCTGCGGCGGCCAGCAGTTGAGTGAACGGTGTGGCCCCGCACTCGCGGGCGAGCGCCTTCATCCTGCCCGCGAGGTCGGACGGAACCGCGATGGTCGCCGCTCCTCGGTCGCGGTCGCGCGCCTCGCTCAGCTGGGGAATGTGAGTGTCCTGCGGGCAGTCGGCGAGGCTGCGCCGCCAGAACTCCCGCAGAGAAGCCGCCCGTTCGCCCTCCGGGCCCGGGGCCGGGGGTACGGCGGCCGGCAACGCCTGCGCGCCGTGCTCGTAGGCCGCGATGAGGTGACGGAGCAGCAGGCCCGCCGAGTCGTCGTCGAAGACCGCGTGGTGGACGCCGAACAGGCAGTGCGTGCGCTCGGGCCCGGTCAGGATCTTCACCCGGCACAGCGGGCCGCCTCCGTGATCGAAGCGGGCGCCGACGCGGCGGGCGAGCTGTTCCAGCGAGGCTGCCTCCCCCGCGGCATCCGTGTGCCGCACCTCCAGCTCAACGGCGGATACCGGGTGCAGGCGCTGCCTCAGCCCGGACGGTTCCAACTGGAGGGAGGTACGCAGCGCGGGCTGTGTCTCCGCCACGGCCCGGACGGCCGCGATCAGTCGCTCCAGCTCCACCGGGCCGTCCACGGTGATGTGGTTCACCAGGGTCGCCCGGTCCTCCTGTTGGTCGAGAAGGAAGAACCGGAGCTGTCCTGGAGTCGCCGGCTGGGTCACGAGGTGGTCTCCCTTGCGCTGCTCAGGCGTGCGCCGCTCGGGCGTGCGCTGTTCTCCTGGGATCGCAGAAGCTCACCCATCGCCGTGAGCGAGGAGTTGCGATAGATGTCCCGCAGCGACACGGCGGGGAGTCCGGCCTCCTGGAGCGCGACTCTGAGCCGGGCCGCGAGCAGGGAGGTGCCGCCGAGCTCGAAGAAGTTGTCGCCCGGGAGGACGGTGACGCCGAGGATCTGCTCCCAGATCTCGGCGAGCGTGCCGGCTGGGCGCGGAGTCTCCGCGGGTACCGGAAGCCGGTGCGGGTCGAGTTTGCCGTTCGGGGTGAGCGGCAGTTCGGGCACCGCGATGACCGTTTCAGGCACCAGATGACTCGGAAGGCGGCCTGCGACCCGCCGCTTGATCTGCCGAAGGTCCGCGCCGGGCGCGGTGACGACGTAGGCGGCGAGGCGAGCCGCAGGGGTCTGGGGCTGGTGCACCACCACGGCTGCGGCGATCACCGCCGGGTCCTCGATCAAACTGGCGCG
Source organism: Streptomyces sp. NPDC002742 (assembly GCF_042888885.1). Classification (NCBI taxonomy): domain Bacteria; kingdom Bacillati; phylum Actinomycetota; class Actinomycetes; order Kitasatosporales; family Streptomycetaceae; genus Streptomyces; species Streptomyces sp. NPDC002742. The sequence goes on from NZ_JBIAQF010000041.1 coordinate 67,083, forward strand.
GATCTCGCCGAGTTCGATGCGGTGGCCGCGGATCTTCACCTGGTCGTCGAGGCGGCCGAGGTGTTCCAACTGTCCGTCCGGCCGGTAACGG
>NZ_JBIAQF010000042.1:0-61789 GCF_042888885.1 Streptomyces sp. NPDC002742
CCGGACCTCAGCCATCTCCCCAGGTGTCACGCCACGTCAACGACGCTCACACACCAACAGACACTCCACTCACGGGTGAAGATGACCAAGCCCTACTAGGCGCCGGTGGTGCAGTCATAGCCGGACGCAGTCAGGCTAGTGCGGCCCGCTACCAAGCCGATGCCCCATGGATTAGAGAACTCCTGCCCTCCCTCTGCGCGGAGTTCCTCCTCCAGGCCGAGCAGGTCTACCAGGACTATCAGGCCATGTACGAGGACGCGTTCCACGAACGCTGGGACGAGATGGAGCGCCGGGCCCGGGAGTTGGATCCGCAACGGTTGAAGCGGGCCTTCGCTGCACTCGAACTTCGCGCTCCAATGGACGTAGTCGATAAGGCCACTGCGCTTCAGCAATCTCTCCTCTATGACCATGCCCCAGAACCAGTCTGGCTTGGCACGGTACGAAGAGACCGGGGCCAACAGATGACGGCTCGGACCAGGCTGTCCAGTGCCTACCACGGCCAGCACAACCTGTTCTTGAAGGTGGCCAGAACCGCTCTCAAGGCTGGCGCCTACGAGGCGCCGGCCCGGGGAGCGTGGCTGCCCTTGCGGCGCCGCCAGCTGTAAACGGGTTTGGTGCTCGGCGAGGGAACGCTGACCAGAACATGCCGCTCTTGCCTTGCTCAACGAACCCGGTGCATGCGCCTCCCTGAATCCAGTCCAGCACGGTCTGCGGCGCGAGGAAGACTAACTTCGATGAGACACGACAGCAGTTCGCCGGGGGCAGACAGGAAAGATCGCGGAAAGGCTGGCCAACGTGCGTGAGGGCATGTCAACGTAGACGACCTTGCAAGAAACCCCAGGTCAGAGAGGTGATTGCCTGTGGCCGTAGCGCCTGTTGGCCCCGGTTTCTCTACCACCGTCGAAGCCCTGCGGCTGCGCGAGTGGCAGCTCGGTCCCGGCCAGCCCACGCTGGTCATGGACCAGTTCTCCGCGGAGGACTTCCACCTGATCGTGGATGATCGTGCGGACGTGCACGTCAGCTCCAAGGACGGCCGGTTCTACCTCGGCTGGTTCCCGCTCGGCCGCCCCGGAACGGACGGCGAGGGATGGAAAATCGCCGTCACCGGCACGGCCAAGGTGCGCGGCTACCACCTGTCGTTCGACGTCGAGACGCCAGCGGACATCGTCGCCGCCGCAGTGGCGCGCGTGCTGGAGACCTCACGTCGCCTATGACAGTGCGGGTACCGACAGGTAGTCCTCGCCCCGTGGGCGGTCGGCTGTCTGCCGGGCCACCGGCCTGTTCCACTGCTCCCCGTTTCCCCGCACCCCAGGAGGCTGTTCGTGACGTCCACGGAGATGACCGTCGGCGATCTCATCGACCTGCTGTCCGGCTGCGACCGGAGTGCTCCAGTCCGCCAGGCCATGAATCCCTTCTTTCCGATGGCACACCGCTTGGCGCAGGTCGTGCAGTCCGTGGACGAGACCGGCCGGACCGTCGTTTACCTCGCCGAAGGGCGCGACGAGGACACGCAGCTCGGCCATCTGCCGCCCGAGGTCGCTGTCGCCCTGACGTGGCAGGGCCCCGTTCAGGCACCCCCGCGCCGCCCCCGCCGCCGTGCCGGCGGCAACTAGACCCGCACCGAGCCCTTGGAGGCGCCCCTGTACCCCGACTTCTCGCTCGATCCGTCCACTCCGCGCGGCGGCCAGCCCGCGTTCTGGGTCGGTCCCCGGTATCTGGCCGGTGATGATGGGCGCCTCTACGATGCCGTCGCCGATACGCTCGCCGGCCTGGGCTGGACGAGCCTGACGATCGTCCGCGGACGGCACGAGCCGGACGAGGCGCCGGAGGACCGCCAGGTACTGCGCAGCACCGTCTTGCACATCAGTCCCGACGCCCTGCGCTGGGCCCAGTGGAGCCTGGCGGACGAGCCGTTCCACCTGGGAGAGCTGCCGATCGCTTGGCAGATCTCCGTCCGCGCCGAGACGAGCAGCCCGCTCGCTCAGTGGTCGGCCTACTTCACCCCCGATGTCCCCGGGGAGGCCGTGTCCGACTTCCTCGTCGCGCTCGACGCCCGCGACCAGCCCGCCGCACCACTCGCCGGCCCTGAGCTGGTCCTCGACGCCGTTGCCGCCCACGGATGGTTCCGCGACATCGACCAGCCCCAGGCGGCAGCGACGGACCCGACGTTCACCTCGCACATCAGCCTTGGCGAAGTGCCGCCCCTCATCCAGGACGCCGACCCGCGCGCCCTGACCACCGAGGCCGACGAGACGGGACCGGCCGGATGGCAGGCATGGGCCGAGCCCGCGCTCGGGGCACCGTGCCTGTGGGCGGCCTCCTTCTCCGCCAGCGTCCCGCACGACCTCGTTGCCGGCTTCGCTGCCTCCCTCAGTTCGACCGCACCGGTCCTGCGCCGGGTGCTGCCGGAGGCCACCCGGGAGCGGCTCCTGCGTGCGCCGGCCATCTAGCACCTCGCGCTGTCACCCGACGCGCTCAGCCCGGCTCCTCCTTCATGGAGGGCCGGGCTTTCCGCTTCTCGGGCCCGCACCGTACGTGTGCCGGACGCACGCTGCCCCGACCATCCCGGTCATGGGCAGCGTGGGTCGGGGGCCGGAGACGATCAGCAGCAGACTGCCGTCGCGGATCGCGGTCTGCTTGGCCACGGTGCTCCGCCCTCCGGCGGAGAACGTCAGGAGCTGGCTCCACTGCTTGTCACCGAGCTCGCGGGGCATGGGCAGCTCTGCGAGGCCATGTCGATCGGGGTGCCGCCCGCGACGACCTGATAGGTCGGGCAGCCGGTCATCGCGTCGAAGATGCGGTCGGACAGCTTGTTCGCGCTGTCGCTGTACAGCTCCTCGGAGACCTCCGAGGAGCTGCCACCGTACGTGAAGGCCGTCTTCGCCTTGCGGGGGAAGGTGAGCGTGCCACCGGTGGCCGCGTCGCTGCCCAGCTCGCTCAGGGCCGGGCAGCCGACGACGGTGACGTCGTCGTGCTGGGCGGGGCGTTCCGGCTTTCGCAGGTAGCCGCTGCCGAGGTCGCTTTCGTCGAGCAGGCGCGTTTCCAGCGCGGCCGACGAGAGCGGAGCGGCGTTCAGGGCGTCGTCGGCTGGCTTCCCGGTACGGGCGGAGGGAGCGGTGTTGGGCTTGGTGCTGGTGGTGTTGGCGGTGCAGGCGGGCACGGCGAGGAGGGCGGCGGTGATGCCGAGGGCGGTGGTGGCGATGCGAACGCGCATGACGGAACTGACCCCTTGGTGCTAGGCGACGGGTGGTCAGTGCGGGCCTGCGGGCCCGGTGGGGTCGTAGGAGTGGGGTCAGTGCCCGAGGTGGCGCAGGCAGTCCTCGAACGTGGCGTGCGTCGCGTCCGCCGGCCCGGAGTTCCGGTTGAACCAGGCGGTGTCGAGGCGGGTCTCCTGCTGCTGGTGGCCGACCCGGCAGCGCAGCCAGATCTGATTGCGGGTGGAGAGGATGAGCCAGTCCCGGTACGCACCGCACTCGGAGCAGGCGACCATCTCGCCGTCGAGGATGAGGGGCTGCTTCCACGGCATCATCTTGCCGTCGAGCTGGTCGTGGCTGGGCACGCGCAGCTCCGGCGGAAGGAAGTCGTCCACCACGGCGGCTGGCTCGCTGCGTTCACGGTCCCGTTCGGCCCACGCCCGCTCAACCGCTGGCGGCACTTGCCCCTGCATTTTCGCCGCCATCTTGACGAATCGGCGCTGCTCCTCGCTGGGCTCCTTGGCCCGGCGCCGTATCCGGTGAAACACCCCGACGTCCTCCCTTGCCTCGTCCTGCTCGCTTCATGATCGTGTCCTACGCCCCCGGAGGCTTCAATTCACAAAGTCAACAGTGGCGTTCGGGGAGGTCAGAGAGCGTTTCCTCACATCCCCATGCCGGAGATGACGAGTTGGCCACGGCACGTGTCTCCGGGCTGCAGGGGACCTCGGTATGACCGAACTCGCCTCTTCCTCCTCGACCACCCAACTTCGCGACGCCTATTGACTCGACTTGCCACACCTGCGTCATTCCCTCCCGTCATGTGTGCGCTGGTGCCCGCGAACCACAGAGGAAGTTCCATCGTGATTCATGCAGGTCAACGGTCCTGGTGTGATGAGTCGTTGGGGTGCTCGCGCAGCTCATCACGGTGATCATCGGGGGGAGATCATCGGTCACCGAGCCACCTGATGGTGCGTCAGCACCAGAAGGGCCCGCACCAACGCGGTCGCGTGCCGCGGATGCATGCGCACCTTGGTCAGGATCCGGAAGGGCTTCAGGCTCGCGAAGCCGAGCTCGGCCGGCGCCCGCAGGCTGCTGATCAGCCGGTTCACAACCTTCTTCGGTGAAGACAGGTGCTTGCCGCCGCTCGCCTTGAACCCCGTGATGACCGCCGGCTGCTCTTCGGCCCCCTCGTCCAGACCGACGAACCCCAGGTCGGCTACCGCTGCAAGCTCCAGCTCGCGCAGTCGCGCGCACAGCTTCTCGTAGCGGGCCGCCGTGATTTCGCTGCAGGCGCCGCGGCGGGCCGAGGAGATCCACAAAAGCCGCCCCTTCGCATCGGTCAGGGCGAGAAACAGCAGGCCATGCGCCTTGTGCTTCCCCGAGCAGTTCTTTCGGTTCGCCCGCCCACTGCGCCGCCGGGTGCGGATCAGCGTCCCGTCCAACAAGTCCATGCAGCCGCTGTCCTTGGCCACCTTGGCCAGCGCGCGGTCCAGGCGGGGGGAACGTGCGGCCGGCAGGCCGAGCACCTCCAGTACCCAGCGCCGCACTGTGGAGGCCGAGACCGCGTCCCGCCAGCCAGGTCGGCCAGGCGCTCGTCGTTGCGCAGGTGGGCCAGCACGATCAGCGCTATCTGCCCGGCGTCTAGCTTGTGCCGCCGGGAGCGGATCTGTCTGCGGTGGGCGCGGATCAGGCCGGCCACGCGGTTGACGGTCGCGCTGGACAGAGGCAGGCGGACGGAGTAGACAGGGCCGGTGTCGCCCTCGGTGGGGCTGGTGTTCTTGTTCACGCATGGGCCAACACCCTCCGGGGGGCGTTTGCGTTGCGGCAGGAATCGGCCGTTGTGGCAGGTCGGCCGCAGGCTACCGGGGCAGGTAGCGTCCGGCGGGGGTGCGGGTGATCCAGCCGCGTTCGGTCGGCTTGCGCAGCTTCCCGCGCACCGGCTCCACCTTCGTCGGCGCCGCATCCAATCCCAGCTCGCGGGGCACGTCCTTGGCCTGCAGCGGGCTGTCGCCGCCCGCGACAATCTCCATGATCTTCTGGTAGTCGGCGGGCAGGTCGTCCGTGCCGGTGCCGGGGCCGTGGTGGGGAATCAGCAGCTGGCCGGCGGCTCCGGGCGTGCCGAAGGGACGCGGGGGCGCCGCGGGCGTGCCGCCGGTGGCTTCTTCCAGGGCCTGCTGCCAGGCCGCGGCGTCAGGGTGCCCGGCCTCGGCATCCTCCTCCTGGTACTGCTGGTAGACGACCTCGGCGGCCCCGAGCCGGGCCACTTCGGCCTCGGTGTCGGCCAACTGGTTGCGCAGCTGCGCGGCGCGTTCTTCCAGCACCACCCGGCGCTCTATCAGCCACACCATCAGGTTCTGGGCCATGTCCCCTCCCTCCGCGGGCTCGCCGTCGCGACCCTGCCCGCACGGTAGGGGCACCAGTGCGCAGCGTGCAGGAGATCCGAGGAAGACGACCCGAAGCGGGCCGACAGATAATCTCCCCGATGCGATCACGCTCGTGACATGCGCGAGCAGCCCAACCGCCCGTCACGCGAGGGCCGTTGACCTGTCGATCCACGATGAAACTTCCTCAGTGCCTTCCCCATGGCGCCGACCTGTCCGTCCACACCCGAGCGCACCGCATGCGGGTCGGGTCAGGGAGGCGACTCCAGTCAGGTGGGAAGCCTGTGCCGGTCGAGGCGCCTCAACTCCACAGGCCAGGCGATGTGCGCCGGGGCAGTGTCGCGAGCACCTCGGCTGCTTCGGGGGGCGTCGAGATGGACCCGCCGTCGAGAATTCCCGACCTCGCTCTCTTCTCTCATGCGCTCTCTTTGCTGAGGCGGTCGACTGCCCACGGCAGGAGCTCCTTGGCCACCGCAAGGCTGAACGGCCTCACCAGCGAACGAAGTTCGGCGCAGGCGGCAGGACCGAGCGTGATGTAAGGGAGGGCAGCCAGCCTGTCGGTGGTGTGCTCGATCTCCGCCCTGCGCCGCGTACCGTCCTCGGTCAAGGTCAGGTGGGGTCCGTCGTCGAGCCATCCACGCTCATGCAGGTTCTGCACGGCCTGTCCCCACTGCTCCGGCGTCCATGCCCGCGAGTCGCGCAGCACCCCTGCGTCGATGTCGCCTGTGGCGGCGTGCGTGACGAGAGCCTCGAGCCCGCTCAGTCCGGCAGTCAGTAGTGCCGCCACGTGACCGTCGCCACGGAACTCCCGCAGCAGAGTCTGCGCGTGCCAGAGCACGAGGTGGGGTGCGCTCGGCCACGGCAGTGCGGCGTGCGCGGCGAAGAGGGGGCGGCCTTGTGGATGGCGCACGGTCACTTCAGCCGCGGTACGGGCCAATTCCGCTGCGCGGGCCAGCGCCGGTGAGGAGACGTCCGCGCCGAGGATCCGGCGGAGCGTGGTATCGATCCCGGTGAGCCGGGCGGCGGCGAACCGCTGCGGCGTGGCGGCTTCCCATGCCGCGGGTATGGCTCGGCGCACCAGTTGGGGATTGAAGTTGTAGAACGTGGCGATGACCAGATCCGCCGGAGCGGCGCCGAGCGCGGCGGAGCGGGACGCGAAGTACCCCGTCCTGGCGTCCACGCCCAACTCGGCGTACTGGCCTGCGGCTTCGGGCGAGAAGTAGACAGCCCCATGGTAGGGCTCGAGAGTTCTCCAGGTCTGGCGCGCGAGGGTCAGACTGTCGCGGTCCGTGTTCTGCGTCATGAGGGGCTCTCCGTCCTGTGGCGGATGAAACGTTGCTGTTCATCGAGCACACGACGGCGCGTGGGGCACACTTAGCCGTACCGTCTGGTCGGTACGTTATAGGAGAGCGGCTCCGGCGACTACTGCCCTGCAACCAGTTCTCTCCTGACCAAGGTGCGCATGCATCCGCGGCACGCGACCGCGTTGGTGCGGGCCCTTCTGGTGCTGACGCACCATCAGGTGGCTCGGTGACCGATGATCCCCCCCAATGATCACCGTGATGAGCTGCGCGAGCACCCCAACGACTCATCACACCAGGACCGTTGACCTGGATGAATCACGATGGAACTTCCTCACAGAGCGGACCTGAACGCTGCCGGGGGAGCGTGTGGCGAACGGCCATGCTGTGGGTCGTGGGCGGGGCGGTCGTTGTGTCCCGGCTTTCGGCCGTGCGCTGAGACCGCGGCCCTGTACGCCGGAGGGCTCACCGGGTCTTGCCCGATGCCTCCTCACCGCCCCGGCGCCGACCAGGTGCAGAAGGCCCGGACGCCGCCCTGCGCTTTGTGGACGGGTTCCCCGTCGTGTAGTTATCGGGTAGCCCCGAGCCATCGGCAGGAAGGTCGGCCATCCGCCGCATCCGCCACACCAGCACATCGCTCACCGAGCCCGCGGTGTCGACTTCGCGACGCTCCACCGCGTCGGACAGGAGAGCGGCCGGGGCGTGGCCGGCGGCTTCGGCTTCCACGATTGTCGCGGCCAGGGCGTACCAGCCGGGCTCGGCGAGGATCTGCTCGGCCAACGTCGGCAGCGCCTCGCGCAGCACTACCGTCTGCCGCCTAAGCATCGGCCGGTTCAGGCGCCGGCCGCGCTGGTAGAGCATGCCGAGGGGTTGGGCGGCGGCCTCTTGGTAGGCGGCGCGCAGGTGCTCGGCGGCCTGGCGGGCGGCTGCGGCCTGCTGCGCGTGTCCCTTCTTCGCGTGCCAGTTCATGGCCGCGGTGATGAGGAAGAACAGCATGTCGATCGCCAGCGCGGTGCTCGCGCCGTCCTCGCCCCGGCCGAGCGCGGGACCGCCGTGGACGAGGTCGCGGGCGGCCTGCCGCAGGGCGCGGTCGTGCCCGCGCTCGGCACGTACGTGGGAGCGGGAGGCCCGCTCGAACGCGAAGGCGGCGTCACGTAGTTCGCGGCGGGTGTGCGCGGCGGACGTCTTCGCGAGGGCGTCCAGGACCTCGCCGGTCGCAGCGATGTGGGCGGCGGCGACTTCGTCGTCACCGTTCTCGACGACCGTGATCGCGGTCCAGGCGGCCGACGCTGTCCTCCGACGTGCGGCAGACGGGTTGGTCGTCATCGCACGGCCGGGAGAGTCTGTCGATGAGGTCTGGTCGGCGGACCAGCGCTCACGGATCCGTGGCAGGGACAGGTCCGGGGCGAGGCGCACCCCGGGATAGAACACGGGCTCGCCGTCCTTGTTGCGGTCGTCCGGCAGAGCCACTTTGTAGCCGAGCAGGTCACCGGAGGGGGCCTCGCGCGTGCGGATCAGGAGGCCGGCGGCGGCGAGGCGGTCGAAGAACTCCGCCTCGCCTCGAGCACCGGTCACCGCTCGGCGTACGGTCTCGCGCAGTTCTTCCCGCGCGGTGCGCTCGCGGCCCTGGCGCTGGGCCTTGTGGCGCTCGGCGCTGGTGGGGCGTTTCGCGGCGGTGCCGTCACCCTTGTTGAGGCGGCGCAGGCCCAGCTCTGCTTCCAGGGCGCGGGCCTGGGCCTGGACGCGATGGGCGTCGTTGTCGAGGTCGGGTTTGTACCCGTCTTCGCGGACGAGGGTGGCGACGATGTGGATGTGGTCGTCGGCGTGCCGCACGGCCGCCCACCGACAACCCGCTCCCGCCTCGGGGTCGTCGATCCCGGCGGCGGCGACCATACGGCGGGCCACGTCGCCCCATTCCTCGTCCGTCAGGATCCGGTCCTCGCCACCGTTGCGTACGGACAGATGCCACACGTGCTTCTTCGGCCGGTGGGCCTGGTCGATGTTCTCGACGGGCTGGTCCAGGAGCTGCTGGAGCTGCTTGAGGGTCGCGGTGGCGTCTCGTCCGGGGTCGGGAGCATTGTGGTCCCAGGAGGCGACGAGGTGCGGGTCGGTGTGCTCCTCGAACTTGCCCGGCCCGTACAGGTAATACAGGAGGCCGATGGTGCGCTGACCGCGCTTTTGGATCCGGGGAATCATGCTGCTGTCCTCGACCGGTTGATCAACGGGAATGGGCAGTGGGAAGCGGGCGTTCCACGCGCGCGGTGCGGGAAGTGCTCACGGATGAGCTGGATATCGCCGCTTTCCGCGCTGCTTGGAGTTCTGCTGGGGGTCGGCGCGACGGCGCTGGCGGACCGCCGGCGTTGGCGTCGGGAGGCGGTCACACGCCTGCTGGAGCTGCGTACGGAGCTGTACGCCGAGTACCTGGTCGCGATGGAGGACACGGGCAGGGACCTGCTGCGCGTGCTGCGGACCACGGCAGTAGAGGAACGCGAGACGGAGGCTGCTGATGCGTTCGCCGGCTTCAATCTCGGTGGCACGCGGCAGCGGATCCATGTCCTGGCTCCGCTCGACGTCGTTCGGGCAGCAGACGAGATCTTTCGAGGTCTGCGACGCGCGAGCGACTACGTGACCACTGCGGACGCACAGGACACCCCGGCGCTCCTCGCGCTGAAGGATGAGGTCGGAACGCTGCGCGACCGGTTCCAGGAAGCTGTCCGGCGCGACATCCGAAGCCTGCTGGCCGGCTGCGCCTCGTGGTCTGCCTGATCAGCTCGGTCAATCCTGTTCCAGCAGCCGGTCGGTGACTGCCTGCACGCGAGCGACCGCTCGCTGAACCGCCGAAACGACGGCGTCGAGTTGCGCGGGTTGTCCGCCGCTGTTGAGGACACGGGCGACCTGGTTCAAGTTGTTGCCGACCTGCCCGAGATGACGGCGTGCGGCGAACAGCTCGGCTATCAGGTCCCGGTGGCCCGCGATGACCGCAGCGGTGTTCTCGGCGTCCTCGGCGGCGGCGAGACCGGCGCGCACGAGGTAGGCGGGCAGGCTCTTGCGCGAGGTACGTGCTGCGGTGGTCAGACGACTCCACTCGTCGTCGTTGAGACGGATGTTGCAGACGCGTGCGCGCTTGTTCTTCTGGGGGGAGCGCTTACGTGCGGTGGATGCTGGAGCGGCGCTCGCGCCGCTTCGCGGCTGCTCCTCCACCCCTGGCTGTGATCCGCCCTCGGTCGCTGCCTGACGGTCCAGCGCCCCCTGGTGCTGGACCGCTCCCGCCACCCCTGGGGCGGGAGATGGCCAAGCTGCCTTCCCCGACGGGGAAGAGTAGCTTGGCCGATAACTTGCTCGCCCCGAGACCGAGTTGGAGTCGGGAACAGGTTGCGGGGTGGTGCCGTTCTGGGCGGGGTTCGTCATCAGGATCCGGGCCTCGTGGAGCGGGTGTGGTGTGTGATGGCCGCAGCTAGCGCGAGGATGTCGGCCGGGCCCAGAAGGAGGCGGACGGGTCCGTCGGGGTGGTCCTGGACGAGCCACTGGCCGGTCGGCATGCGGACGGTGGCGTGCAGGAGCCGCTGGCGGACCAGAACGTCAGCCCAGGCGCTGGCCTCGGCGGCTGTTGACTCGGATGAGCGAGGGGGACGCGGAATCACGGCGTGTCTCCTGAAGCGGGACGGTGGCCCGGCACAGAGCTGGGCCACCGGTTGCGATGATGGGTCTGAACTGGAGCTTTGCCGGTTCAGCCGCACTCTGGGCAGCGGCCGACGTGGCTGTTGAGCGCGCGGGCCATCCGTTGCTTCGTCGAGGCAGCCTGCTTCGCGCTGGACTTCGCCGCCGGCTTGCCCTCGTGCCGCTTGGAGTGGGCGATCATGAAGCCGATTTCCCGCTCGTACTCCGCGCGGACGGTGTCGAACTGGTGGCAGGTCTTCATCGGGCGGTGCTCCGTGTCGGCGTGGTGCCGTCGCTCCGCAGTTGCTGGAGGACGAGGCTCAGTCGGTCGTTTCGGCCGCCCTTCAGGCCCTCGCGGCGGAGGATTTCCCGCAGTTGGACCCGGGTGACGGATTCGTTGCCGTCCCGTTTGAGCAGGGCGGGGACGTGGGGACGGACCTCTTGGATGAGCTGGTCCACCGACTGCTCTGGCTCGCGTGGTGGGCGCTGTGTCTGCGGGGTGCGGGGCCGGGCGCGCGTCCCCTTGTCCCTTGTACGGGGCTTCGTGGTCGTCTTCCGGCGAAGGGGGACCTTGTCTCCCCGGTCCCCATTGGGTTCGGTCCCGGTATCGGTATCGGTTGGTCCCCGGTCCCCGGTGGTTTCGGTCCCCGTGCCGACGGCGGTCAGTACCCGGTCCCCGGTCGGCTCGGTCCCCAACTCGGGGGCGGTCGGTCCCCGATGCGAGTCAGGGCCCTGAGCAGGTACTTCTCGCGTAGGACGGTCGGTCCCCACGTCTCCGGCCTCCCACTCTTCGGCTTCCGGATTGGCGGGACCGGTCCCCGGGACCGCTCCTACTTCTTTGGCCTCGGTCCCCACACTGGTCCCCGCGTCGTCGCCTTCGGTCCCCGCGCCTGCCGACGCCTTGGAGTCCGCGATTTCGGGGACCGGTCCCCTCGGGTCGCCCGGTCCCCGGTCCCCGTCCAACTCGTCGGGACCGTGGGGACCAGCCACGGGGACCGGCGCTTCCGAGGTCTCCTGCGGGGGGACCGTGGTAGATGGGAAGGTGCTGCACTCCGGGGACCAGGGTGAGGGGAGCGGGACCGTGGCGAGCGCGAGTGCGTGCCGACGGGCGGCGAGCTGGTCGAGGAGCTGTGCCCGTTGGAGGGGATCGGTGCCGACCGCGGCCCTGCCAACCGCTTTCGACAGGCGCCGGGTGAGCCGCTGGCCGCGCCAGTTCCGCCGCTGCTCGGGCGTGCGCTCGGCGAGGCGGGCGGCGAGGGCGACCGCGCGGGTGGTGGCCCGGTCCCGGGTGATCTGCGCGGCGTCGCGGTCTCGCGCGGCGATGCCAAGGCGGGACAGGAGCCGTTCGCGTGCCTCCCGCCCCAGGACGGCGATCAGTCCGTGGGAGGCGGCGCCCGGGGTGTGCAGCCGCAGTTCGATTCCCATGGCGAGGTGCCACAGCATCGCCGCCATGACCGGCCCGACGAAGGCCCGGACCGTGCCGCCGATGGGACCGCTCTCGGCATAGGCGGGGATCACCTGTACCCCGGTGATCGCCCAGACCAGGGTCCCCGGCAGACCGGGGGCACCCTGAGCGGCCAGGTTCTGCCGCGCCATGAGCGCGGTCGCGAAGAGCGCCAGTTCGGCCGCGGCGAACATCCCGGCCCGTTCGGCGGTGCCGGCCATGTCGAGGTAGTCGGCCGCGAAGCGCCACGAGGTGTCGGCGCTGTATGCGGTGCAGCCGAGGGCGGCCAGAGCTGCGATCTTGACCGCCGGGCCACCGAGATGTCTCTGCGGGCGCGTGCCCCGGCGTCGGATCGTCCAGGCGGTCAGTGCGAGCGCGAGGGTGGCGGGCACGCTGGCGGCGAGGAGGAGAGGGAGGTCCGGAGCGATGCTGAGGGCCAGGACGGGGTGGGTCATGCGGCCTTTCCGAGAGGGGCGTGCACCGGGGTCGACGCTGCCGGGCGGGCTGTCGGCCGCTGGGTTCTGGGTGCGGTGGGCGCGGGGCTGCCCGTTGCCGGAGTGGTCTTCTTCAGCTTCCTCTTGGGACCTGGCACGCCGTAGGCGCGGTCGCGGTCGAACACCTTGTTGGCTGCCTGTCGGAGTAGATCGCGGGCGTGCTTGTGGCTGATCTGCAGGGCGGCGGCGAGCCGGTCGGGCCGCCAGCCGCGCACGTAGGCGTGGTCGATGACGACCTGCCGTTCGGCCTCGGTCAGGTGTACGTCGCGTCCCTGGAAGTAGGCGATCACGCGCCGGTAGTCGAGGCGCTGGGGCAGTCCGTTGTGCAAGGGACGTCGCTCGGCTTCGGTCAGGCCGCCCCAGATGCCTTCCTTGAGGACGTTCTCCAGGGCGAAGTCGAGGCAGTCGCGGCGTACCGGGCACCAGCCGCACAGCTCCTTCGCCTCGGCGATGGCTTCGTGGTCCCGGGGGAGTGGGAAGAACACGGCGTCGGCGTCCTCGACATCCATGCCGTGGCACGCACCGCGGGTGTGCCAGCTGGTGTCTCCGATGCCGCGCAGGCCGGTGGCCGGCGCGTCGTGGGTGGTGATGTGGCGCAAAGGGGTCTCCGATGTGCTGCCGCGTCCGCCGGCTGGGGTGGTGCTGGGCGGATGCGGCGTCGGGTGTCGGCTGCGGCGCGAGGGACTGCGCCGCAGCCGGGGCGGGACGGTGGTGTTGGGCGGCGGTGCACCCGGATGGAACGCACGGGCCGGATGCGTCGGTCAGGCCATGGCGGGCTGCTGGGCCTGCTCGTTCTGTCGGGCTTGCCGGGCCGCGGCGAGGTCGAGGCGGCCGGGATGGAGGGTGGCGCGCGGGGTGGTTCCGCGCGCTCTGCCGTCGGGGCCGATCCGGCGGCGACGACACGGCTCGCCGGGTTGGGCCAGGCACCACTCGCACCGGACGCTCAGAGCGTCGGGCAGCCCCTGTGCGATGGTGGCCTCGCGAGCTGCTCGCGCGGGCCGGTAGGGCGCGAGAGCGGCACGGGCGGCGGGCGGTATGCAGGAGCCGATCTCCCGCAGCCGCGCCTCCAGCCTCGGGTCGATCCCGTCGCGACCGCTGGTGATCGCCCTGGCCTGCGCAGGCTGCGTGGTGCCGGCGGCGACGGCGCGGCGGGTGCCGACCAGCTCGGCGGTCCAGGCTGCCTGGTCGTCCGGGTCGACGGACGGCGTGGGATCGGAGTGCCTCGCCAAGCGGTCGCGCCGGTAGCTCTCCCAAGGCCGGGCCACGTCCGCGGGCAGGATCTGGTACGGCGAGGTACGGATGTGCCGGCGGACGGTGACGCGGGCGTCCCAGCCGTGCGGGGTCGCCATCGGCACGTCGCCGAGCAGTTCGTGCCACTGGGCGAGCTGGTCTCGGGCCTCGCCCTGGTCGGTGCGGATGGTGCGGGGGTCGAGTCGGCCGATGTAGGCCAGCAGGGCGGCGATTTCGCGGCGGTCCACGGCTACTGCTCCGTTCCGGTCGGCTCGTCGAGGGCGGCGAGGAGGGCGGCAGTGTGGGCCTCGGCCCGGGTCATGCCGCCCGGAGCAGCCGGGCCCTTGCCGGGTACGGCGTAGAGGGTCGGGCGCCCAGGAGCGTGCTCTCGGGCGACCCAGGAGCGCCAGTCGGCAGCCCAGGCATCTGCTGGCCGCGGCTTGAAGTCGGCGCGGTGGGCACGCCACTTCGCGTCGGCGGCCTGCAGGCCCTGCTCGCCGAGGCGGTCGAGGTGTCCCTGCTGGCGGGCCCAGGCGTGGGTGGCGGGGTCGATCTGCCACTCGGCAGCCGAGGTGACGGCAGCACCACCACTGCTGTACCTACGGTTCAAATCCGGTTCACTACGGTTCTGTGTGCCGGTTTCCGGTACATCGCTATGCCGGTTTCCGGTACGTCGAGGTGCCGGTTTCCGTCGGGACCTGCCGGTTTCCGATACTGCCGGTTTCCGGGCCCTCGTGGGAGATTCCGGCACCTCACGCGGGCGGATTCCGTACCGCCGCAGTGCCGAGAATCGCAGGGGCAGCGGCCCGTAGGGCAGTTCCTCGCCGCTGTCGGCGTGGTCGCCCTCCTGCTGTTCTCGCAGGTCCTGTGCGATGGCTTCGGCGGCTAGGGGCAGACGGTAGACGGTGCTGCGCTGCGGGCCGGTGAGGTCGTCGAGCTGCTCCAACTCACCAGCGTGGACCAGGCGGTCGATGGCTTCGCGCACCGTGGAGACGGAGGCGCGCGTGCGCTTGGCCAGGCTGGAGAGTGACGCCCAGGAGACGCATTGCTCGTCGGCCACCCGGTCGGCGATCGACAACAGGACCAGGCGGGCGGTTCCTCTGCTGGAGCTGTGCTCCCATACCCACTCGCGGGCATCGCTGCTCACCGGCCGCTCCCGACCGGAAGGGCCGCAGCAGCCGTGCAGGCCGCCTCCTCGACGCTTTCGCGCATGGCAGAGCGCATGCAAGAATCCCTTCGGTGTTGCCACGCTGAGACGCCCCGTGCGAAGGGATCAGCGTGGTGATGGTGGCGAAGCCCGTCCTTCCCGGGACGGTTTGCCCATTCAGCGGTGGGCGTCCGGGAGTTCCCGCTCCCGGGCGCCGCCGCGTGTAGATCTTGCAGCGTGACTGCGGTGATGCTCTCCTACGGTCCGGTGTCCGGGGCGGTCTGCCCGCGGAGGGACGACGAACATATGCACCATCAGCTGTCAAGGTCCAGAGTTGGCTCTAGAACTCTCCAGCATTCGTCGCCGCAGGTCGGGGCTCTTTCGCCTGTCCTCGGCCGTGACGGGGTGCGACGGCGGGCTCGCTCTCGCGGGCGGCGGGCACAAGCGTGGCGGGCTCCTGAGTGAGGGAAGCGCGACAGGATTTCTGAGTGGTGGGTGCACACACTTGCGCACCCAGGTAGCCTGTACGCACCTGAATCGACGGAACGAAACTATCCTCGTTTCGGCATTCGATCAAGTGCTTCAATGAGACGGAGAGGTGCGGACGGAAGATGCCGACACGTCGGTTCGCCCCTGAGCGCCTGCTGCTTACCCGCCGCGAGGCACACCTCAAGCAGGTGGACGTGGCCGACGGCGTGGGAGTCACTGCTGCACGGGTCAGCGCGTGGGAGACGGGGCGCTCGGTCCCGGACCCGGAGAAGCTCCCCGGCTTGGCCCGCGTCCTGGACTGCGACCTCGATGAACTCTTCCCGCGCGAGGGGTATCCGGATCTCGCCGATCTGCGTGCCGACGCCGGATATTCGCAGACTGCCACGAAGGAACTGACGGGCACCCGTTCGGCAGGCCCCGTGGCAGCCGCGGAGACCGGGCAGCGGCGTCTCGCCGAGGAGTACCGTGCCCCGCTCGCGGCGGCCTACGGCGTGAGCGTGGAGCAGCTGCTGCGGGCCCAGGAGCGTTCCTTCGGCATCGACGTGCCAGAGCCAGGTGATGGCGAAAGGGCGGGCCTTGACGGTCCGTTGCCCGAGACGCTGGCGGAGAAGATTACCTATCTTCTGGGGCGACTGTCTGAGGACCTGTCCGACCAGCAGGTTGCGGCCCGGGGGAACGCCCGGGTGGGCGTGGAGGTACTCAATGCCGACGTGGTGCACGAGCTGAGGACGGGGCGTGTCACGCACGCGTCCCAGGACGTTCTGAGTGCTCTGGCCGAGGCGCTCGACACCACCCCGGTGATCTGGTCACAGGACGCCGACGTGCAGCGAATCCTGAGCGAGACGATGCTGCTCAGGGGGCAGATCGCCGCCATTGCCGCCCGCGGTGGCGAACAGAAGGGACTCTCGGCGGACCTGCTGGACTTCATCCTTCACGAGGTCGACAAGGCTCGCGTCGAAACGCAGGACGGCGAGGGGGCGACGGGCCGACGCTGATAAGCGTGGCCGGTGCGAAGCCTGGCCCGAGGAAGCTGCCCCGAGCCAGGCCCTTGCGCGCTTACAGGCGAACGATGAGCACTTGCGGGTGCTGCTCAGAGCGTGCGGCCAGGGCTGCCTGCCAGACTTCGGTCAGGTGCGGGGGGATCAGACCGTCTTCCATGTTGTCCGGCGGACAGAAGCGGTGTTCGCTCAATTCCGACCTCTGCAAGGTGATCGCCGCCTGCTCATCCGGGCTGAGGACACCGCCGTCGAAGATGTAGAGGACCTGTGCGCCTCGGCCCGGAACGGCGATCCAGGCGTGGACCAGCAGGCGGCCGATGGGCGGGTTGATGCCGAGTTCCTCGCGGACCTCGCGTGCGGCAGCGTCTTCGGGGGTTTCGCCTTGGTCGACGGCGCCGCCGGGGAGGTTCCAGAAGGGCTTGTAGGTCGGGTTGACGATGAGGATCTCGCCGGCGGCGTTGGACAGCAGGGCGGCTGCCGAGGCTGTCACGGTGATCGGGGAAGGCTTCATGGTCAGGTCCTGGTGGTGTGGGGGACAAGCGGGGTGTCGGAGGAATGGATGAGACGGGAGATGCTTGCAGGATCGGCCTCTCGGTACGCCGTGGCCACACGCAGCAGCCAGGCCACCTCGGTGGTGAAGTCGTCGCCGGCGGTCCGGAACACGACCGGTGCTCCGGCAGGCTGTCCGGCAGCCGTGAGGGCGGCCTTGATCCAGTACGCCTCCGCCATTGCGTCGGCGTCGGTGCCGCGGTGTCCGTTCGCTTCTGCGAGCTGGACGGCGCGGTCGTAGAGGTCTGCTGGGGCACGCCGGCGGAGCTCGTGCGTCGCGTCGCGGATCTCGGTTACGTAGCGGCCGAGGCGGATCTGGGGCGTGGCGTCGTGTGACAGCACGTCCCGGAATCTGTTGAGCGCGCTGACGGCCCGGTGTCCGTGGAACAGACTGCTCGGCTGGTAAAGAGCGACCCCGTCAACAGCGAGGACCAGATCCCGCCACAGGAGGTGGAGCCCGATGACCGCCCACGTGCTCTGGCCGCGTGTCCGCAGGGCGTGGACGGCGGGGGTGACCGAGCCGAACAGCCAGAGCAGGAAGCCCGCATACAGCACGGTGTCGGTGATGTGTTCCTGGTCGGCGACCGCTCGCTCGGACAGCGGATGCAGGGTCGTGGGGACGAGGAACGCGGTGCGTAGGACTGCGTAAACGACGATGAGTGCCATACCTGCAGCCATCATCCACAGCCCGACGCGCAGGCTCCACCGGCGGGCCTTCCGCGAGGCTCGACCCCACTGGTATCCGCACACGAGTGCGGCTGCCGCGGTGTACAGGTAAAGCAGGCCCATGTAGAGCGCGAGGCCCGGCTCACCGGCGTGCCGGGCCACGAAGTACGGGCTGTCGGCGCCGGTCTTGGTCCGGTTCAGGGAGAAGAAGAACACCGCGGCCAGGCACAGCACGGTGGCGAACGATGCGCGGGCGGCCGCACGATGGACCCCGGACGTGATCTTGATATGGCGCGTTGCGGCGTCCTCGTCGGCATAGACGTCCGTGACGTATGTCAGCAGCAGACAGGTGCCGGCTATGGCCAGCGCGTGCTTGAGGAGGGTGGGCAGGTCGTTGACGCCCAATGGGTCGATGGCGGCGCGGCCGAGGTCAGTGCGAAGCCACCAGGACAGCGCGAAGGCGGTGAAGGTGCCCCAGAGCCAGAGGGGGCGTCCTCCGTGACGGCTGCGTACGGCGCTGGGCAGACGGATGGCGGTTTGGAGCAGTAGCAGCATCACGATGGCAGTGACGATTACATCAGAGGCGGACATGGTTCTTCCGGAGAGTGCGGGAGCTGGGGGTGGACCGAGGGTGGGAAAGGTCTTCGTCGAGGTGGCGCAGGGTGGAGTCTTCGATGTAGTCGACGGCGTACGCCTCGTGGTGCAGCAGGTCGGCCAGCGTCTCGGCGCGCCGCTCGACGTGGGAGTCGTAGCGGTGGCGGGCCATGACACGGCCTCTGGTGGTAAGCCGCTGTAGGACGTCGGCTGGGAAGTCGGGCAAGAGCTGGGCGAGCCGCTCGTAGCTCTCCTCGCTCGTGTCGTCACACCACATATGGGCCAACTCGTGGAGAATGATGCGCGTCCGGTGGAAGGACGTGGTGCCCTCCACGTACAGGATCAAGTCGACAGGGATGTCGTGGAGCTGTAGCCACAGCCCGCACACGTCAGTGTTGGCGAGCAGGTGATCCGGAATAGGCACCAGTTTGATGCGCCGGCCCCGCACGGTTTCGATGCCCGCGATCAAACCATCCAGAGTGAATGGCCTTGGGATCGGCATGTCAACCAGCAAAGCCTCGCATTCCTCGCGGAGTTCACGTCGTGTGACTGGCTTCGTGGAGCGTTCCACCATGGAACGGAGAGTCTTCTGCCATGGCTGGAGACCGAGTCGGGTAATCCATCGAGCAGCAGGTTCTGGGCTGCTCGCGTCAAAGATCACAATCAGCTCCTCGGTGAGCCGCAAGCCGGCGCCAGTTGGCGTCAGAACGGTCGTCGTACTTCGCCGCAACGGCATGGTGGTCGTTTCTGTGGCGAATGTGAGCAGCTGTGGGTGGCATTCCGCCGTTGTCCCTGATGTGTAGAACGGAGCGCGACATGAAGATCCTCTACGAGCGCAAGCCGGGCCGGATTGTGCCAGGGAAAGGCTCCCAGGTTTCCGTGACCCTACGGCCGGTTCGGAAGAGCTACGAGAGTCAAGGGGACTGCTTACCCTGCTCGTTGAGAACTGACAGTTCCCATAACTCGATTGTCGGCGCTTCAACTATTGCCCGTGCTGCTGGGCTACCTGCTTCAACTCGCCGGAATTTACGTCGTGATGGAGGGAGGTGGTGATGGCAGGGCGCACTCCTGCCGATATGGGAACTGTGACGTGAGCCCCACGGGAGGGCGTTACTCGAACGTTACGGGAGGTGATTCGGAGGGGCAGCTTCTTCTCACGCACATTCTGCGGCAAGCCCGCGCACGTCGGAATACATCGGACGTACCAGGGTTTACAGCTGCGTTCGGCCCCAAGTCCACCCTGGGCATCACCCAAGCGCAGACCGCATACCTGGCGGGCGTCTCCCGCCGGTGGTACAACGCGCTCGAAGCTGGGCGCTCGGCGAACTACAGCGACACCTTTATGCAGTCGGTCCGCCGAATCCTTGCTCTGGACGCCGAGGAGTGGGACATCGTGCACCGCATCGTCCGCGGACGGGCCCCAGACGCGAACCCTGTGCCCCTTCATGAGAAGCGGTTGCCGTCGGCCCTCGTCACTCTCGTAGAACAGAGCCCGACTTGGTGCATCTACCTCAGGGACCGTAGATGGGATTTACTGGCCTACAACTCGACGATGAAGGAATACTTTCCGCAGGTCGCCAAGGGCCGCAATGTCGTGGAGTGGGTGCTGACTTGGCCAGAAGCCCGAGAGCAGCTCATCAACTGGCGAGACGACTGGGCGCTTCCCGCGATCACGGCCCTCCGTGTAGATGCAGAGCAATGGCCACAAGACGAGCGTCTTGCGGAAGTCATCGAGGCTGTACGTCTTGACCCGGTGGCCCGCAAACTCTGGAATTCTCCGGACCTGCCAGCGGTGAGCTATCCAGCCTCCAGCACGCCTCGCCGTCTCTACCTCCCCCGGCAGGGCGGTAAGGAGTTCGCCGTACGCATTGTCGCGCTGGCGCCCATGGAAGTGCCGTCCTGCCGCCTGGTAGCGATCACGCCTGCGGAACCGCTGTTGTAGACCTGATGGCCGAGCCTGAACCGGCTTCAGCAGAGCTGCGGGGGTCGTTGACCTGGAGGGTGAGGGAGTAGAAGCCGGTGAGACCTTCCACTGTGCGGTCGAGCGCAGCGGGTGCGTTTGGCGCGCCGTAGTTCCTGGCCGACTTCGGCTGTGGTGCGGCGCAGGAAAGAGACCTTTTCCTACGGGCGGTCGTTCTGCCCCGTGGTGGCGATCACGACCATCACGCGGACCGGTGCGGTGGTGGTGGTGAGAGCGGCGGAGAAGTTCAGTGTGTCGCCGTCGCGGAGTTCGGTGCGCTCCAGGGTGAGGGGGGTGAGCGCGATCGGCGCGTCGTGGGCGTAGCCGAGGACGGCGCAGGCGAGCGGCCAGCCCTCCTTCAGCCGATTGCGCAGGGCGCCCCGGGCGATGAAGGCGAAGTGTTCGTCCGTGAGTCGGCCCGACTGCTTCCACCGCTGAAGGGTGGTCAGCATGAGGTCGGGCCGGCTGGCGGCCTGAGTGTCGAGGCTGCGCACATTGAGTGCCTGGCCTGGTTCATCAAGGAGAGTGAATTTTTCCACGTCGAGCTGCCCCAGGCGCTGGACGGCTTCTTGCCGATCGCCGAGGGGATGACACACTGGTGGGCTCAACTCGCCCACCGTGCATGGGATATGAACCGATGAACGCTATCTTCGACATTGTTGCTGCCGTCCAGGAGCGCTCTGGCGGATGCTTGTGCGGGCGGATCCGCTTCACCGCCAAGGGCAAGGCCGTCTACCCGCACACGTGCAGCTGTTCGCACTGCAAGAAGCTCGGCGGCGGCCCGATGATGTGGTGGGCTGGCTTCGCCCTGGACGATGTCACCTGGACCAACGGGATCGAGCCGACCTGGTTCGAGACGTTCGAGGGCGAGGCCCAGCGCGGCTTTTGCCCTCACTGTGGCAGCCGCCTCGCGGCGATCGACAGAGACGTCCCCGAGCTCGGTATCGTCGTCACGGCCCTGGACGACACCAGCGGAGCCGACCTCGTCCCCGTCAACCAGTCCTTCCGCGACGACGCCGTGCACTGGCTGTCGCAGGTCCCGAACACCCAGACCAGCCCCGTCGGTTGACACCCGCGAGACCTCCAGGGGCCAGCAGCCCTGACCCGACAGCCCCGGGGGCCGTCCTGCCTGGGGCTGTCTGTGCCGCGCCGGCTCGTCGTCCGACTCGTCCAGCAGCAGTTTCTGGAGGATGCGTGGTGCTCACTCCGCACGCCGCCAGCAAGTACGGCGCTCTGCGCCACGGTGCCATCCGTTATGCCAGCAACATCACCCACGGCCTCGACGGCCCCGAAGTCCACCCTGTTCTGACTCGCCAGAAGGTCACCAGCTCTTGGAGGCCGTACGCCCCAGACACCGTCCGTGCCCAACAGGACACCCTGATGGACCTGCTGCGCAGCCGCGGCATGGAGGTGCCCCTTCTCACCCTTGCCCAAGAGAGTCCGACTTGGGACACCTATCTCAGCGACTCGCTGGGGGCAGCGGAAAGCCCCGCCCATCCGCCTCGAGTGGAGCGGACGAGCGGGGCCGTATCGGGTCAGTGCTGGTGTTGCCGGTGCATGTTCCAGACCCGGGCCGCGGCCTGCATCGGCTGCGCCCACTCGTCAGGGCTCTGTTCGGCGATGGAGTCCCACAGGCGCTGTTGGGCGCGGGCGAGGGCGTCGAGCCCGGCGGGCGGGGCGAGCTTCCACGCCGGGTGTGCGGCGGCCACGCTCTCGGCCTGTTCCACGGTGTGGCCGTGGGCGATCAGCCACAGCAGCCAGAGCGCGGGGTCGATCCATGCTGCGCCGGTCGATGCCCACCCCCAGTCGACGAACAGGGCGCCGGCCTTCGTGATGAGGACGTTGTGTGGGTTCCACTCCGTGTGAAGAAGGCTGTTCCCCTCGAACCACTTCAGGTCGGCGCGGTCGTCGACGTAGCCGCGGAGTCGGTGAGTGATCTCCTTCAGTTCGATGTCGGGGACCGGGAGCTCGGCAAGCTGCGCCATGGCTGCGGAGACGGCGGGCAGGTCGGAGGAGCCGGGTGTGAAGTCGGCGTGACTTCCCTCGACGTACTGGAAGCCGAGGAGGCTCCATCCGTCGGCTTCCACGAGCCAGTGCAGTTCGGGGGCGATGCCGCGGACGTACGGGGCGATGTCCGCCTCGCGTTGTTGCGTCCAGACACGGGGGTGATCGAGCGGCAGGCCCTTGACGAACAGGGTGCGTGTGCTGGTTCGCACGATGACGGCGATGGAGCTGTTGAGGCCCGCGTGGACGGTCCCGATATCGGTGATCCGACCGCTGGCTTTCTCGATCAGCGAGCGCACTTCGTCCGGCAGCTCGGTGATACGCGGAGTGGGCATGAATTCTCCAGAGGTACGGGCGTTGGGGCCGCGCGTGATGCGCGGCCCCGACGGTTGAGCTACTTGTACGGGTTGTCGTCGTTGCAGCCGGACTCAACGCTTGCGGTCAGCTCGGCGATGTCGCCGACCAGGACGATCTCGGCCGGGTCAGCGGGCGCGGGTGCGGGCGTGATCTCGACCATGACAGCAGTCATGACGACCTCTTCTCTCCGTGTTGGCAGTAGTTCCTGAGTGGCGCCTTCGCTTCCTGGAAGACCCGTGCCATCGGTCGGCACACGCGGCAGGTGGCTGAGAGTTTGCAGCCGCTGCATCCTCCGGTGCGAAGCATGAGGGACTCGGCGATCTGGCCGAGTCGGGCAAGGCCTGGCACGCCCTCGGCGGTCAGGTCGATGTTGGGCTCCCGGCCCACCTTGCAGATCGAGGCGCGGCCGAACGGGTCGGCGTGGAAGAACGTCACGCCCGCCGGGCAGCCGGTGAACGGTTTCCGGTCGGTGAGGTACTCGGGTGACTGGGACGGCAGGGTTTCCGCGGTGCCGTGGATCGTGGGCGAGATGTTGGCGTACTCGCGGAACGGCACCCCGAGCTCGGCGGCCCAGGCACGCATGGCGTTGACCTCGTGCGCGTTGGTCCGCACGATGATCAGACTCAGATCGACCCTCAGCCCGGCTTCGAGGGCCTTGTACACCCCTTCGCGGAACCGGGCGAAGCCGCCGCGTCGGCGGGTCACCGCGTCGTACGTGTCGGCCGTCGCGCCGTACAAGCTCAGCGTCAGCTTCGTCGGCGGGTAGGCGCGGAGCACGTCCAGGATGCGTTCCCGGCGCAGTTGTGAGCCGTTGGAGAGGATTTCGAGCTGCATGCCCAGCTCGTTGGCGAGTTCGTACGATTCGGCGAAGTTGGGATCGATCAGCGGCTCCCCGCCGGTGATCTGGAGCCAGATCACCCCGGCATCGCGCATCACCGTCAGCAGCGTGCGCTTGCCCGCCATGTCGAGGCCTTCGAACCGCTTCTCTCCGAGGTAGCACATCTCGCAGTCGTAGTCACAGCCGAGATTGATCTCCCACGTCGCCCGGCTGAACTCGTACGGTCCCGCCTCCCGCAGCAGGAGGACGTCGGCGAGAGCCTGGCCGGAGACGTCCATCTGCCACTGAGCGGCCACAGCGTCGACCAGCCATCCGGGCACGCTGCTCGGGAGGGCGCTCAGGGCGCGCAGCTCCTCGAACTTGGGGTGGGGGAGTTGTACGGCTTTCGGACTGCCTCGCCGTAAGACGAGGCGGCGGTCTCCGAACGGTGTGGCAACAAGCTGACGCATGGTGTTCCCTCGCGGTTGATTCCCTGCCGCCGGGTGTCAGGGCAGTTGTCCGGCAGCGGGAAGTGGAACCGCGTGCGGCGGCGGGGATCAGGGCGTACACCACCGCCGCACGCGGAGATCAGGAGATGGTGCTGAGAACAGCTCCGAGGACTTCCTCGTGCGGGATCGGGCCGGGCTTGAACCGGCCGAGGAAGTCGGCCAGGGGCCAGTGCGGCACGAGTCGGTCGCCGCGGCACGGGCGCAGCCAGTACGGGCCTGGCGGTTCCGTCTGGAGCAGCGGCGGCAGGGCGAGTTCGTAGGGGGCGCCCAGGCATGTGCCGTAGCGGTTGGGCTCCCAGACCGCGTGCGTGCCCGGGGGGACGAGCCAGATGAGCCAGCCCCGCTGCGGGTCCTCGATGACGGGGCCGCAGGCGTCGAGGCGGTGGCCGGGTGCGTGTTGGGCGATGTCCATGAGGTCCACGACGGCGTAGGCGTCGGGGCCGGAGGCGGTGACGACGATGTCGAAGAACCGGCCGCCTAACGGTAAGCGGAATGGTCTCCCCTGCTGGAGTTTCATCAGGTTCCGCACGCGTGTGGCGAGGCTGCCCATGTCCGTGGCGACGTCCTCGGGTGTGATGTCCAGGTCACGTGTCGCGAAGTCGACGCTGTCCGGCATTCCGCGGAGCGGTTTCGCCGCCCGCTGGGGAAGGGGTGTGGGCGTCATGCGGAACCGTCCCAGGTTGCAGGGAGAAGAGCTTGTACGGTCTTGCCAATGACCATCCCGTCGCCATCCCTCTTCAGGTCCCACGAGATCGTGCCGCGGTAGTGGGCAGGCCACCACAGTCCAGAGGGTGAGAGGCGGGGCTCGGGGCTCTGGTTCGCGACCTGGTCGAAGCCCGGGAAGTCGGGGAACGCGTCGTCGACCTCGACGAGCAGTTCGTCCGTTTCGCCGTGGGCGAGCAGCCGAAGGACGATCTTGTCGTCGGGGAATGGCTTCCCGTGCCGGACGGCGTTGTCGGCCAGGTGGGAGGCGACCCGGGCGGCGGCGTCGATGTTGCCGGGCCACTTGGACATGGTGAGGCGGGGGCGGGCCCGCAGCCGTGTGTTCGCTGCCGCCCCGTCGTTGGCGGTCAGGCGGGCAGTCCACCGGAACGGGGACCGCTCTGCGGGCAGCGGCAGAAGCGTGGTCGCAGTGTCGGCCGGGCGCAGCACGGTGACGGTCACACCCCCGGGCGGGGGGTCCGCTGGGGCTGCGGGTTCGATTGCGCGCGAATTCACGGGGGACTCCCAGGTTCACGATTGTGCTCGGTTGCGTACTCTCGGCTAGTAGGCGATCAGCGTTCACCCGTGGCCCGTGGCCTCACCATGGCTTGCAACGTGGCCTCTTCGCCTCTTTCGGGCGGTGCAGGTGGCCTCCGGGTAGCTTTGAAGTGCGTTCTGCACGGGCTGGGTTGTGGCGGTGTGCGGTTGCGGTATCCCCTTCCCGGAGAAGGGATCGGCGTGTAGGCCGGCTGATCGTGGTGCCGCAGACTGGGGGCGGGATGAGAAGTACTGAGCCGAGGACACTGCTCGCGTGGCTGTGTGACCGGGACAGGCTTCCCTACCGGCGGTTCGAGGAGCGGTTCACCGAGGCTGGTGTGCGGCTCTTTGGGAACAGTCCCCACAACCCGACGTGCGGTGAAACGCAGTTCCGGCGGTGGACGGGCGGCAAGTTAGCGACATCCCCCGGCCCGGCGACCTGCCAGGTTCTGGAAGCGATGTGGCCCCAGTACAAGGCCGAGGAGCTGTTCGGGCCGCCGCCGCAGACCGATCCCCAGGCACCCGCGAATGACCTGGAAGAGCGAGTTCGAATGACCGCAGATGACGCCCTCCAAGGCGCCGATGCAACCGCATCGGCGTCCATCTCCGACAACACCATTGATGAGCTGCGAGACCAGGTGACAGGTATCGCCCAGCGATACCACCTGGTGTCGCCGGCGCAGGCTTATGAAGAGGCTGATCGGTTGCGCCTGCTGATCGAGCGGCAGCGGGACCGGACGCAGGTCCCCGTCCAACTGCAGCAGCTCATGATCCTGAACGGGCAGTCGGCTGCTCTGCTGTCGGTCGCAGCGTTCGACCTCGGGTATTTCCCGAGCGCCCGCAGCCTTGCGCGTACGGCTGCCATGTTCGGCGAGACCACCAGGTTCACCCCCCTTCAGGCCTACGCCGACGGCACGTTGGCCTACATCGCCTACCACACGGGCAGCGCCACCGAGGCGGCGGCGAAGGCCACGCGCGCGCTGACGTACGGCGGTCTCGGAGACACGGCCCACCGGCGTCTGCACGCCATCAAGGCCCGAGCGCATGCGCATCTCGGCGATGTGAGCAGTGCCCGGCGGGCCATACTGCTGTCCGCGGAAGACGGCATGGGCCGTCGCGACGAGCTCCACGATGAGGTCGGTGGGGAATTCGCGTTCTCGCTGGAACGGCTGGCCATGTCCACCAGCACGACAGCATTGCTCATGGGTGATGCAGCGCAAGCCGAAGCTGACGCGCGGCGAGCTCTGGAGCTCATTGGGCAACGGCCGAGCGAGCAGCAGTCGGAACATGTGCGTGCCGGTGCGGCGGCAGACCTTGCTTATGCCCGGATTCTGGCCGACGACGTGGACGGCGCGGCCGACGCCCTCCAACCGGTGTGGGCAGTGCCGGCGGAACACCGGCAGACAGGGATCGTCGTCCGTACGGCACGCATCGCGCGGTATCTGGCCAGGCCCGAGTACCACGGCGCACAGACGCCGGCGGCGCTGGTAGAGCGTATCGAGGACTACAACCGCGTCTCTCCGCCCCACCGGATCGGCCCGCACATAGGGCTCCACGCGATCGAGGGCTGACTCACAACGAAGCGAGGATCTTCGCCTCCGTCTCCGGGGCGATCCCGTGCTCCGCCCACCGCGGGTGGTCCACGGGACGCCCATCGGCCGCCCACCACTGCCATGTGTCACGGATCGTCTCAGCGATGCTGCGGCATTCCAGCCCTGCCGCCGCTGCGCGGCTGGAGTCGACCGCCCACACCCCGGCGTGGGTACGCCACAGAGGCAGCTCTGTCCACTGCTTGACGCCCTGCTCGATCAGTTCCGAGGGATCGACCCAGACCGGTGCTCCGGCACCGCCCGTCTCCGTCAGGCACGCTTCCAGGAAGTCGCGGAACGAGATGCCGTCGGGGTGGGTGACGTTGAAGCCGCCGCACGCCGAGCCTGCTGCCTGCGTGAGAGCGAAGCGGGCGACGTCGCGCACGTCGACCGGCTGAATGCGCTGCTCGGCAGGAGCCGGGGCGAGGATGCGACCGCCCCGCTTGGCCCGCTCCAACCACCAAGGCAGGCGGCCCACGTACTCGCCGGGGCCGAGGATGACTCCGGGGCGGAGAAACACCGCAGCGTCGCCGAAGACTTCGGTCACGGCCCGCTCGCCGCCGGCCTTCTGGAACCCGTATTGGGTGGGCGAGCCGTCAGCGCCGGTGTAGCCGTACGACTCGTCGGCGTCCGGCGGACATTCGAGGAGCGGTGAGTCGTCGGTGAGCGGCAGGTGCGGCCAGCCCTGATAGACGGACACGGTGGAGATGTGCACCCATCGGTGCACGACCGGGCGCAACGCGGCCGCGGCCGCCAGGACGTCTCGGGGTGCGAGATCGGAGCTGGACGTGTCGATCACCGCGTCCCACGGCCCCTGTGTCGCAAGGCGGTTCAGGCCGGTGATGTTCGTACGGTCGCCGCGGAACGTCTCCACGCCTGGCACGTCGCTGCCCGAGAGCCCACGGTTGAACGTGGTGACCTCCCAGCCTCGCGCCAGTGCGTCCTCTGCGATGCGCTTGCCCAGGAACCACGTACCGCCCATGACGAGAATCCTCATGGAGTGGATCCTGCCGTGCTGCCGAATGCGATGGAAGCGCCCCGCACTGTCGGTGCCGTCGGTAGCGAGGCCCACGCCCGGCGCCCGCCAGGCTGTCCAGATCAAGCGCCGGCGCACCGACCGCAAGACCGGCAGGACCACCGTCAAGACGGTCTACGCCGTCACCAGCCTGACCGCCGAGCAGGCCACCGCGGCCCAGCTCGCCGAACTCGTCCGCGACCACTGGAAGATCGAGGCCCTGCACCATGTCCGCGACACCACCTTCGCCGAGGACGCCTCCCAGCTGCGGACCGGCAACGCGCCCCGCGCGATGGCCACCTGGCGCAACCTCGCCATCGGAGCCCTCCGCACGGTCGGAGTGAAGAACATCGCGGCCGGCCTCCGCCGCAACGCCCGCGACCCTCGCCGCCCCCTCGCTCTCCTCGGCCTCGGATGATCACGAACCGGACGTCATGCGACTACGCCGAAGCCCGGCGGCGGGAGGCTGCACTGGGATCGCAACATAGACCGTGATCGCCGGTTAGCCAAACCGGCGATTGTGGCGACCATTGAGAGTGCTCGTATTCGGCTGTGCTTGGCGACGGGGAGTGGCGGGAGTAGTGGAAAGGGCTGTAAACCGCAGGGAAGGAGAGCGGCGCCGTGTACTGCCTTGATGATGCGAATTCTTCGATTGTGGCGCTTGATAGGGGGTGTTATTTTGGGTCAGAGGGAGAAATTCCGAGAGAGGGGGGTGGTCGTGCAGTTCATGGGAGTCAGGGAGGCGGCCGAGTATCTGGATGTTTCGGTTGCGTGGTTGTATAGGAATGCTACCCGGTCAGGATTGATTGCCTACAAGTTTGGGGTAGGTCGAAATGCGAAGATTCGGTTCAAGATTTCGGAAGTTGAGACGTGGGTTAAGCAGCAGAAGGTGGGGGATTTTTGACCAGAATTGACGGCTTGCGAGAGTGGTCGATTTGCGTGACGGGGATATCTCATTGGTCAACTATTTAGCTGTTTGGATATTTACTTCGTATGGTGTCTCGGTCGTTGGTTCGTGGGATGGGGTCGTTTTTCAAGGATTGTGAGCATCCCTCGTCGCGGTGGTCGAAGTGCCCGCACCTGTACAAGATCCGGTACAGGTCCCCGGCCGGGAAGCAGGTGGAGGAGTCCGGGTTCGCTACCCAGGACTTGGCCGTCCGGCGGTTGACGGAGGTCTACCACGCGAAGCGGGCGGCTCCGCGGGGTCAGGCGAAGGCGGAGCGGGTTGCGAAGTATGGGGTGATGCGGTTTTCGCAGTATGCAGCTGAGTGGAAGGCGGGCCAGCGGGATCTGGGGCCCGCGTCGGTGCGGCATCTCGACTCGCTGCTGGAGAATCATCTGTATCCGCTTCTGGGTAGCCGGCGGATGGACAGCTTCGACCACAAGGTCGTGGACGGGTTCGTTCGGACGATGGAGTGTGAGGGTGTCGGGCCAGCCACGCAGTCCAACGCCTTCGACAAGCTGAAGTCGATTCTGCTGGATGCGCACCGGTTGGGGCTGTTCGACGAGAATCCGCTGGAGGGTGTGAAGCCTCCGCAGTACGACCCGAAGCGGGCGGTGATTCCTTCGGTAGCCCAGTTGAGTGGGATACGTGCGGCCGGCGACGACAGCTTTTTTCTGGTCGCGGATCTGATGAGCGGCTGCGGAATGCGCAACGGCGAGGCGGCTGCCGTGAACGTCCGCAACATTGTGGCGGACGACGTCTACCGGATCACTGAGCAGGTCAACCAGACAACCCGGGAATACGGTCGGCTCAAGCATCGCAAGGAAGGCCAGTACAGGGACGTGCCGCTGCCCGCGAGGGTGAAAGAGACCATCGAGTGGTACGCGGACAAGTACGGCACGGTGGACGGTTACCTGTTGCGGCACCCAGGCGACCAGGGCAGACCATTTCCCTACTACCACATCCACAATCAGTGGAGGAGGATCAAGGAGACGGGAACTGCGGATATTCCCGAGGGGATGGTCATCTACGGCTTCCGTCACTTCTTTGCCTCGAACTGCCTCACCCACAACATTCCCATCACCGACCTCGCCGAGTGGATGGGGCACAAGAGCCTGGACATCACCTTCAAGATCTACCGGCACCTCATGCCCGGCTCGATCGGCAAGGCCGCCAAGATCCTCGACACCGACCTACCTGAAGGTCAGGGAGCTGTCGATTACCGGTAGTTCGTTAAATCTGACGGTATAGAGCTCGTAACGCGATCATGAGCAGGCTTTCTTGAGGCGTCGCCAGCAGATCAGACTGCAGGCGAGGGAGACGAAGGCGTCGTGGAGTTCGGTGCGGCGTTCCCGGCGGACGACGAGTCGTTTGAAGTGGTGGAGCAGGGCGAAGGTCTGCTCGACGACGTAACGGAGCTTGCCCATGCCCTTGATGTTCGGTGCGCCCTTGCGGGAGATGACGGGCAGGATCCGCCGCTTGCGGAGCTCTTCGCGGTTCGGATCGGAGTCGTAGCCCTTGTCTCTGAGCAGGGCTTCTGGACGCCTTCGGGGATGGCCGGGGCGGCCGGCGACGGGTGGGATGCCGTCGGCCGGGGCGAGGATCTGGGTGACGTCGTTGACGTTCGCCGCGGTCGTGATGACCTTGAGCGGAGTTCCGTGTCCGTCGCAGATCAGGTGGTGTTTGCTGCCCGTCTTTCGCCGGTCGACCGGCGACGGACCGGTGTCGGCACCCCCTTTTTCGCGCGGACATGGGAGCCGTCCACGCAGGCCCGCGACCAGTCGAGTTGGCCGGCCGCGTTCAGCTCGGCGAGCAGGATGCGGTGCAGCTGGTCGAAGACTCCTGCCTGCTGCCACTGCTCCAGGCGGCGCCAGCAGGTCTGTCCGGAGCCGAACACTAGCTCCGGCGGCAGGAGTTGCCAGGCTATGTCGTTGCAGAGGACGTAGAGAATGCCCTGTAGACAGAGCCGGTCCGCCACCGGCCGCGGACCTGGTGACCGCTCGGACCAGGGCGGCAACAGCGGTTCGATCAGCGCCCACAAGTCGCCGTCCACGATCCACCGCCGAGCACTCACAGCATCGCAAACGGCTGAATCGTCAGACCGGTCACGCCCAACCAGCGCACCTCAACAAGATCGTGTTACGAGCTCTACGGAGCGCGTCGACCGGGTTCGACGTGCAAGCGCCCGTTTTGCTGCTATTCGCGCACGGGATGGTCCTGCCGGTGTTGGACGGGCTGGACGAGATGGATCCCTCCTTCGGCGGCACCCCGAGCGCGCAGGTACCCTTCGCCTGCGGGGTGTTGGGGCAGCTGAGCGGCTACCGGGATTTCGACCGGCCGGCGCCGCTGGGCGTGTTCTCCTGCACCAGGCACTGCAACGCCCGGCCCGTCGTCGGCACCTTGGTCGAAGCGGCCCGGATTACCCTCGTGCCCGTTGGAACGTTCGCGGCCACCGCCTACCTGAGCGCCCGGACCAGGGACCTGCCGCGTCGGCCGCCCTCATGGCCTGTTGCCCTGTGTGCAGGTGTGCTGTCAGTGCTGGTCGATAGATTGGCCGTCTTGACATGAGTGGGGGCGCCGTGACTTCGCAACCGCGTCGTAGTTACACCAACGCGACGATCGCCGGGCTGATGACGTTGGCCCGCGGCGCGTGCTATTGGCCTGGTTGTGGTGAGCCAGTCATCCGGATGGTCGGTGCTGAGCCGATGCTCAACCTGGAGATTGCTCACATCCGCGCCTTCGAGAGCGGTGGTCCGCGGTTCGATCCGTTCTGGACGGTCAAGCAGCGCAACAGCTTCGGCAACCTGATGCTGCTGTGTACTCCTCACCACAAGACGGTCGACGGCCCCAACAGCGCCACCTACCCGGTCGAGTTGCTGGAGGGATGGAAAGACGATCGTGAGGCTGAAGGCCAGGGCGCCTTGGCGGGCCTGCGGGATCTCAGCGAGGAAGACCTGCTGGGCATGTGCACCGCCCTGCGCGACGAACTCGTAGCGGTGCTTGACCAGATTGCCGGCAGCAGCCGCGAAATCCTCCACCGTCTCGATACACGGACGGACTTCCAGACGGGGCTGCGGACCTTGAGCCTGCGGGCACAGGAAGAGGCACAGGCCCTGACGGGAGCGTGGCCGGCCGTGGAGCAGGCAGTCGGGCTCTTGCAGAGCTGCCCGACGGAGCGCGAGGCGCTTTTGACGCAGTGGGCCCACCGGTTTCCGAGTTGGATGGAGAACGCACCCCCGCAGGCGTTCGCCTGGCTGGCCCAACTTGCCTCGGACTACGAGGCCCACCAGGCTTCGGTCACGTTCTTCCAGCGTTGCATCGATGATGGCGGCTTCCCGCGGGACCTGTGGGTCGCGCGGGAAGCACAGCAGATCAGCGCGGCCGGAACGGACCAGGATGCGCGCGATTTTCTCGTCACGAACAACAATCCCAGCTCACCTCTCCTGCTCGGAATGCTGGCACTGTTCGACAGCGACTGGAAGAAGGCTCTGGGCCATCTCGCATCCTGGGAGCCGGCAACCCGGACTGCCCGGGCATTCAAAGCCGGCCTGGAAGCCCACGCGCTGACCAGCACAGGTCAGGACGCCGCCGCCCTGGCCCGGCTGCGTGCCGCAGACCCGGACGGCATCATGGCCGGCATCCAGCATCTGTCCGCTCTCATCCTCCTTGACTGTGCTGTCCGCGGCCGGAGCGAGCACCGGCTCGCGGATGCGCGCGAAGCCCTCGCGCTGGCGATCAAAGCCCGCGACGGCCGCCGGACATGGTTCGGCGACAGCGTGGCACCCACAGTGGTGGCGGTGCAGGCAGCCCAGGTCTGCGGAGATGCCGCCACAGCCTGGGGCCTGACACAGGAACAGCCCGAGGGCCAGGCACTCGCCCGCGAGGCGCGCGATGCCCGACTGATTGAGTACCGGGCCGTGCTCGCCGCGCTCACCGGCCGGGTGGATGAGGCTCGACGCCTCCAGAGCCAGGTCGAGAGTGTCTACGCCCGTGCGCAGATCACCGCCGTGATCTTGGAGCGGGAAAGCGACGGCGAGATCGACCCTCCGCAGGTCCAAGCCGCCTGGCAGGCCGTGTGGGACGCGGCCACCACCGAGCAGGAACAACTCCAGGCCGCAATGGGAATGGCGGAGTGCGGGACGCAACCGGCCGACCTGGACCGCCTCGAAGGCTCCCATCCTGAGATGGTCGCCGAGATCAGACTCATCGCCCGGGCATTGACCGCAAGCTCCGCCGGCGACCTCTCCGTGCTGCGCGCCAACGTCACCAAGAGCCGGATCATTGTGCTGGCACTGGCACAGCGGTACCAGGTCAGCGGTGAACGAGAGCTTCGGGCACGTACGCTGCGCTCGGGTGCGGAGCATTGGCGTGACGCCTTCCTGATGGCCATGGCGGCAGACGCCTACCGGCATGCCGACATGCCCGCGCAGACGAAAGTGTGCGCGCGGGAGGCCCTGACGCTGGCCGGTCCGGACTGGGCTGCACAGGGTGAGATGTATGCGCTGCTGGTCGAGGCGGAGCTGGCGGAAGGCAACACCGACCGGGCCACCGACGCGGCGCGCAACATGCTGGCCCTCGATCCGCACGACCACAACGCCCGGTGGGCGCTGGTCCGCTGCCATGTAGCCCGCAGCCTGTTCGAGGATGCTTGGAATGTCCTGGCCTACCAAGGCACGCCCATCGAACCCCGCACCGGACACGAGGCCCTGCTGTGGGTGAAGCTGGGGGCGAGGCACTCCAGCGAAGCCAACTTCGCCGGCCAGGCTCTGGCCCTGATGCAGCGCTGGCCCGATGACGAGGAACTCCTCGGCGCGTTCATCGCTACCCTGCACCTGAGCGCCGCCGGCACCCCCGAGCGGTGGTCCGAAAGCGACGCCGGCCAGCTCAACGAAGCCACCGCCGAGTACCTGGAACGGTTTCCCGACAGCTCCCAGTTCCGCGCCGTGACACTAGGCCCAGACGATGATCCGCTCGTCAACGTTGCCGACGAATTGCGTCAGGCGCACGAGAACATCAAGGGAGTCCAGAGCAAAGTCGCTGTCGGCGAGCTCCCCTTGGGCACCCTGACGTGGGTAACCGGTCGGGGTTACACGGAGCTGAGCCTGCGCCGGGGGGCCGGTTTCGTCTATGCGGGCGATGCCCTGGCCGCCAGCGTGGGAGCCGAAGCGGTGGCCACAGCCCGCTCCGTGCGCACGGTCATCGATCCAACCGCTGCCCACACCTTGGCACTGCTGGATCCGGGCCATGCCGAGCGGCTGATCGGCAGCCTGGAGGAAGTGGTCACCACCGACCAGCTGTTCCAAGACGCCCTTTACGCGAAGGAGTCCCTCGCGCTGCAGACGGAGCTGACGCTGGGCTGGGACGAGGCGGGACAGCGGCCAGAGGTCCGCAGCGACGAAGTGGCGAACCTGGAGCGGCTGCGTTCCACGTCAGTGCGTGTCGTGGACGTCCTCAGATCGGTCGCCCGCGTTCCACGTCCGGAACTGCGCCGCTTTCCGCTCCCTGGC
The DNA here is from genome assembly GCF_042888885.1 of Streptomyces sp. NPDC002742. Taxonomy (NCBI): domain Bacteria; kingdom Bacillati; phylum Actinomycetota; class Actinomycetes; order Kitasatosporales; family Streptomycetaceae; genus Streptomyces; species Streptomyces sp. NPDC002742. Next base: position 34,085 of record NZ_JBIAQF010000042.1, read on the forward strand.
ACGCGCGGTAAGGAGTGGCTCACCGCGCCCGACCATGCCAAGGAGCACGGGCTGGTCCTGTGGAGCGACGACCGGGTCCTGCGCGCGATCGCGCGTGCTGAGCACATCCCCGCCTTCGGGACCCTCGACCTCCTGGACGCCACGGCCGCTGCCGGCCAGTTCAGTGCCCATGAGGCTCTGCTCATCAAGGCTGACCTCTTGCGCAATCACTACGTGGACATCGACTACTCCACCGACCTGTATGAGGCCGCGGCCCTTGCCGACGGCTGGCAGGCCAAAGCCGTCGCGAACGCTATGTCCCGCCCGCTGGCATGGACGCACCCGCAGTCCGCGGCATCGTTCGTGCTGGATTGCATCTCCCACATCAGTGAGCAGCGCCCGCACGACATCAACCTGTGGCTGGCTGCCGCCTCCACCGGCCTGGCCCGAGCCTCGGTGCCCGGGGCGGCGAACCAGAACCTCAGGGCTCTGGTCTGGCAGGTCCTGACCCAACCGTGGGTCAACACTTCCTCGCTCCCGTTCATCCTGACCGGGCTCCGCTGCGGCATCGCGGTCCGCGACGACGCCGGGCTCCCGCTGGAGGAGGCGCTCGCCCAGTTCTACGCCGCCCTGGTCGCCCGGTTCGGTCACGTGGTGGCCGCAAGTCAACTCATGAAGCTCTACAAGATCGCTCCTGACGCGGAGAAGGCGGCCGCCGCCCGGATCGTACTCACACACCCAGGAAGCTGAAGGCTCCCTGCCCAGGACCGCAGATGAACCGGTAACCCGGTGCGATCCGAGGGATATAGCCTGTTCCCGCCGGTCCGACCGTGCCCTGCGGCATGCCAGCCGCCGCACACGGCCACCCGTGTGAAGGAGCGCGATGTGGCTACGTCCCCACCAGCAAGAGGCCCTGGCCGCGATCCGGGCGGCCGCGGGGGAGGGCCGGCGGCGGATGACGGTGGTCTCCGCCAGCGGCAAGACCCTCATTGCCCAACGCGTATCCGTCGAACTCGTCCCCCGGGGAGGGACGCTGGTGCTGGTGCCGACCGCTCGCAAGTGGCGCGAAGCAGGCTACCGTAGCCTGCTGATCGGCGCGTGCTCCCTATCCCAGGAAGACAGCGGCCTGTCGCCCTCGGAACTCACCATGACCAGCGATCCGGCCGCCATTGCGGCCCAGGTGGCCGGCGCATGCGGGCCGGCGGTGGTGGCGACCTACGCCTCCCTGCACCGCCTGAAGGTCGCCCACTCCAGCGGCCTGGACACCTGGGATCTGCTGATCGCCGACGAGGCCCACTGCACCTGCGCCGCGTTCGGCGACGGCTGGGGCCCCGTCCACGACGGTACCCTGATCCCCGCCGCCACCCGCCTGTACATGACCGCCACGCCGAGGATCTGGGCCGCCCGCGCCGGCCTGCTCGACAGCGAGGGCTGATGGGAATCTCTGAAATCGGTTCTGTAAGCGATCTCGTGAACGCCGAGGGCAGGGCCGCATCAAGGGTGCGGGTGCGCCGCCCACCCCGAATTGGTTCTTCAAGTCCAGATGGGGGTTTTTACGGTCAACGGCCCTGTCTCACATTCGGCGGTAACACCGAGTGAAGTCGGATGTGCAGAGTAATAACTGCTGGCCAACTCGCAAATCGCGCCGCGAGAGCCTCTCGGAGGCCGCTTTCGGAGAGGTGGCACCGAAGGCTGGACGCGTCCCTTCCAAGCTGCAACGGAAGCGTCCGAGGACGGCCTTCGGCAACGTAACGTTCCGGCACCACCGAATGTGAGACAGGGCCTGATTCATGACACTCTCCCCGGTCCTTCTTTGGCCGGGGACCTTTGGAGCATCAGGTAGCCAGCCCCATGTCCAGGATTTTGGCGGCCTTACCGATCGAGCCTGGCATGAGGTGCCAGTAGATCTTGAACGTGATGTCGAGGCTCCTGTGTCCCATCCACTCAGCGACATCGGTGATCGGGATACCGCTGGTGAGGCAGTTCGAGGCGAAGAAGTGGCGGAAACTGTAGACCACCATCCCCTCGGGGACGTCGACACGGCCAGCCGTCTTGATCCTCCGCCACCGGTTGGCGAGGCCGTAGTACGGGAAGGCCTTGCTGGGATCCTTCGGGTGGCGGAGAAGGTACCCGTCTACGGTGCCGTGTTTCTCCGCGTACCACTCGATGGTGTCCTTGATCCGTGCAGGAAGGGGCACGTCACGGTACTCGCCGGCTTTGCGGTGCTTGAGCCGCGCGTAGTCCCTGGTGGTCTGGTTCACCTGCTCGCTGATCCGGTAGACGTCGTCTGCCACGATGTTGTTGATGTTGACTGCCGCTGCCTCACCGTTGCGCATCCCGCAGCCGCTCATGAGATCGGCGATCAGAAGGAACGTGTCGTCATCGGCCGTGCGTATCTCTCGAAGCTGTGGGACCGAGGGAATGACCGCACGTGTCGGGTCGTACTGGGGAGGCTTGATACCTCCCAGGGGGTTCTGATCGAAGATGCCCAGCCGGTGAGCATCGAGGAGGATCGCTTTGAGCTTGTCGTAGGCGTTGGACTGCGTGGCCAGACCTACACCGTTGCGCTCCATCGTCTGAATGAAGCCGTCCACGACCTTGTGGTCGAACGTGTTCATCCGGCGGCTTTGGAAAGCCGGGAAGAGGTGGTGTTCGAGGAGCGAGTCGAGGTGCCTGACGGACGCCGCGCCGAGATCCCGCTGGCCGGCCTTCCACTCGGCGGCGTACTCCTTGAACTGCATCCCCCCGTACTTGTGGATGCGATCCGCCCTGCTCTGATTCCTCGGAGCGGCCTTCTTCGCGTTGTAGACATCGGTCAGTCGCGTGATGGCCTTGTCCTGGGTGGCGAACCCGGACTCCTCGGTCTGCTTCCCGGCCGCGCTCCGGTATCGGATCTTGTACTCGTGGGGGCACTTGGACCACCGGGACTGGGGATGCTCGCAGTCCTTGAAGAAGGTGCCCATGCCGCGGGCCAAGCTCTTGCTCGCCATGCTGTGTCGACTCCTCTGGAACCCATGCTGACGGTTTGCTGACCGCCGATGGTCCGAGACGTCTCTGACCTGCACGAAGCCGTGAAACGCGTGATATGTGGTGGAACTTCACCAGCGTTGTCGCGCCGTTGGTGTCGACGAAGCGGAAGGTGTGGACGCCGAAGCCCTCCATCATCCGGTAGGAGCGCGGGATGCCGCGGTCGGACATGTTCCACAGCGTGTGGTGGGTGGCCTCGGTGTGCAGCGTGACGAAGTCCCAGAACGTGTCGTGGGCGCTCTGCGCCTGCGGGATCTCCCGGTCCGGATGCGGCTTGCCGGCGTGGATGACGTCGGGGAACTTGATCGCGTCCTGGATGAAGAACACCGGAATGTTGTTGCCGACCAGGTCGAAGACGCCCTCGGTGGTGTAGAACTTCGTCGCGAAGCCCCGGGTGTCGCGTACTGTGTCGGCCGAACCGCGCGAGCCCAGCACGGTGGAGAATCGCACGAACACCGGTGTCTCGACGTCCTTGCCCAGGAACGCCGCCCTGCTGATCCGGCCCGCAGTCCCGTAACCCTGGAAGACGCCGTGGGCGGCAGCTCCACGGGCGTGCACCACCCGCTCCGGGATCCGCTCGTGGTCGAAGTGGGTGATCTTCTCGCGCAGGTGGTGGTCCTGCAGCAGCACGGGTCCGCGCGTACCCGCCTTCAGCGAATGGTCGGTGTCGTACAGCCGCGCACCCTGTGCCGTGGTCAAGAATTCCCCGCCCTGCGCGACCTCCGCCTGCGGGGCCCCGGTGACCTGCCCGGTGGGGCTGTACGTCTCCGGACCGCGCTGGTCGGGCTTGGGCGGCAGCTGACCGGTCGGCTCGGTCGGCTCGTCGACAGTCGGCGGCACCGGACTCGGCGCGCCCGGGATCTCGTTACCGGGGTGGCGGCCCTCTTGGACCTTCTGGGCGACCTTGGCGGTGACGGCCGTCACGGGACTCTTCTTCTTGGTACTCACAGCGTTTCCGATCATTGAGGAGAGGCGGGAGGACTCTTTCCGTCCCGAGGACGGGTCGCGTGAGATCCGCTGGAGGTGAGTACCCCGGTCGGTGACCGCGACGCAGCCGCACACCCGACCGCGCGGGAGGTTCACCCGCTGGGTTGTCCGCGACGGCCCCATTTCGTCTCGCGGCTCCGCTTGTGAACGTCAGGGAGGCTGGGCCTCGACGCGCTCGTGGCGCCCGCAGGGCAAGGCGCTACCCATCGGCCCTGCGATCACGGCCAGCGAGGCGCTGAGGAGCACGGTGAGGATGGTCTGCCGGAGGAATCTCACCAGGGTGTCGTAGAGGGCTGCTGCGGCGTCCTGCGACTGGGCTGCCGGAGGTGCCGATCCAGGTGGATCTGGCGCATGACGGCGAGTCCGATGAGCGGCCCGCACATCATGGCGCCGATGCCGATGCCGATGCCTGCGGCGATCAGTGCAACCAGGCGCGAGGGTGCCGCCCAGACGCCCAGCCCGGCGAGCACAGCCACCGCCACGGGCAACCACGGGGCGACGACGCCGAGCCAGCGGGCCGCATCACGGGCCTCACTCCGGGCATGGGCGCGAGCGTGACACCGAGCGCACGAGCAGGTACAGCCGAGCCACCAGAAGTCGAGATCCGCGGCTCCCCGCCAAGACCCTCTGCCGGCCGGCCGTTCACCCGGCGCAACCGCACCGCGGCCACACCGGACGACGTGCCGCCACGGGGCTTGTGCGGCCGCCCCTGCTTTGGCCGGGCCGTCACCACACATCGCCCGATAGGACAGGCGCGAGCGGGACATGCGGGTGCGGCGGGGCTGGTGCGGTCGCGGCCGGGGCGTCCCCGAGAAGAGGTGGCTGGGGCTCGAACGGGAGGCCCAGGAGGAGGAACCCGGAGCCGGTGAGGTCGAGTATCAGAGCCAGTGTCGGTGGTGGGTGGTGCAGTCGCAGGGTTCCACCGGCCTCTGTGGTCTGCTGCGCGGCGCGCAGGAAGGCGTTGAGGCCGCTGCAGTCGCAAAAGGTGACGCGGGCGAGGTCGACGTCGATGGTGCGGATGCCGTCGTCCAGGCACCGTTTCAGTGCAGCGCGTACCAGCGGCGCCGATTGCAGGTCGATCTCACCGGCCAGGGTGATCAGGGGCCGGCTTCCTCGGTCGTGGCGTTAGACGGTGGGCTGCGGGAGGGGCATGACGCCTCGGTTCTGATGACCGTCCGGCAGCCGACGCCGTAGCGCCGGATTCCCGGACCCTCGTGGCGCGCTGCCGGCAGGGACGTACCTTCGGGGGAGGGGAAGCGAGGCCGGTCCGACAGCCTGTGCGTCACGCCAGGGACCCACCCGATTCCCTCCAGGGATGGACCAGGTGACGGACGAAAGGTCCACTCCCAGCGCCATCTGAGTCGAGCATCGACAAAGCCGCCAGGGTCTGGGACGTCCGTACGCAGCATAGTCGTTGCTCGGTGCGCGGGGCGGCCCGAGCCGCCCCGCTCAGGATGTGGACGGTGCGATAGCGCGGTGACGAGCGTATATCCGGTGCCCTGTACGGTACTTGGGCCTGCGGCCAGAACGCCGCGGACAACAGCCGCTCAGAGACAGAGCAGTCCGTCGAGCCCAGGAAGGGCTTCGCGTGACGGAGCCGAACACTTCAACCGTGCACAAGCCCGAGCGCGATGAACCGGCACCGGCGGGGGCGACGCTGCAGGCGCGGTCCGGCCCTGAGAAAGCAGAGCTCTCGTCCCTGATCCGGAGGGTCACGAGTGGAGGGTCGGCTACGTCGCGGCGTGCCCTGCCCGGCACCGAGTCAGCCGTCAGTGCTCGCTTCGACGGGCCTGCTGCGGCGCCGTCCCGGTGGCTTCCAGTGGACCCTGCACAAGCATGCCCGATAAGGGCAATTAGTTCGTATGGATAGGTTTTCATGCATTTCTATGGGTTACGCGGAAGAGGGGGAGACAGGAGGCCAAGATGATCACTCAAGGGCAGATTGCCACCGTGCTGGACCACCCGGTGCACGATGTCGACGGAAACAAGATCGGCGACACCAAGCATGTCTTCCTCGACGATGCGACCGGCGAACCCGAGTGGGTCAGCGTCAAGACCGGGCTCTTCGGCACCAGCGAGTCCTTCGTCCCCACTCGCGAGGCGACCATGGTGGAGGACCACCTCGAGGTTCCCTACGCCAAGGCCACCGTCAAAGACGCCCCCAACGTCGACGTCGATGCCGGAGGCTTCCTCTCGGCGGACGAGGAACACCGCCTCTACGAGCACTACGGCATCGCGCTGGACGAAGGCCGAGGCTGGCAGCAGGTCATCGACCAGCCTGACCAGGGCGGACGGGACCACCGTCGCGCACGGACGGTCACCGACGGCAGCGACAGCGCCTCGCTGCCCTACGACAACACCACTGCTTCGGGTATCGCCCGCGGAGGCCAGGAGACCGAGTCTGCCCGCTCCGACAGTTCCGAAGACGGCGTTGCGAGGACGGGCTCTGAGCCGGGACGCGCCGGCGCGGATGGCTCCGCGGCAGGGCAGGCACGGCTGCGTTTGTACGTGGCTCCCGAAGAGCGGCGATAGGAACGCCCCGGGGCTCCAGACGCCGAGTCCAGTCCGCACCTGGACGTCGTCACCGAGCACGGACTCGCGTTCTGTACGGCTCCTGTGCGGCGAACCGTCGGGGGCACGACATTCACCAGCTTTCGATGGGCGCCACGCAGGTGTCCCACACCGATCGAGGCGACCACCATGACAGACAACATCACCAGCGTCGGCGGAGGCAGCCGGCCTGACACAGGCGTCAGCCCGCTCAAGGGCCGCACCGGGGCCGGAGCTCCGGCCGAGACGCGGGGGAAGACCACCATCGCGGACAGCGTGGTGGCCAAGATCGCGGGCACGGCCGCCCGTGAGGTACCGGGCATCCACGGCCTGGGCGCGGGGATGGCCCGCGCCTTCGGCGCCGTGCGGGAACGCGTCCCAGGGGGAGGCGGAGGCGGAGCCACGCGAGGGGTGAAGGTCGAGGTCGGTGAGCGCCAGGCCGCCGTCGACCTGGACGTCGTCGTCGAGTACGGCGCCTCCATCGTCGACGTCGCCGGCGAGGTGCGCACCAACGTGATCAGCGCCGTGGAACGGATGACGGGACTGGAGGTCGTCGAGGTGAACATTGCCGTGGACGACGTCCACCTCCCCGACGACGAGGAGGAAGAGGCCGCATCGGACGGGGGCCGCGTGAGGTGATCGACCGCCGTGACCCATGGCCATGCCTCGTGCATGGGCGGGTGATCATACGGACGATCGCGCTCGCGAGACGGGTGAGTGCATGATGAACGCAGCAACGACGGGCCTCGCGGCCGGCATGGCCCTGGGCTTCGCCGGCTACTTCGGCGGCTTCTGGGCATTCCTGCTGGTTCTGGTCCTGGGCACGGCGGGGCTGATCGGCGGCCTCGCCTTGCAGGGTGACCTCGACCTCCGTACGCGGAGGCAGCGGTGACTACTGCCCGAGCCGGATCCCTATCCCTCGGCGATGCGTCTGGTCCACCGGCACAGGTCGCCGGCCTGCCGCCCCCGGCAGAGCGGGGCGCCACCGTCATCCCGGACAGGGTGGTCGCCCGTATCGCCGCCCAGGCCGCACGCACGGCCCAGTCCCGGCGTGCCGCCATACCGCCCGACCGGAGCCGACCGGCGCCGCCCAAGGCCTCCGCCGCCATCCGTGCCGGATCGGTGCGCCTGCACCTGTCCATGGACCTGCCCTACCCCACCGACCTCCCCTATGTCTGCGAGCGCATCCAGGTCGACGTCGCCGAACGGGTGGCTCAGCTGACCGGCCTGGAGGTGGGAGAGGTCATCCTCACCGTCCGGCGTCTGGTGACCGCCGTCGATGTGAACCGGGGACGGGTCCGGTGAGCCGCCATGGTCCGGGCCGCCGGGCACGCCACGCCAGAAGGAGGCCGGAATGACACCCGACCCGAGCCCTGCCGCCCATAACTCCGGGCCATCCGCGCGCCGTGCCCCAGTGCCGCTGACGAAGGAGCCCGAGGAACCGGGGGAGCCGGCAGGGACCGGTCTGCCCGAACACGACGCACCCCCACCGAACCGGACGGCCGGTGAGGACGGCGGCGGGCACCGGACACACCGCCCGTGGTCCGCGCGCCGCCTTCCGGCCGCACTGGTCGCCTCGTTCGTTCTCGTGGCGGCGGGCGCGGCGCTGGTGGATGTGGTCGCTGTACGGGCGGGACGCCCTGCGGCTGCCTGGCGACGGGGTCTGGCCGATGAACTGGCCACCCGCCCCGTGGACGACGTGTGGATGCTCACGGGAGCCGCCGTGGCCGCCGCTGTCGGTCTCTGGTTGATCGTCCTGGCCTTCACCCCCGGCCTGCGTCACTGGCTGCCCCTGCGCTCTCCCGCGCCCGGACTGCGAGCCTCTCTGGACCGCGAGGGCGCCGCCGCCCTGCTGCGCGACGCCGCCATGCAGGTACCCGGAGTCGGCAACGCCCGCATCCGGGTGCGCCGCCATCACGTCAAAGCGCGCGCGGACGTTCGCTTCCGTGACCTCCAGCAGGTGAAAGACGATCTCACCGCCGTCCTCGACGAGGAGCGCGACCGGCTCGCTCTCGCCCGCCCTCCCCGCATCGTCGTGCGGGTGCGGCGACGTACCGACTGACAGAGAAACCCAGCACCGGAGCCCACACCATGACGCCGCGCCCCGCACTCAACCGCAGTCTGCTGGCCCTCGCCGGACTGGTTCTGCTCGGCGGCGGTCTGCTGATCCTCTTCGCCGGGCTCGACATCTACCGGCGACATGATCTCGCCCCGTTTGCAGGCTGGCCCCTGACCACCCCGAACGACGTCCTGCTCGGCTCAGCCGACCGGGCCCGCTGGAGCAGCCAGGGATGGTGGTGGTGGCCCGCGGTGATCGCCGTCCTCGTTCTCGTCGCCCTGCTCGCCCTTTGGTGGCTGCTCACCCAACTCCGCCGACGCCACCCAGGGGCGCTGCCCGTCGGCGGCACATCCCCGCGGGAAGGCGTCGAGCTGGCCGACCGGGCGCTGAGCGACGCGATCACCGCCGAAGCAGGCGCCTTGCCGGGGGTCGAGGAGGCGGCCGTACGTATCACTGGCGGCCCTGCCCAGCCCCGCGCCCGCGTCATGCTCGCTCTCACACCCCAGGGGGAACCCGGCGTCGTCCTCGATGCCCTCTGCTCAGGCCCGCTCCGCACCGCCAGCCGGTCCACCGGCTCCCCTCTTCTGCCCACCGAGGTACGCCTACAGGTCGCCCACCACAAACCGCACCGCGCCCAGTAAGAAGGCAGCCGACCACCCATGTCCGCTCCCTTCCGCTCGGGGCCGGTCACTGTGCCCGAAGACCAGGCTGGCAACGGCAGCCGATCGCGGCACAAGTGGGTGCACTGGGTCCGGCCGTCCGCCGACTCAGAGTCCGCTGATCCTGGCCACGAAGTAGCCCGCGACGATCACAGAGCCGAGGACGATAAGCGTGAGCCACCAATACGGGTGTTCCCAGATACCGCCGTCCGGCCGCTCCTGATGCGCCTCGGCGATGGAACCCTCGACAGGCGGAGTCTCACCTGGCGGTACGAGTGGATGTGTCATCTATCCACGGTCCTCCCGAATTCGTGACGGCGCATCTTCGCACCGGTCGGCATCTGTCCCTCGTCGACGGACTGCCGCAGTGCTGTGGTGGCACGCTCCGATGCTCGTCGATCGTGGCGAACGGTTCCGCGTCGTCTTTGATGCGGCCAGCACTTGGTGGACCGTGAACGACTTCGCTTTCCGGCGCCGGTCGGCCGGTCGGCGCGATGCCGCCCAACGGCCTGCTGACTGTTGTCACCGGCAGGCCGAGTCCTTGGCCAGCCGGGTCAGGGACTGCTCCACCGGCCACGCGGTGTTCGCGACTGGCCCGCTGCGGGGACCCATCGGCTCGATCTCCAGGGCCCGGTCTCCGATCGTGAACTGGGGCTGTCAGCTGTTCGGGCGCACTGCGCAACTCGGCAACGATGTGTTCGTAGCGTGGCTGACCGACGGTCCCGACCTTGTCGAACTCCTCGGACATGGTCACTACCCAAGCGCGGTCTGGGACAAGGAACTTCTGCCGTGAAGCAGACTTTGCATCCGTCACCGAGAGTCAGCATCGTCTTCGCTCGCGGAGGGCCGGGCGGGTTTGGTCCAGTTGCCTTCCACCGCGGTGATGGTGCAGTCGACTCCGGATCGGCGATCAGCCGCGTCGCCAGGCCGTCAGGTAGGCGACCTTGCGGCCCGCGCCTTGGGCAACGGGAGCTGGGTTCCCCGGCACGTCCAGCTCTGGCGGGGCACGCGCGGCACGATTCCGGCATCGGCTCGGCACTCGGCATCGCGCTGGCGGTCTGGTCGGCCTCCGGGTATGTGACGGCGTTCATCCGTGCCGCGAACGCCGTTTGCGACGTGACCGAGTGCCGAGTGCCGAGTGCCGAGTGTGAGCCTTGCCCAGCGCGGTCCTGGCCCGCCGAGCCGGACCCCGGCGCAGACGACCATGATGCCGGGAACGAAAGCCCGATTGGCCACTCAAGATGCGCCGAACCGGATACGCACCAGACTTGAATTCATGGCAGAAGAGCGTCGGCCGCGCGCCAGGAAATCCTCGACGACCAGTGCTCGCCGCGCACCGTCCGTGCGTGGAGCGGGAGATGCCGCGCGTGCTGCCTGCCGGAGTCTGGAAGGTCTGATCGGCCATCCCACGGAGGGCGTGTCAGCGGTGGGGCGTGAGGACGACGGTTGGTGTGTCGTCGTGGACGTCCTTGAGCTGCCGCGGATCCCGGACACGACGAGCCTTCTCGCGTCGTACGAGGTGCGGCTCGACCAGGACGGCGAACTCCTGGAGTACCGCAGGGTCCGCCGCTATCGGCGGGGTTCCGCCGATGAGTGATCAGTGACTCAGGTTTGCCCGACTACCGGAAGGACGCCCCATGCCTGCGACCACCTACTCCGACGAGGTAGTGGCGTGCCCGCCGCGCGCCGGCACGTTGTACGACGTGCTCGAACTCATCCTCGACCGGGGCATGGTGATCGACGTGTTCGTCCGGGTGTCCCTGGTCGGCATCGAGATCCTCAAGATAGACGCGCGCATCGTGGTGGCGAGTGTCGACACGTACCTGCGGTTCGCGGAGGCGTGCAACCGGCTCGACCTGGAACGTGACTCCGGTACCACTACCGTTCCCGAGCTGCTCAGCGGCGGTGACGACGACTCCGACGAGCCTGATGAGGACGAGGAAGAGCAGCAGGAACGGCCGAGGAAGCGGCGTGCTCCGGCCCGGGGCAGTAGCAGGCGACGACGACCCGTGGAGGCGTGAGCCGTGACCGGCGATGGTGTGTACGTCTACGCGATTATCCACGCGGGAGTGCCGCTGCCGGTGCCCGGCTACGAAGCCACTTTGCGACTGGGCGAGGCCGTCTCGGCCGCTCTGGAGAGCAGGGCCGCCGAGGCCGGCCGGCGAGTTCTGCGTGAGCTCACGCCCAGGGCCCGTGCGGTGGCCGCGGGTCCCGAAGTCCAGGGATGCGTGCTCAATGCGTCGTTCCTCGTCGATCGCGGTGACAGCGATGGCTTCCGAAGCGCTGCAGAGCGATTCGGCCGTACGCATCGCGACCGTGTGGAGCTGAGGCTTACGGGTCCGCTGCCTTGCTACAGCTTCGTCTCCGCCGAAGGAACTCCCGGCCGAGCCATCGGAGTCTGAGATGGGACTGATCACCGGCCTGCTCACCCTGCCCATCGCGCCGGTCCGCGGCGTCATCTGGGTGGCGGAGAAACTCCATGACGCCGCCGAGCGTGAGTTGCACGACCCGTGCGTGCTCCGTGCGCAGCTGGCCGTGCTGAACCGGGAATTCGAAGACGGAGGCATCAGCCTGGAGGAGTTCGAACGGGAAGAGGAACGGCTGCTCGACCGGCTGCATGTCGCGCAGGCCTGTTCCACGCCGAGCGATCGAAGGTGACGAGACATGGATGACAAGGAAAAGGTGGCTCTCGCGGCTGCGGTAGTGGGCGGCTATGTGCTGGGCCGTACGAAGAAGGGCCGGATGGCCTTGTCCATTGCGACCTACCTGGCGGGCCGGCGATTCGGCCTTGAACCTCGCCAGCTCGCCGCCGAAGGGATGCGCAGACTGGGGGAGATTCCGCAGGTCGCCGAGTTGCAGGAGCAATTGCGCGGGGAAGTGCTGGAGGCGGGCCGCAAGGCGATGACCGCCGCCGCCGACCGAGGCATGGCCACGCTTGCCGGCACCCTCAGCGAGCGTACGGCCCGACTTCTGGAGAAGGCGGACGAAGGGGAGGAGGGCGAGGAGGAGAACGCCCCGGAAGAGGAGGACGCGGAGTACGAGGAGGGGGAGGAAGAAGAGGAGGAAGAAGAGCCGGAGGCCGAGTACGACGAGGACCAGGCCGAGGCGGAAGAGGAAGAGGAACAGCCGGAAGCCGAACACGAACACGAGGACGAGGACGAGGAGGAACCAGAAGAGGAAGCAGAGGAAGAAGAACCAGAAGAGGAAGAAGAACCTGAGGCGAAGCCGCGGAGGCCCCGCGGTTCGCGACCCGACCGGTCCCGCAAGGCACCCGCGCCCGCGGCACGCAAGAAGGCTGCTCCCTCCGGCGGAGAGAAGCCTGGGGCGGCGAAGAAGACTGCGCCCAGCAAGAAGACCGCGGCCGGCAGGACGGCGAAGAAGGCCGCGGCGAAGAAGACAGCTCCTGCCAAGAAGTCCGCTGCTTCGAAGACGACGTCATCGAAGCGAGCAGCGTCCAAGGGCGCCGGTCGTGGGAGGTAGGTAGCCATGGCCGAGAAGGAAACGGACGAGTCGGCTGAGGGTACGTCGGGCATGGACAAGCTTCGTGGTGAGCTGTCCAAGTTCGTGTCCGCGCAGGTGGAGAATCTTGCCGAGAAGGCCGGCGACAAACTGACCGATGTCGCCGGGCAGCTCAGCGATTCGGCCGAGAGTGGCTCGCTTCCCGCCATCGGGTCCCGAATCCTCCAGGGCGACTCACCGCTGAAGGCCTTCGTCTCTGAGAAGGCCAAGGGTGTCAAGGACAACGTCGTGGACAAGGTCAAGGGCGCCTTCGGTGGTGGGAAAGGGAAGCGGAAGGCCAGCGGCGGCAAGGTCATGAACATCATCGAGGTTCTCGATGTGGGAGTGCCGCTCCGGGACACCTACGACTACTGGACGCAGTACGACAAATTCAGCAGCTTCGCCAAGGGCGTTCGCGACGTCTCCAAGGACGATGAGGGCGGGAGCGACTGGAAGGTCAAAGTCGGCCCTTCGTCGCGCAGCTTCAAAGCGACCGTCCAGGAACAGATTCCCGACGACCGCATCGTGTGGACCTCCGAAGGAGCCAAGGGCACCACCCGAGGCGCGGTCAGCTTCCATGAGCTGGCGCCCACCCTGACGCGCATCGTCCTTGTCGTGGAGTACTACCCGTCGGGCTTCTTCGAGAAGACGGGCAACCTCTGGCGGGCGCAAGGGCGCCGCATGCGACTGGACTTCAAGAACTTCCAGCGGTACGTGACCCTCACCAACGAGGAACCAGAGGGCTGGCGCGGCGAAATCCGTGACGGAGAGGTCGTCGTGTCCCACGATGACGCCGTCGAACAGGAAGAGGCCGAGCAGGAGGAGCCGGAGGGCGAAGAGCCCGAGGGTGAGGAGCCGGAGGGCGACGCCGAGGAGGGCACCGACTCCGCAGGCGATGGCGATGGCGAGGGTGAAGAGGGGACGGAGGACGCATACGAGGACGAAGACGAGGGGGACGCATACGAGGATGAGGACGAGGCCGACGAGGGGGCGGAGGACGCATACGAGGACGAAGAGGGGGCTGAGGAGGAAGACGAGCCGGAGGGCGAGGAAGAAGCTCCCAAGAAGAGGAGAGGGCAGAGGCGACGCCCGTGAGTGACGTCGACTTCCGGCAGGGCTCGTACCCAGTCTCCGGTCCTCAGACCACCAACCTCGCCGACATTCTCGAACGCGTTCTGGACAAGGGCATCGTGATCGCCGGGGACATCAAGATCGATCTCCTCGACATCGAACTGCTCACCATTCGGCTCCGCTTGTTCGTGGCATCCGTGGATACCGCGAGGAAGGCCGGAATCGACTGGTGGGAGAACGATCCGGCACTCAGCTCGCGGGCTTCACGTGACGCCTTGCAGGACGAGAACCGTGAATTGCGTGAACGGCTGAAAGAGTTCGAGTCCGAGGCGCCGGAGAAATCGCTCGAATCCGAGACGGCGGAGAAATAGCCAGAGCGGCGGCCCCACAGCAACGCCCCGAGTCGGCGAGGAACAAGGAGAACCGAGGCGCCTGACCGAGCGCGGTCCTGAGCTGTCGGGCGTCAATGCCATCTAGGTGTTCGCTCTCTGTCGGAACCCGGACCTTTCGGCCGCCGTCGGGCTGCCAGGGGTCACCGACGAGGTGCCTGTGGGCTCACTGTCTCCCGTAGATTGCGACCGCACGCCCAGCCCTCCGTGGAACGACGGGTCCAGATCCTCAATGCGGTATCCGGTGGCCGAACACCGCGCTGAGGCTCCCTGGGCGGACGGCGGCCCGCTGTGAGCGGATCCCGACTCGACCTGGACTCCGACCGGATGGGGCGCGACCTGGTCGCCCTGGTACTCACCGTGGTCGAACTCCGCAGACAGCTGATGGAGCGCCAGGCGATTCGCCGTGTCGAGCAAGGTGACCTCAGCGATGAGCAGGTCGACGAGATCGGGACCACGCTCATGCTGCTCGACCAGCGGATGGCGGAACTCTGCGAGCAGCACGGAGCGCGTCCGGAAGATCTCCATCTCGGCTTCGGCCCGCTCGGAATCCTTCTGCCCATGAGCTGAAGACGTTGATCCGGCTCTGCTGGATCAACGGCAACCCTGGGCCGCGCCGAAAAACTGCGAGGCATTCCGTCCGCCGGGGTAGCGGCGAATCATTGTCGCTGATGGTCAGGAGAATGCCCGGACAAGGTCGGCCACTACCAGTAGTGCCGTCGTCCGCCGACCTCGCGTCCCATTGCTCCCAGAATCCACAGCACAATTCCGATCGCGAGCAGAATGACCCCGATGGTCCAAAGGATTCCAATGCCCGCAACGAGACCGACAACGAGCAGGATGACTCCGAGGATGATCATGGTTTCCTCCGATGAGCGGGACGTCGTCTGCGGGCGTCCCCATCCTTTGTCACGGGTCCCCGCCTCCCCGGGGGACAAACGCGGATTCTGGCCCTACCCGAGGGAACGAGTCGTCGACGCCGTGTCCAGGGCGCAGGGATTCCTGGTTTCCGTGGAGGTGTCGAAGGCGTGTGTGTTCATGTGCAACGGCTTCGCGTGCGCCGCCGCTGTCTCCCGTGGCCTCGACCGCACCCGAACGGTCTGCCTCCCCGCAGTGGAGTCATGGCCGGATGCGTTCACGATCCTCCAGGTAATGCTGAGCATGATGCCGGTGGGGAGGGGTATTCGTCGATATCGACCTATTCATCGCTATTTCAGGGGTTTGTCGTGGCGATTCGACACCAAGTGATCGAGCGGTCCCCTGGCGCCGTCTGGGCGGTTCTGGAGGATCCCGAGCTCTACGCAGACTGGGTCGTGGGGACCTCCGCGTCGTGGCCACTGGACACTCGGTGGCCGCAGGTCGACGCGGAGCTGGCGTATCGCGTGGACCTGGGGCGGAGGGAGAGAGCGTCATGAGCAGTCGCATAGCCGTGGACGACAGGTGTATCGGCGCACTTCGGGAGCTGAAGGGAAAGCGAGAAGTCAACACGGTGATCTGCCGGCTGAGTGACGCCCTGGACACCCGCGTCCTCGAACGCCGAGGCAATCTGACACACGACGAGCTCCTGTCGGGCCTGCCCGCACACGAGCCCAGGCTCGTCGTCTACGACCTGGCCTTCGCAACGGTGGACGGAGCGCGTCGGAACAAGATTCTGCTGATCTCCTGGCTGCCGCGAGGAGTCGCTCCCCAGCACGAGGCGCCCTACGGTCACGCCCATGCTGCGCTGTTGGAGGGGCTGGACGGAAGTCCGTTGTCCGTGCGGGCCACGGAGTTGGCAGACCTGGACTACCGGCGCCTTGTTTGCCAGGCCCGGGCGAGAGCGCGGTTCCGGGGCACCTCGGGGAGCATCGCCGGATCCACCGTCTCCATGGGGCGCAGCGGCGCCCTGGCCGATGGCGCGCAGTCCGCGTCAACGAGGCGATCCGTGTGAGATACCGCCGGCGGGAACGAGTCGCCGCCCGCTTCGCCCACTCTCAGGTGCTTCCTCCGGTCGGCATGCCGGACGGGCGTGCCGACCCGCGCCGCATACTCTCTGGAGGTCTGGCATGACTCTTTCCACCGCGTCCGATCCGCTCGCCGAACTGTCCGCGGCCGGAGTGTCTGTCTGGCTGGACGACCTGTCCCGCGAGCTGCTGGCCCGGGGTGAGCTGAAGGAGGTGATCGCGGACAAGCATGTCGTAGGGGTCACGACGAATCCCACGATCTTCGCCTCCGCGCTGTCCAGAGGGGACCGCTACAGCGAGCAACTGCGCCGGCTGGCACGTGAGGGTGTGAGCGTGGATGATGCCGTCCTCGCCCTGACCTCCGACGACGTACGGGCAGCCTGCCAGGCGCTCGGCCCGGTCCACCTGCAGACCGGCGGGAGCGACGGTCGGGTCTCCATCGAGGTCGATCCCCGGCTGGCGCGGGACACCGACGCCACGATCGGCCAGGCGCGGAAGTTGTGGGAGACCGTCGACCGGCCGAACCTTCTTGTCAAGATCCCGGCCACCAGCGAGGGCTTGGCCGCGATCACCCGCGTCATTGCCGAGGGCATCAGCGTCAACGTCACCCTGGTCTTCTCCCTGGAGCGCTATCGCGCGGTGATGGATGCCTACCTGACCGGACTGGAGCGGGCCAAGGCCGCCGGACACGACCTGGCGGACATCCACTCCGTCGCCTCGTTCTTCGTCTCCCGCGTCGACACCGAGGTCGACCGTCGCCTCGACGCCCTCGGCACCCCCGAGGCCCAGGCGCTCAAGGGCAAGGCCGCGATCGCCAACGCCCGGCTCGCGCACCAGGCGTACCAGGAGTTGACCGCCGGGTCCCGCTGGCAGGCCCTCGTCGCGGCAGGCGCCCGCCGGCAGCGGCCTCTGTGGGCATCCACCGGGGTCAAGAACCCTGCCTACCCCGACACGATGTACGTCAGCGAACTCGTCATCGCGGGCACCGTGAACACCATGCCCGGCGCCACTCTGGCAGCGTTCGCCGACCACGGCGCTCTGCCTGCCCGCACGCCGGCCGCCGATGTCTACGCTGGCGCGACAGCCCATTTCGAGGCGCTGGAGCGTGTCGGCGTCGACTTCACGGATGTCACCGACACGCTCGAACGTGAAGGGCTCGTCAAGTTCGAGGACAGTTGGACCGAACTCACCGCTTCGGTGGACCGGGAAATGCGCGCCGCCGCCACCGACGAGTCGGGAACCTTGCAAGCGTCCCCGAAGAAGGCCTCGGGCGGCGCCGACCTTCTGGCGATCTACCTCAACGACCACCTCTCCGGCGCGACCGCCGGCCTGGAACTCTTCCGGCGGGCCGCCCAGACTCAGCAATACCGGGAACAGGGCACCACGCTGGCCGAATTGGCCCATGAAGTGGAGCAGGACCGTGATTCGCTGACGCAGATCATGGCCGACCTCGCGGTGCCGACCGCCTACACGAAAGTCGCCCTCGGCTGGCTGACCGAAAAGGCGGGCCGCGCCAAGCCCAACGGCCACCTCTTTTCCCGCTCCCCGCTCAGCGACGTCCTGGAACTGGAATCCATGCTGCTGAGTGTCCAGGGCAAGGCGGCCTGCTGGCGCAGCTTGCGAGCCCTGGCGGAGACTGACGGGCGCCTCTTCGTCGAACACCTGGACATACTTGTGGAGCGCGCCGACCGCCAGTCCGCCGTACTGGAGCGGCTGCGTCTCGCTGCTGTCGAGTCCGCCTTCCGCTGCACCCAGCCCTCCGTGTGACGGTTGCGGTCCCTCCCGGCTCCCATGTCTCCGGGACAGGCAGGAATGTCCACTTGTATGCCCGGTATGTATCAATTGTGCATGGTGGGTACTCGGTGGGGCGTGGCTCCCGGCCTTGGCCATCGCCACCCGGGCGGAGGCCTGCACGGGATGCGGGACCGTGATCGGTCCGAGTTGCGCAATGGCTGAGGAGGATGCATGAAGGCGTTGGCATGGCACGGCAAGAGGGACGTACGCGTGGACACGGTCCCCGATCCCGAGATCCAGGATCCGACCGACGTGATCATCAGAGTGACGACGACCGGGCTGTGCGGGTCCGACCTGCACCTGTACGAAGTCCTGGGACCGTTCCTCGACGCCGGCGACATCCTGGGCCACGAACCGATGGGGATCGTCGAAGAGGTCGGCTCCGAGGTGGTGAACGTACGCGAGGGTGACCGGGTAGTGGTCCCGTTCAACATCTCCTGCGGCACGTGCTTCATGTGCAAGCAGGGCCTGCACTCGCAGTGCGAGACCACCCAGGTCCACAGTCAGGGAAGCGGCGCGTCCCTGTTCGGGTACACCAAGCTCTACGGCCAGGTCCCCGGAGGGCAGGCCGAGTACCTGCGCGTGCCGTTCGGCAACACCCTGCCCATCGCCGTCCCTCCGGGACCTCCGGACGACCGGTTCGTCTATCTGTCCGATGTCCTGCCGACCGCGTGGCAGGCCGTCCACTACGCGGCCGTCCCTCCCGGTGGCAGCGTCGCGGTGCTGGGCCTGGGACCGATCGGGGACATGTGCACCCGCATCGCCGCCCATCGCGGAGCCGGGACGGTCATCGGGATCGACCTGGTACCCGAGCGGCTGGATCGGGTGAAGGCGCACGGGGTGCACACCCTGAACCTTGAGGAACACGGAGACGGGATCGTGGAAGCCGTCCGTGACCTCACCGCCGGACGGGGCCCCGACTCCGTCATCGACGCCGTCGGAATGGAGGCCCACGGCGCCGCCGCCGCCCAAGCCGCCCAGCAGATGACCACCCTGTTGCCCAGCAAGCTGGCTGCCACGTTGATGCGACGCGTAGGCGTGGACCGCCTGTCTGCGCTGCACCTGGCGATCGAGCTCGTCCGCCGCGGCGGCACGATCTCCCTGTCCGGTGTCTACGGAGGGATGGCCGACCCCCTGCCTCTGCTGACCATGTTCGACAAACAGATCCAGCTGCGCATGGGCCAGGCCAACGTCTGGCGGTGGGTGGACGACCTCCTGCCCCTGCTCACCGACGCCGACCCTCTCGGCGTCGAATCCTTCGCCACTCACCGCATGCCACTGGAACAGGCCCCTGACGCCTACGCCATGTTCCAGAAGAAGCAGGACGGCGCAGTGAAGATCCTCTTCAACCCTTGACCGGCTGCCCCGAGTTCACGTCCTGCAGTGGGCAGCGACCGCGCACGCAGCGGCTCACGCGTGCCGCTGTGGGCCTGCGGCCACCGCAAGTGCCGCATCGGAGAGTGTGCAGTGACCGAGCGGCAGGGTGCTCTGCGCTCTGGACGACCGGGTCGCCGTCGTGACGGGTGGCGCTCGCCGGCGCCCACGGGAGCTTCACCCATGATGGACGAGTGCCGAGCTTCCAAGGCCGGCGTCGAGTCGTTTGTGCCGGCGATGCGTGCTGAACTGCCCCCCCCGCGGTACAGGCCTGGGTGTCGCCCAACTGAACTGGATGGACACCGACATGATCCGCGACGAGGATCAGCCGCCGTGCTGCGGTCGCACATGCCTGAGCCGGTCGGATCGCGGAACTGGCTGCACTGTCGCCTGGTTGTAAGCCGCCGAGCATGATTCATCGTCCTGCCGTTTTGGTCCACTTGTCATAGAAAGCGCGATTCGTTCATGACCGCTGGGCGCCCTGTGTAGGAGGGCGACGGACCAGTGAGGGTGCGCCCCCGCCGGGATCATGCACAGGCTTGCCGGCTGCGCGAGCTGCTGAACCAGTTCCGTGCGGATGTCGCGCACAGTGTTCCGGTGCGCGCCACTCGATCCTTCTGGGGCACTCTGGCGGTGGCCTGCGGATGCTTGAGGGGTAGTGGTCGTCGCCGCGGCGGCACTGGATCGAAGGCCGGTGGATGGATCGCGGTGTTCTTCTCTACGGGGGACGGGCATCTGCGCCCGGAAATCGCTCCGGCGCCTGGCGTCGTCCAGGGTCCAGTGGGTCTTGCCGTCAGGGAGATTGTCGATCGCGGCGAAGCGCTCCGCGTCGTCGCCGATGCGGGCCAACACCTGGTGGACCGTGAACGACTCCGCTTTCCGGCGCCGGTCGGCCGGCCAGCGCGATGCCGTCCAGCGGGCCTCTTCGGCCGTCGTCACCGGCAGGCCGACGTCCTTGGCCAGCCGGGTCAGGGACTGTTCGACCGACCAGGCGGTGTCCGCGACTGGCCCGCTGCGGGGACCCATCGGCTCGATCTCCAGGGCCTGGTCCCCGATCGTGAACTGGGCCTGCGTCAGCTGTTCGGCCGCACTGCGGAACTCGGCAACGATCTGCTCGTAGCGTGGCTGGCTGACGGCTCCGACCTTCTCAAGCTCCTCGGACATGGTCACTACCCAAGCGCGGTCTGGGACAAGGCACTTCGGCCGTGAACGGAGCAGACTTTGCGTCCGTCACCAAGAGTCACATCAGTAGCCCTTGGATTGCAACGAACGACTGCAATGGACCGATATTTGCGTGGAGTTGGGAGCGTGATGCGTTCCATGAGCGTTCCCTGTGACCGGTTCGCGAACGGTCTTTTCCGGCGCTTCCGGGCTGCTGGCACGCCTCACGCCTCGCTTCGCGGGGGCTGTGTGTACTGCGCGAGCTGCCGCTCCAGCTCCGTGCGGACGTCGGTGCACAGTTTCCCGGTGCGGGCCCATTCGATGATCAGTTCCGACACGTGACGGAGCTTGATGTTCGTCCGCTGGGAGACCTCCCGGATCACGTCCCATCCCTGTTCTGGTGTCAGATGACCTATGGCGAGGACGACTCCGATGGCCTGGTCCACCACGGCGTGCGAGCGCATCGCTTCGTGAAGCTGGGCATTCTCGCCCTGTAGTTCCTCCACGAGTCCTTCTACACGTTCCTCCACGTGTTCCTCCAGCGAATCCTGAGCAGCTGGACCCGATTCGTCGGTGTGGACTACCGCCGCACCTTCGCAGTTACTCCCTGACTGGTCACCAGTTCTTGGCATTCTCTGCCCGAACGTGCTGGAAACACCCCTGCGCAGGACCGTTCAGAGACCCAGATCACCGTGTCAGAGCAGCGGGAACGACCAGAAGGCAGCCGGCGCCAGGGCTTGGCTGGTGTCCGGTCGCGCGCGGGCTGAGCTGCGTGCTGTGGTGTGCCCGTCTTCTGAACGGCTGGGGTGAGAACCCGGTTCGGCTATGCGGCGGCGGTGCTGAGGATGACGTCGGCGGTGATGCGCTTGCCGACGGGCGTCTGCTCCACGGTGACGGTACGGGCGAGGGCTGTGACGATCTCCAGGCCGTGCTGGCCGATGCGTTCCGGGTCCGGGGCCTTGGCGGCCGGCCGGACGGGGTTGCTGTCCCAGAGTTCGACCCGCAGGACGGGGCCGGTGATCCGCAGGTGCAGCAGGGCCGGTCCGGCGGCGTACTTGCGGGCGTTGGTGACGAGTTCGCTGACGATCAGTTGGACGATCTCCACCACGGCGCTTGCCACCGGGATGCCGTAGTCGTCTCGTACCTTCGTCACGAAGACGGCTGCGAGTTGGCGGGCCTGGGCGATGCGGGAGCC
The DNA here is from genome assembly GCF_042888885.1 of Streptomyces sp. NPDC002742. Taxonomy (NCBI): domain Bacteria; kingdom Bacillati; phylum Actinomycetota; class Actinomycetes; order Kitasatosporales; family Streptomycetaceae; genus Streptomyces; species Streptomyces sp. NPDC002742. The sequence continues at coordinate 55,771 of NZ_JBIAQF010000042.1, forward strand.
GTCGCTGTCGAGTGCGAGTGAGGCTTCCAGCGGTGGGGCAGCGTCGGGCCGTTCACCGTCGCCATTCCTAGGTGGTTCGTCCATTTCCCCCCGCTTCCGTCACGCTGCCGGTTACCCCTTCAGGCACCGCGTATGCCAGGTCGGCACGTTACCTGTGGCACAGCCACGTGGATGCAGCACCCGTAGGATGTGGTGCTTCGGGTCTTCCGTACGGAGGCGCTGGCCTGCTACCGCAGAAGGTTTTGAGAAACACGTGGCAGACATGCATGAGACAGCCGAGCAGCCCGGCCGCCTGTCGATCAACCGGAGCATCATTGCGGACATCCGTGTCCTGGTCCTGAGCGGCGAGATCGACGCTGACAACGTCGGCCTCCTGGCCGAGGCCCTTCAGGTAGACGGCAAAGGACCGGTCCAGCTGGTCATCGACCTCGGTGCGGTCACTTTCATGGACTCCAGCGCCATCAGCGCCCTGGCCGCCGCGCGCCGCGACGCCACGTCGGCCAGTGGCTGGATCCGGATGGCGGCCCTGACAGCACCGGTGCAGCGCGTCGTCGAAATCGTCGGCCTCGACACGATCATCCCCTGCTACCCCACGCTCTCCCAGGCCCTCCTTCCTTGAGCTGGGGGCATCGTGCACCGACAGGACACGGGCTACTGCTGTCCCGTGTATTCCATGCGGATGTCCCGAGCCGTGCATGAACACCGGCGCAGCACGCCTGACGATCGCCCCGCGTCGCGCGAGAGGGCGTTGAAGGTGTCGGGCAAAAGAGACAGCGAGCACCTGGCTGATGTTGGGGCGGACGGTGAACATGCCAGCCGTGCCGGTGACGTCCAGGCGCCGCTGGAGGGAAGGGCTGATCGGGCGTACAAGATGGATGCCGTGAGCGTTGCGGGCATTGACCGGCAGGCCCGGCAGGAATTCAGCCTCCGAGGGTGGCGGGGAGCGCCCTCGACGGCCATCGAGCGGCCGGAGGGAGGCCTCTCTTGGTCGCCACCATCGCCGGCCGCCTGTCTGCCGCCGGCGCCGTGGCCCGGCCCAGATGCCTCGGCGGCGTGTCCCACCCCGTGAGGGAGGGACACGCCGCCGGCGCGTGCGGAGAGCCGGGGTCAGGCGGTGGTGAGCATGCCTTCGCGGAGTTTGGTGAGGGTGCGGTTGAGCAGGCGGGAGACGTGCATCTGGGAGATGCCGAGGTGTTCGCCGATCTGGGCCTGGGTGCATTCGTCGACGAAGCGCATGTGGATGATGCGCCGTTCGCGGTTGTCGAGTTCGGCGATCATGGGGGCCAGGGCGTTGAAGTCTTCGACGAGTTCGAGGGCGTTGTCGTCGGTGCCGATGAATTCGGCCAGCGAGGCTTCGCCGTCGTTGCCGGAGCTGATGGTGGCACCGGGGGAGGCTGAGTTGTAGCCGTTGGAGGCGAGGCGTGCTTCGTTGGCCTCTTCCTCGCTGAGGCACATCAGTTGGGAGAGTTCCTTGACGGTGGGGTGCGGCCGAGCCGGCTGCGGAGCTCCTCGGTGGCCTGGCGAGCTGGATCCGTGCTTCCTGCAGTCGCCTGGGGACATGGACGGCCCAGGAGGTGTCGCGGAAGAAGCGCTTGATCTCGCCGACGATGTAAGGAACCGCGAAGGAGGTGAACTCGACTTCGCGGGTGAGTTCGAAGCGGTCGATGGCCTTGATCAGTCCGACCATGCCGACCTGGACGATGTCTTCCATCTCGTCCGGGCCGCGGTTGCGGAAACGAGCGGCCGCGAAGCGGACGAGGGTCATGTTCATCTCGATGAGGGTGTTGCGTGCGTACTGGTACTCGGGCGTGCCTTCTTCGAGAACGGCGAGCTGGTCGAAGAACAGCCGGGACAGCACCCGGTGGACCGTGGCCCGTGACGGGGCCGACTCCAGCCCGCGACCGGCGAGTTCGTGACAGATCCGGTGGGCACCCCACCGGGGATGCCGGCGACGCAGCTCGCAGATCTCGGCTTCCACCTCGGCCGACAGACAGGGGGGACTGTTCCGAGGGCGTCGGGAGCGGTCCAGCAGGCCTGGCATGCCTTCCTGCTCGAACCGCCGTCGCCAGCTGTGGAGTGTCTGACGCGAGGTGCCGTACCGGGCTGCGACCTCACCGATTGGAGACCCGCCGAGCACCTCGCGGACAGCCCGGTAGCGGTACTCGGCCAACTGCTGTACATCCACGACCACCGAGCGAAGCATCCTTGCCTCAGCGGGGGGGGGAGTTGACGGACGTTCAGCCGAACGTGTCGACCATGTCCAGAGCACAAACGGTCAAGCATCTCCTGAGACCTCACACCGACAATCCGAGCAGTTCCTCCCGCAGCGCGTGAATCGTGGCCTGCTCCCACCGGCGCCTCTGACGTTCCTCGGCAGGCTGCCCGGTCAGCTTCCTGGTCTGTGACTCGGCTGAGTCGAGAGTCGCGGCCGCTTCCTGCGCGACCCGCTCCGATGGAGCATCACGCGCGCGACTTCGCCCAGGCGAACTCGGGTTCGCTGGAGCGGCTGCCTGCTGAGAGGGCAGCGGGACGCAGACCCCAGGCGGTCAAGGGCAAATACGCGGCGCCGCAGTCACCTGGCCGCGCGGGGCGACGACCCCAGAGGCAGGCGCTCTGCCCGGTGAAGACAGTCGGGCGCCTCGTGGCAGTGCACCGCCGCGAGTGTCGTGCGCGTGGGAAGTGATGCTTTATGGCGGCGTGACATGTGTCCGTGGTGTAAGGGGCACTCGCGATGGCCATGCAGGCAAATCAGACGTATGCCAGGAGTGACACTCTTGTTTGAACCAGGCTTTAGGCAAGCCCCGCACCACGGCTGGCCGAGGGAAGGCACCGGCGTACCGGACGGCGTCGGGGCCGGTGGAGTGTCTCCCGCTGGCGCGCATCCGCAGGGTGATCGGGCGCGTGACCTATCGAGCGTACGAGCAGGTGCGCCGAGGGCGTGATCATCGACGTCGTCCTGGAGGAACCGTTCCGCGGCTGCGGGCTGGGCGCCAGGGCAGTCACATCTGCGTTCCTGCATCCCGATGTCACCTGGCACACCACACTGGACACTCGCCTCACTCGCGCTCTGCGGCGCCGGACGTGCATCCCCAAGGCGACTGTGGGTGGGAACTGCTCCCATGGCCGGTCTGCTGTCAGCCCCTGCTGGTAGTTGAGGGCTAGCCCGGCATCACAGCCGTTGGGCTCCCGGACGGGGGAGCCCAGGACACTTGCCGTGCTGGCTAACCAAGATTGGTCGGCGTTCGTTCACATCCTCCCTCAGCGGCTTCCGTCTCCGGCAGGCGAATCATCAGGGTTGACGCCGGTATAGGCGGAGGCATCCTTCTTTCCGCTGGGGCGGCGGGATTCTCCGCGGCGTCCGGTGTCGTGCATGCCTTCGGACTTTCCTCGGTCTTCGCCACTCGCGGTCAGGCTGTCTGAGGGCGTGCCCACTCCCGATGCCTCTTTTTCTGCCTTCGTAGGCACCTTGCGGGGCTTGTCGGGCTCAGGGGCGTACTTGTCGGGGTGGAAGCTGCGGTGGGCGCTGGGGTTCGGTTGCTGTGACTCGTCGTCCACGGACGGGCCCCAGCGTAGTTGACGCCCTCCCTCGGATTTGCGCGATCCTGCTTCATCTGCAGGCTGCCTCGATGTCTTCGCCATTGCGGGACCTCTCGTCCTTACGTGTTTGTGGTGGCTCTCTTTGCGCTGCGGACGGAGCACGGCCCGCCCGGACACCACAACGCACCGAGTGCCCGGTCACATCTGCGCAAAACGTGACATAGCGCTCCCGTCTGTCGCTCATGCTGTGGGAGTCTGCAGGGATGAGGCGTGCTGCCGGAGCCGCTGGTCCAGATCCCGGCGGATGCCGGAACAGAGATCATCGGTCCGGCATCCGCAACGTGCCGGACCTTGATGGCGGTCGCGGGGGAGACCTCTCTGCTGCCGGTGTCAGGAAGGCGGTGTATGCCTCGGGCGGCAGGGCCGACGTGAGGGCCAGGACTTCACGTCCTGTCGGCCCCCACGTTGGTTTGTCAGCCGGGCCAGGTTCCGGTCAGGCTGCGCGTGGTGGCGGCGACGGCGCGGTCGACGGCGGCTTTGACTCCGGCGAAGATGGCGCCCTGAAGCGTTGCGGCCAGGAGGACCTCGCTCCATGTGCGGTCCTCGTCGGTGGCGTCGGGGGCGTCTTTGTCGTGACCGAGTACTTTCCATGCCTGTTTAAAGACAGCCCCGGCGATCATTCCGCTGACGGCCCCCAGGACGAGCCCGACCGGTTTATAGGCGATCGTCGAGGCCTTCATCTGCTCAGCCCTTCTTGCGGCGGCTGGCCACCCACAGCACGGTGACGCCCGCGGCGGCGACCAGCAGCACGGTTCGGTTGTCCCGTGCCAGCTGCGCAGACTGGGCCACCTTCTGCCGCAGAGGTTCGGGCGCCTTCTCCTCCCACATCCGTCCGGCCTGGGCTGCCGTGGTACGGACCTGCCTCGCCGCCTGGGAGGCCTTGTCCTTGACCGAGTCGGGCAGCTTGTCCTGGACCTGGGAGGTGGCCTTCGCGGCCCGAGCCTTGAGCTCGCCGGTCTTGGCGACGGCCTGGTCCTTCAGCTCGCCGGCTTTGTGCTGTGCGCGGGCCTTGACGTCGGTCTTGTCGGTGAGGGCCTGGATGGTCTGCCCGAGGTCGTGGCGGGTCTGCTCGACGTGCTCGCGGAGCTGGTCGGGGCTGGGGGCGCTCTGTTGATCACGGGGTGTGTGGGTCATCGGTGTGCGCTCCTCTTGATCTCGGCCATGTCGGCCTTGACGTTCTCGATCGTGCTCTGGGGCGTCGGCGGAGCGGCCTTGCCGATCTGCTTCTTCCCGCTCAAGGCCAGGACGGCGGTGATCACACCGAGAGCGGCGGTGACGATGAGGGCCGCGGCCCACACCGGCAGCAGCAGGGCCACCGCCGCGATGACGGTGGCCACCAGCGCCTGGAGCATCAGGAAGCCGGCCAGCGAGGCGCTGCCGAAGAGCCCACCGCTCTTGCCGTAGCGCCTGCCCTTCTCCTTCATCTCCGCCTGCGCCAGCTTCATCTCGCCGCGCACCAGCTCAGTCAGCTGTTGTGCGGCCTGCTGTACCAGCTCGCCCACCGGCTCGTGCCCCACGTCGTGCGTATCTCGGCCCGGCCCGAAGCCGTGCGGTTGTGTACTCGACACGCGATCACCTCTTGCTCTGTTTCGTTCCTGTCAGTCGGGTCGGGCCGCGGTGCTCCGGCCGTCCGATGAGTGGGCGAGTACCCAGAACCGCGGAGTTCAGGAGAAAATGATCTGCTGCGACCATGGATGCGGTGTGGAGTCGGTACGTGGCCGCTACAACCAATGCCGCAGCAGACACGGGACATGCAAGGTGAGCCAGGCGCTGCCCAGGCCGATCAGGGCACCGGCGGCGACATCCGTGGGGTAGTGAGCACCCGACTGCACCCGCTCGACGGCCAGCAGGGCGGCGGGCACCGCGCACAGGACACCGGCCAGCGGCAAAGCGGGGGCGATGGCGGAGGTGAAAGCGACGGCAGCCGCCGTGTACCCGGAAGGGAAGGAGGAGGCGGCGGGCCGGTCCTCGACTTCATCGTGCTCGATCCACTCCTTGGGCGGGCGGGGCCGGTCGACCAACTGCTTGCCCACACCGTTGGACACCAGCTGCGCGATGGCGAGCGCGCAAGCCCCGACACTGCGGCCCCCCGCCCGCGCCGCCCGCCGAACGCCGTCATCACGACCGCGGCGCCACACCACAGCTTGCTGCTCTCCGCCGCCTCCTCCACCGCCGACAGCAGCCGGCCGACGGCAGGTGGAATGCGGGAGGCGGCCTGTTGCGTCAGATGCCGATCCGCTTGGCTCAACCCCGTTGTCAGTCTCATGAGCTGCGGGTATCCCCAGGCGAGTCGTTGCATACCCGCCAAGCGCCCGGTCTGTCACTCATCGCCTTCGTCGAGGCGGCGTAGGTCGTCCTCGTCCCATGTCCGGGTGTCGCGCGGCTGGGTGTAGGGCTCGGTCTCCGGCGGCATGCCTCCGGC